>CAVGKH010000019.1:2881-18517 GCA_963629755.1 Gemmiger sp.
CCAGCAGGTGCTGGGGCTCAAGCGCCTGGTTCTGATATTCGATCGCGAGGCTTTGGGCGTTTTGCAAAGCCTCCATAGTTTTTTGTGTAAAACGACTTGTATTCATAACATCAAGCCTCCTTTATAGAAAGTAGATGAAATCTTACGTTAGCAATCTCGCGCCTTGAGTGCTTTACTGCAAGGCGTGTACGAACTGTAAGATTGTCAAGAACGGTGAAATACTGATAAATTGGGGAAGTATGAAATTTACTTAAGAACTTATTAGCACTCTTTGACTTTGACTGCTAATACTATACCGCTGCACTGGGATTTTGTCAATAGGAGAAGTGCAAACTTTTTGTGAATAAAATTAGGCCTCGTCAGCCTTGATTCCTGGGCGGGATTGGTCTACAATACATTTATATATTATTGCAGCAGGCGGCTGAGAGCTGCCCCAAATACGGGAACTAATAAGAAAGTAGGAAAAAACATGAAGATTAACAGCGTTTGTGTGCAGGGCGGCTATACCCCCGGCAACGGAGAGCCCCGGCAGATCCCTATTGTGCAGAGCACTACCTTTAAATATGATACCAGCGAGGATATGGCCAAGCTGTTTGATTTAGAGGCTAGCGGCTATTTTTACACCCGGCTGCAGAACCCTACCAATGATATGGTAGCGGCTAAGATCTGCGCACTTGAGGGCGGCACCGCTGCTATGCTTACCAGCAGCGGCCAAGCGGCAAACTTTTATGCCCTGTTCAACATCTGCAACTGCGGCGACCATATTGTGGCTTCCAGCAGCATTTACGGCGGCACCTTTAATCTGATCGATGTGACCATGCGCAAAATGGGCATTGATGTTACCTTTGTGGCTCCTACCGCCAGCGAAGAAGAGCTGAACGCGGCCTTTAAGCCCAACACCAAGGCCATGTTTGGCGAGACGATTGCGAACCCTGCCCTTACCGTGCTGGATATTGAAAAGTTTGCCAAAGCTGCTCACACGCACGGTGTGCCGCTGATCGTGGATAATACCTTCCCCACGCCCATCAACTGCCGCCCGTTTGAGTGGGGCGCGGATATTGTGACCCATTCTACCACTAAATATATGGACGGCCACGGTGCAGCTGTGGGCGGCGCTATAGTAGACAGCGGCAAGTTCGATTGGATGGCCCATGCCGATAAGTTCCCCGGCCTGTGCACCCCCGACGAAAGCTATCATGGCATCACCTATGCTGAAAAATTCGGCAAAGAGGGTGCCTTTATCACCAAGTGCACCAGCCAGCTGATGCGTGACTTCGGCTCGATCCAGAGCCCGCAGAACGCCTTTATTTTGAATCTGGGCCTGGAAAGCCTGCATGTACGCGTGAAGCGCCACTGCGAAAATGCGCAGGCTGTGGCTGAGTTTTTGCAGAGCCACCCCAAGATCGCCTATGTAAACTACTGCGGCCTGCCCGGAGACCCTTATCATGAGCTGGCGAAAAAGTATCTGCCGAACGGCAGCTGCGGCGTGGTGAGCTTTGGCCTCAAAGGCGGCCGCGAGGCAGCCAGCACCTTTATGAAAAACCTGCGCCTGGCTGCCATCGAAACTCATGTGGCCGATGCCCGCACCTGCTGCCTGAACCCGGCTTCCAGCACGCACCGCCAGATGAACGATGAGCAGCTGGCTGCCGCCGGTGTGCCCGCAGAGCTTGTGCGCATGAGCTGCGGCATTGAAGACAAAGACGATTTGATCGCCGATATTGCCCAGGCTTTGGAAAAGTGCTGAGCCCCCCAAAACGCGATAGCGATAAAGTAAAGGAACCATACGCCCTATGCCATTGATCATTCCCCAAAATCTGCCGGCCTATCAGGCATTGGCCGAAGAAAATGTGTTTGTTATGCACGAAGAACGCGCCGCTTCGCAGCATATCCGCCCGCTGCGCATCGTGGTGCTGAACCTGATGCCTACAAAGATCACCACCGAAACGCAGATCGCGCGCCTGCTGGCAAACAGCCCTTTGCAGGTGGAGTTTACTTTGCTGCAAACGGCTACCCACGGCGCTACGCATGTTTCGGCAGACCATATGAGCGCGTTTTATCATGTGTTTGACGAGATCCGCGAGAACCGCTACGACGGCATGATCATCACAGGTGCACCGGTGGAGACCGTGCCGTTTGAACAGGTGGATTACTGGCCCGAGCTGTGCGAGATCATGGAGTGGACCAAAACGCATGTTTTCTCTACACTGCATGTGTGCTGGGGCGCGCAGGCAGGTTTATACTATCACTTCGGCATTCAAAAACGCCTTTTGCCGCAAAAACTTTCAGGCATTTTTGAGCACTGTGTGGTGCGGCCCAATAACCCCTTGGTGCGCGGCTTTGACGAAGTGTTTTATGCACCGCACAGCCGCTATACCGGCATTGATAAGGCCGATGTGGAGGCCTGCAGCGATTTGCGCATTCTGGCCGAAAGCAAGGATGCAGGCGTGTATCTGCTGAACACCGAAAGCGGCCGCCAGATTTTTGTAACGGGCCACCCGGAGTATGATAAATACACGCTGGACGGGGAATACCGCCGCGATATCGGCAAAGGGCTGGAAATTGCTCCGCCCAAAAACTATTACCCGGACGATGACCCCGGCAAAGACCCCATCTTCCGCTGGCGTGCACATGCACACCTTTTGTATCACAACTGGCTGAACTATTATGTTTACCAGAATACCCCGTATGATCTGAAAGACCTTACCGAACTGCGATAAATATTTGATCCCCCGGATGCAGGAGCCTGCCTTGCACAGCGCTCTGCATCCGGGAATTTTTTAGCCTAAATTTGCGAATGAATTGCATATTGACACGAGGGAAAAACTGTTATAATAATTTGCGAACAAATCGCAAATTAGAGAGTGATGGTTTTGCAGACGAGTTATACCACAAAACAGCGCAAAGCCCTGCTGCAGTATCTGGAACGGCACCCGGACGAACTGCTCACGGCGCACGAGATCGCAGCGGCGCTGCAAGGTGAAAATATCAGCCTGAGCGCGGTTTATCGCAACCTTGCGCAGCTGGAAGCTGAAGAAAAGGTGCATCGAAGCGTGAAAAACGGCATGCACGAAAGCTGCTATCAATATGTGGCTGCCCAAGGCTGCCGGGGCGCGCTGCATATGAGCTGCATAAAGTGCGGAAAAACTTTTCATATGGAAAGCAGCAATGCAGCCTTATTGGCAAAGCATTTGCAGCAGGAAAATTTTGATCTGGATATAGCCGATACGGTTTTATACGGCACCTGTGCCGACTGCAAAAAGTAAGAAAAATCAAAATTTATGAGAAAGGGGAACAGACCATGACCAGACAAAAACGCTTTTTGACCATGCTCTTGGCAGCAATGCTGGCCTTTGCGGTTCTATTCTCTGTGGCGTATGTTGCCGAAGAAGTAAACCATGACTGTTCCGGTGCCGGGTGTGCCGTCTGCCAGCAGCTGAGTATGTGTGAAAATCTGCTCAAAACCGTTGGCGGCGCAGCACTGGCGGCCGGGGTGATGGCGGCGGCTTTTTCCCGTGTATGCGGGCGCACTTTGCTCAGTGTTGAATGTGCACGGAGCAATACACTGATCTCGCTGAAAGTAAAGCTTTCGGATTAACGAAAAATCAATCAAAACATCGAACCCAAGGGGAAAGTCTGCCTTTTTGCGCAGGCCATGGCGGTGAAGCCAAAGCCCCTTGTTTGCTGCACGATTTTTGTGCAGCCTGTAAACACTGATTGATTTTTAGAAAGATCCGGAGGTTTATTTTTATGAATCGCAACAAAAACAGTATACGCACCTTTGCACTATGCATGGCAGCCACGCTTTTGGCAGGCTGCAGCGCCAGAAATACTGCGCCGGGCGGCGCGGAAACATCCACCGCGGGCACACAGTAGGATAAAATAAAGATCGTTATCACGGCTTTTCCGGAATACGACTGGGTGAAGCAGATCTTGGACAGCCAGGCAGAAAACGCCGATGTGACCATGCTGCTGGATAACGGCGTAGATCTGCACAGCTACCAGCCTACAGCGGACGATATTATTAAAATTGCTGACTGTGAGCTGTTTACCTATGTCGGCGGCGAGTCGGATGGCTGGGTAGAGGATGCGCTCAAAGAGGCCGCCAACAGTGAGAGAAAGGTCATTGATCGTTGGGCAGCCGTGTTAAGGAAGAAGAGGTTGTAGAGGGCATGGAGGCCGATGAGGACGAAAAAAAGGTGAAGACGAAGGGCCGGAATATGACGAGCATGTCTGGCTCTCTTTAAAAAATGCCGAAACGCTTTGCGGGGCAATTTCCGAGGCATTGCAGCAGATTGACCCAGAGCACAGCGATACCTATGCCGCCAATACAGCAGTGTATACGCAAAAGCTCGCGGAGCTGGATGCAGGCTATCAGGCTGCCGTGGATGCAGCGGCCTATAAGAGCGTTTTGTTTGGGGATCGTTTCCCGTTCCGTTATCTGGCCGATGACTACGGCCTTACCTACTATGCCGCTTTTGTGGGCTGTTCGGCTGAAACTGAAGCCAGCTTTGCAACGATCTCTTTTCTGGCCAATAAAGTAGACGAACTGAGCCTGCCGTGCGTGCTGACCATTGAGGGGGCACAGCATAAGATCGCGGAGACCATTGTGCAGAACACTGCCGCCAAAAACCAGAAGGTGCTTACGATGGATTCCATGCAGGGCACGACCGCCAAAGATGTGAACAACGGCACGACCTATCTCTCCATTATGGAGCAGAACCTTAGTGACAGTGTTTTCTTTGGCAGCAAGGCAGAGTATCTTGAAAGCCCGCAGGGGCAGCTGTTTGCTGCGGCGAAAGGCGGTGATATATAATGGCAGTTATCTTTGAAAAACTCATGCTTTATTGGGCTTACCCCCCCTTTTTTTTTGTGCGCTATGCGCTGGTGGTGGGCGTGCTAATCGCGCTTTGTTCCTCGCTTTTAGGGGTAACGCTGGTATTAAAACGCTTTTCGTTCATTGGCGATGGGCTTTCTCATGTGGCGTTTGGTGCAATGTCGGTTGCCGCAGTATTGGACCTTGCCGATGATATGCCCCTGACACTGGGGATCACGGTCATAAGCGCTGTTTTGCTGCTGCGCACAGGGCAGAATACCAAGATCAAGGGCGATGCCGCCATTGCCATGATCTCGGTGGGCTTTTTTCTGATCTCGGCGCTGGTGTTTTTCCCTGCGCTGTCAGCCATGCGCGTGTATAAAAGCTTTCGCGCGGTAACGCTGTGCTCGGCAGTGCTTTCGGTATGCTGCACGGCGCTGGGCATTCTTATTTCTATTTTGGTGGGAACGCCCGTAGGCTCTACGATCGTAGCTGTGGATATCGCCGCGTTTGTGTGCTTTTCGGCAGTCGGCCGCCTGAAAGGGGGAATGGCAGCGTGAAACGCCCAATCTGTTTAGCTTTTAGCCTGCTGTTGGCGCTGCTTTGCGCCTGCGGGCAGGCCCCGGCGGTGCAGCCCAAACAGCCCGCCTCGTCGGTGCAGGCTTCGGCTGCCGCACCTACACCCGAGCCCGCAAGCAACTCTGCGCCGCTGCCTTCGCAGGCCCCGCAGGCAGATACAGAACCTGCCGTGGAGGTAGACCTGACCGTGCTCAGCAGCACGATGGTATATTTGGAAGTTTACAATATGCTGTATGAAAATACGGACAGCTATGTGGGAAAAACCGTGAAAATGAAAGGTGCTTTCGGCGTTTTGCAGATGGTGATAGACGGCGTGGTTTCGCAGGAGCCGGCAGCCTATGCCTGCGTGATCGCGGATGCCACGGCCTGCTGCACACAGGGCATCGAGTTCGTTTTAAGCGAAGAGCACCGCTACCCGGAAGATTACCCGCCGCTGGGCGAAGAAATCACCGTGATCGGCCGTTTTGAAACCTACGAGAGTAATGGCATACCCGGCGTGCATTTGGTGCAGGCAGAGCTGTGTTAAAGCAGCAAAAAATAAATGCCGGTGCATAAGCAGAAAATGCTTATGCACCGGCATTCTGCACAGTGCTGCTTTATATAGATAAATTATGCTACGGTCACATTGGCCAGAATGTTGTTCACGGCCTTATCGCCAATGGCGTTCATGTGCAGGTAATTGCTGCCGTAGTAGCTTTCGTAATCGGAATAATCGGTGGTGCCCAGATCGTTGAAGTAGTTGGTCACATCTTCATCGGTGCAGGTCAGACCCTGGTCTTCGGCCAGTGCCTGATACAGCAAAAAGCGCTTGGCCTGCGAATTGATGGCATCCTCGTTCTGGTCCAGAAGATCCTGAATGCTGTCGGCATCCATGTTATCCTGAATAAACTGGGTCAGGGTCACCTTCTGGGCGACGGCATAATTGTAATAGTAGTTCAGCACGATCATGCTGCTGTATTCGGCCACCGCCTCGGGCAGCTCATCTGCATAAACTGCATTTTCGGTGAGGTAGTTGGTCACGTACTTCTCCACATTGGCATCGTAGATGTCTTTGCGCACGGTAGCCTGGAATTCCTCCACGGTAGAGCCGTACTGCGGGTCAATGTTTTCGGCCACAAAATCGTCGGTCAGTTCGGGAGAAATGCTCTTTTCAATGTAATTCACGGTCACCGAGAACACAGCCTCCTGCCCGGCCAGCTTCAGCGTGTTGCCGTCGGCATCGGTGCTGTCGTTATATCCCTCGGGGAAAGTAACTACCACATCAAAGGTCTCACCGGGCTTATGGCCGATGATCTGGGTGAGAAAATCATCAATATAGTTGTTAGAGCCGGCCGTTACGGTAGTGCCCTGGCCGTTGGTGTTGCCGCCGGTAAACTCAATACCGCCCACGGTGCCGACATAGTCGATATTTACCTGGTCGCCGTCCTGGATCTCACTGTCTTTATCCTGTTCAGTGGTGGCAAACTGGCTCAGAATATAGTCCATATTGGTCTGCAGCTCGTCATCGGTCACTTCCACATCCGAGGTGCTGATCTTCAGTGCCTTATAGTCTTCGGGCAGGGTCACATAGTCCAGCGCATGCACGCCGGTAAAGAAGCCGTTTTCATCCAGCGCACCGCTGTAAGTAAAATCGGCGGCTTTCTGTGCCAGAGGGTCAGAATCGACCGGGGCGGAAGAAGCCTCAGAGCTGGCAGCCTCAGAAGAGGCAGCTTCGGAAGAAGCGGCGGCAGAGCTGGCAGAATTACTGCAGCCGGCCAGGCTGAGCGCAAAACCGGCGCACACAGCAGCCGCGGCAGTGCGGGCAAACATTTTTTTCACGGGGGTACCTCCCTACAAAGTTCTTATAAAATAAAGCGCCGCCAAGGTGGCAACATTTCTATTATACACGAAAAATAAGATTTTGGCACAAGTTCTATAAAATTTTCATGTTTTTGATACCTTATTTTCAATAAAAGTGATTTTGCCGCGAAAAAACCGTGCAAAACCCCAAAGCCTTTGCTATAATCGTTATCATAGGATAGTATACCGCTGAAATGCAGAAAAGGTGCTCTTATTTTGCTTTCGGGCGGTAAAGGCCGCGGGCCGCGCTGAGCGCCCGCCTAAAAAGCGAGGGAATAACTATGGATTTCAATCAGGCAGCACTGGAACTGCACGAAAAAAATCATGGCAAGGTTGGCATGGTGAGCAAGGTCGCCGTGAAAAACCGCGATGAACTTTCCACAGCCTATACGCCCGGCGTGGCTGAGCCATGCCGCCGCATTGCCGCCAACCCAGAGGATGTGTATAAATATACCTTTAAGAGCAACATGGTCGCCGTAGTCACAAACGGCACGGCAGTGCTGGGCCTGGGCAACATTGGCGCGGCTGCTGGCCTGCCCGTAATGGAGGGCAAGTGCGTTCTGTTCAAGGAGTTCGGCGGTGTGGAAGCGTTCCCCATCTGCCTGGACAGTGAAGACCCCGAAGAGGTGATCCGCACGGTGGAAATGATCGCCCCGCAGTTTGGCGGCATCAACCTGGAGGATATCCGCAGCCCCGAATGCTTTGAGATCGAGCGCCGCCTGGAAGAAAAGCTGGATATTCCCGTGTTCCACGATGACCAGCACGGCACGGCCATCATCGTAACGGCTGCTTTGCTGAACGCCCTCAAGGTGGTTGGCAAAGATCTGAAGGATGTGAAGATCGTTCACAATGGCCCCGGCGCGGCGGGCACGGCCATCATCAAGATGCTGCAGACCGCAGGCGCTGCGGATATTACCGCGGTGGACGAGCACGGCATCCTGTACCCGGGCCGCCCAGCGGGTTTGGCCGACCACAAGGAGTGGCTTGCCGGCGTGACCAACCCCCGCCATTTGACCGGCACTCTAGCCGATGCCGTGAAGGGGGCCGATGTGTTTATCGGCACCAGCGTAGCCAATGTACTCACGCCGGAAATGATCAAGACCATGAACAAGGATGCCATCGTGTTCGCCATGGCCAACCCCAACCCCGAAGTCATGCCCGATGTGGCAAAGGCTGCCGGTGTGCGCGTGATCGGCACGGGCCGCAGCGACTTCCCCAACCAGATCAACAATGTGCTGGCATTCCCGGGTGTGTTCAAGGGCGCCCTGTCGGTGCGCGCGCGTGACATCAACCCTCAGATGAAGCTGGCCGCCGTAAAAGCGCTGGCGGGAATCATCACCGATGAAGAACTGAACGAGGACTACATTATTCCCGAAGCCTTTGACCCGCGCGTGGTTGACCGCATTGCCGCCGCTGTGGCGCAGGCTGCCCGCGATACCGGCGTAGCCCGCCTGTAAGAAAGCGGGGAGTGCACCATGAGAAACATTGAAGCTTCCCGCATTGCGGATACCGTGGCAACGCTGTGCATTCAGGCCAATACCCAACTGCCTGCCGATGTGAAAGCGGCGCTGGATAAGGCAGAAGCCAGCGAACCATGGCCCTTGGCAAAAACCACGCTGGGGCTTTTGCAGAAGAATTTGGTGGTAGCAGCCGAAAAAGACCTGCCCATCTGCCAGGATACCGGCATGGCCTGCGTATTCGTAGAACTCGGGCAGGAAGTACATATTGAAGGCAATTTGGAAAAGGCCATCAACGAGGGCGTGCGCCGCGGCTACGGCGAAGGGTACCTGCGCAAGAGCATTACCGGTGATCCGCTCAAGCGCTGCAATACCGATGATAACACCCCGGCATTCATCACCGTACACTTGGTGCCCGGCGATGAAATGCATATCACAGTGGCCCCCAAGGGCGCAGGCAGCGAGAATATGTCGCGCCTGGCCATGCTCAAGCCCGCCGACGGCGTGCAGGGCGTGAAGAATTTTATCTTGGAAACCGTGCGCCAGGCAGGCAGCAATCCCTGCCCGCCCATCGTGCTGGGTGTAGGCATCGGCGGCAGCTTTGATAAGTGCGCGTATCTGGCCAAAAAAGCGCTGCTGCGCCCGCTGGATGAGCCCAACGCTGACCCTTATTATGCCAATCTTGAGCGCGAACTGCTCGAAGAGATCAATGCCATGGGCATTGGGCCGCAGGGATTTGGAGGCAAAACCACCTGCCTGGGCGTGAGCATTGAAAAAGCGGCTACCCATGTGGCCAGCCTGCCCGTGGCGGTCAACATGAGCTGCCATGTAACGCGCCGCGCTTCGGCTAAATTGTGATAGGGGGGAAAATTTATGGAATATAAACTGACAACACCCCTCACGCGTGAAATGCTTGCCCCGTTGCGTGCGGGCGATACCGTGCTGCTTTCGGGTGTGGTGTATACCGCCCGCGATGCTGCGCACGGCCGCATGGCCGAACTTCTGGACGAGGGCAAGGCACTGCCGTTTGACCTGAAAGGCGCTGCTATTTATTATGTAGGCCCCACGCCCGAGCGCCCCGGCACCGTGATCGGTGCGGCAGGCCCCACGACCGCAGGCCGCATGGATGCCTTTACCCCGCGCCTGCTCGATTTGGGTCTTGCCTGCATGATCGGCAAGGGCAAACGCAGCCAGGCCGTAAAAGATGCCGTAGTGCGTAATGGCGCTGTGTATCTGGCTGCCATCGGCGGTGCAGGAGCTTTGATGGCAGGCAGCGTAAAAGAGCTGGAAGTCATCGCCTGGCCCGAGCTGGGCTGCGAGGCAGTGCGCCGCCTGGTGGTGGAAAATATGCCTCTGACCGTTCTGCTGGACCCCGCAGGCAGTGATCTGTACGAAAGCGGCCCGGGAGCATATCTGGAAAGCCAAAAATAATTTTATACAAAATTTTGCTGTAACTTTTTTGTAACGAAAATACCTATTGACTTTACCGGTTTAAAGCGTATAATGTAGCTAAACCGATGAGGCAGAGATAAAACCTTTAGCGCACTCACAGAGAGCCCGGGCAGCTGGAAACGGGCAGTAAGCGGATAGGTACAATGGACTGTCGAGGGCGGGTGGAAAGGCGAATGCCGAGTATGGCCCGACGGGAATTCCCGTTACAGAAAAGGGGAGTGTTGGCTCCCGTGAGGGGCTGCGGCTGCACATAGAGGGTGCAGGGCAGCAAGCAAGGTGGCACCGCAAGATTGAATTTTTTCAGTCCTGTCCTTGTGTATGTATTACACAGGGGCAGGGCTTTTTGTTTTATCCAAACAGTAAGCAAAAAGCCCGCCCCGCAAAAAAGGGCAATGCCCAAAGGAGAAAGTATTATGAAAAAAACGATTGCATCCGCTGTGGCCGCTATGATGGCTGTTTCGCTCACTGCCTGTGGTTCTTCCGCCGCATCTTCCAGCAGTTCTGTAGAGTCTGTGCCCGCTTCCAGCGCTGTGGCCTCCCAGCCGGAAAGCTCCGGCTTTAAGGTGGGTATCATCAACTATGTAGACGATGCCAGCCTGAACCAGATCCAGGCCGCCATTGAAGAAGAGCTGGCCGCAAGCGGCATTGCTTACGATAGCTACAACGCCCAGGCAGACCAGTCTACCATTACCACCATCGCCAACCAGATGATCGAAAACGGCGTAGACTTGATCATTCCCATTGCAACCCCTACGGCCATGGTCGTGCAGAACCTCACCGAAGAAAATCAGATCCCCGTGGTATTCGCCGCTGTGTCTGATCCTGTGGGCGCGGGCCTTGTGGCCGATGTGGATGCGCCCGGTGCCAACATTACCGGCTCTTCGGATGCATTGGATACCGCCAATGTGTTCAAGCTGATCGAAGCGCTGAACCCGGATGTAACTAAGATCGGCCTTCTGTATGATGCCAGCCAGGATTCCAGCACCCAGGCCATTGCGGATGCCGAAGCCTGCCTGACCGAGATGGGCATTGAATACGAGGCCAAGACCGGCACCACCACCGATGACCTGGCTCTGGCTGCTCAGGCTCTGTGCGATGACGGCGTGCAGGTGGTATTTACCCCCACCGACAATACCGTGATGGTGGCCGAGCCCAGCATCTACACGATTTTTGAGGAAGCAGGCGTGCAGCACTTTGCCGGTGCCGATTCCTTCGCACTGGTCGGCGCATTCTGCGGCTACGGCGTGGACTACGCAAACCTGGGTACTGAGACCGCCAAATTGGCTGAAGACATTCTGCTCGGCGGCGCAAACCCTGCCGAACTTCCTGTTGCTTTCTTCGATAACGGCAAGGCTTCCATCAACACCGATGTGTGCGCAGCACTGGGCCTTGATTTTGACGAGGTTTCCAAAACGTTCGAGCCCCTGTGCACCGAAGTTGAGGGCCTTGCAACCGGCACGGAATTCTAATATAACAAAGATATAAAACCACACGCAAAGGGCTGGCCAGGTTCGGCCGGCCCTCTGCCCTACCCGGAGGATGTTATGACTTCACTCATCAGCATATCCATGCTTCAAACGGCGCTCGAGCAAGGCTGCATTCTGGCGCTTGTCACTCTGGCGCTGTATGTGAGCTTTACCACGCTGAACCTGTGCGATCTGGCGACCGATGGCACCTTTACCCTGGGCTGCGCGCTGTGCGCCCAGGTGGTGCTGATGGGCCACCCGTTTCTTTCACTGCTGGCAGCGATGCTTATCGGCGCACTGTCGGGCCTCATCAATGCCTTTTTGCAAACAAGGCTGAATGTGCAGAGCATCCTGGCGGGCATTATCATCAATACCGGGCTTTACACCGTGAACTTGGCGGTCATGGGCCTGGGCAGCAAGGGCGGCTTTGCCAGCAATGTAAATATGAACAAAGCCACTACGATCTTTGATTTGGGCAAACAGTATCTGCGCCCGGTAGTAGGCGACTGGTATAAGCTTGTGGTGTTGGGCGGCATTGCCATTCTGGCGGCACTGTTCATTAAATGGTTCATGGGCACCCGGCTGGGCCTTTCGGTGCGTGCTACGGGCGACAACGCCGATATGGTGCGCGCTTCCAGCATCAGCCCTGCACTTACCATCACGGTGGGCCTATGCCTGGCCAATGCCCTTACGGGCCTTGCAGGCGGCCTGCAGAGCCAGTATCAGAAAAGCTGCGATATCAACATCGGCACCGGCATGGTCACCATTGCGCTGGCCAGCCTGATCATCGGCCAAACATTGGTAGGCGGCCGCGGCAGCGTGGGGCGGCGCATCATCGGCGTGCTGCTGGGCAGTGCGCTGTACCGCTTTATCATTGCACTGGCACTGCGCCTGAATATGAATGCCAACTGCTTAAAGCTGGTTTCGGCACTTATTGTGGCGATAGCAATCGCCAGCCCCAGTGTAAAGCAGATCATCGCTCTGCAAAAGCAGAAAATGCAGGCCAAGGCGGCCAGAAAGGGGAGAATGTAACATGTTAAAGATCGAGGGTGTGACCAAAACATTCAACCCCGGCACCGTGAACGAAAAAAAGGCGCTGCAGGGCATTGACCTGCACATGCAAAAGGGCGATTTTGCCACTATCGTGGGCAGCAACGGAGCGGGTAAATCCACACTGTTCAACGCCATTGCGGGCAGCTTTATCCCGGATACCGGCTATATCGAGCTGGACGGGCAGGATATTACTTTTTTGCCCGACCATAAGCGCAGCAAAAGCATCGGCCGCCTGTTTCAAGACCCCTTGCGTGGCACAGCGCCTAACATGACCATTGAGGAAAATCTGGCGCTGGCCTATCTGCGCGCCAGCACGCACCAGCGAGCCTATTTCAGCCGCATCAATAAAAAAGAGAAAGAGCGCTTTCGCGAGCAGCTGAGCCTTTTGCACATGGGCCTGGAAGACCGCATGAAGCAGCCTGTGGGCCTGCTTTCGGGCGGCCAGCGCCAGGCGCTTACACTGCTTATGGCAACGCTGGTCACGCCCAAGCTGCTGCTGCTCGATGAGCACACCGCCGCGCTTGACCCCGGCACGGCCGAAAAGGTGCTGGAGCTTACCAAAAAGATCGTAGCCGAAAACAACATCACCTGCCTGATGGTCACGCATAACATGCATCAGGCGCTTGAGCTTGGCAACCGCACGCTGATGATGGATTCCGGCCGCATCGTACTGGATATCAAGGGCGAAGAGCGTGCCGGTATGACGGTAGACGACCTTTTGCAGCGCTTTGCCGTGGGCGCAGGCAAGCAGCTGGATAATGACCGCATTCTGCTTTCTAAGATCGAAAAATAAAGCAGATAAAAAATTTTAATAGCTTTCTGTTTTTTAGGGCTCACTGCTTTTGCGGTGAGCTCTGTTTTTGTAGTAATAAAATAAAACAACAAATTTAATTTGTAGAACAGAACAAAAAAGACTGTTTTACAAATCCGGTGCTTTTCTTTATAATAAAGTAAGATTAAAAGCGATGATTCGCTTGTTTTGCTGCAAAAAACAGGAGGCTGCATATGATTTTGCGCACACCGGAAGATTTTAGACGATACGAAAAGAGCAATCCTTTTTTATCACACAATAATATTCATATTCACTCGGTCACGCCGGAGCATGCTGTGGTTTTTGTGAATCTGACACAGGAAAGCTTCAATGCCGCAGGTTATGTGCATGGCGGGCTGCTGGCAGCCCTGATCGATGTAGCGGCCAGCCAGGTGGCCATGGCGGACGGCAGGCATTATGTAACGCAAAACAGCTATGTGAATTTTATTTCCAATATCCAGTTGGGGCGCATCATTGCACAGTCCAGCATTGTAAAGCGGGGCCGTAAAACAGTGATCGCGCAGGTAGAGGTTTGCAGCGATGATAAAAAGCTGCTTGCGAACGCTTCGGTCACAATGATGTGCACGGATGCATGATATTTTGCAAATAAAAAGAGCTGCCAGTACCGCTTAAATAAGGCACTGGCAGCTCTTTTTTCAGCTTTCTTCCCATAGCCACAACTGGGCGCTGTAGGGGGCAAGATCGGGCGCAAAGTGAGTCTTGGGCTTTCGCACGGTCTTTTTGGGCGGGCGCGGGGCAGCGCCGCCGAATTCTGTCCAGTCGGTATCCAACAGCAGCGTAAGCTTACCGGCGGCAGGCAGCGTGTGGTGGCGCACAGGCTGATCAATAAAATTAAATACCGCCAGCACCCGGCTGGTTTCGCCGGTGCGCGAAAGCGCAAACACACCCTTTTGCGCGTGCTCGCAGTCTACCCAGGCAAAGCCGTCCGGCAGGTAGTCACGCTGCCAAAAGCAGTCCAGCTTTAAATACAGCTTTTGCAGTTTGATGCGAAACGCCAAAAAGGCATCGTGCACCGGAAAGCGCAGCAGCTCCCAGTCCTGCGCGCGCGATTCGTCCCATTCGCGCAGCTGGCCGAATTCGTTGCCCATAAAATCCAGCTTTTTGCCGGGGTGCACCATCATGTAAACATACAGCATGCGCCCCTGGGGAAACTTGTTTTCATAGCCGCCCCACATCTTTTGTAAGATCGTGGCCTTGCCGTGCACATTTTCATCGTGCGAAAACGGCAAAAGATAGCGCTCCTGCGGGTAATACATCATGCTGAAGGTGAGTTTGTTCAGATTTTCACGGCGCTGGGCAGGCGTTTTTTTAAAGAAATCCAGGGTGTCGTTCATCCAGCCAAGGTCCCACTTGTAATCAAAGCCCAGCCCGCCCTGCTCTACGGGGCGGGTAACACCGGGATAGTTCGAGCTGTCCTCCGCAATCAGGATCGCCGTTGGGTGCAGCATGTGCAGCCCGGCGTTCATATTGCGGATAAAGGTTACGGCATCGCCGTTCACACCGCGGGCCGGGTCTCCCTGCCAATATAAAAGGCGGCTTACGGCATCCACGCGCAGGCCGTCGGCATGGTAGTGCCGCAGCCAAAAGTTGGCGCAGCTTTGCAGAAAACTGCGTACCTCGGGGCGGCTGTGCATAAAATTGCAGCTGCCCCATTCGCTCAGGCCTACATCCTCGTGCGGGTATTCATACAGCGCCGTGCCGTCTAAATGGCGCAGGCCGTAAGAATCCAGCGCAAAATGCACGGGTACAAAATCAAAGATCACGCCCAGCCCGGCCTTATGGCAGGCATTTACAAAGCGGCACAGCCCGTCCGGGGTACCGTAGCGGCTGGTGGGCGCAAAAAATCCGGTGGTCTGGTAGCCCCAGCTGCCGTCAAACGGGTGCTCGGCAAGCGGCATCAGCTCAATGTGGGTGTAGCCGTGCTTTTTGCAAAAGGCGGGCAGAAGCTCGCCCAGCTCTTCGTATGTATACCAGCTGCCGCCCGGCTTTTGCCGCCAGCTTCCGGCATGTACCTCATAAATTGAAAGCGGTTCGTCAAAGCAGCGGGTGCGGGTGCACATCCAGTCATCGTCATCAAAGGCATCCCAGTTCAGATCAGCCACGATCGAGCGGTCGTCCGGGCGCAGTGCCATAGCCGCGCCGTAG
>CAVGKH010000020.1:0-17759 GCA_963629755.1 Gemmiger sp.
ATCGGTATGGACTATGCCAAACTGCGCAATATGCAGCGCTTTTTCGGTGAAGATCCTGAAAACAAGCTGCATCTTTTGCTGGATTACACCGCCCACCCGGGAGAAGTGGCCGACCCCTGGTACACCGGCGATTTTTCAGCTGCTTGGTTTGATGTAAACGCGGGCTGCCGAGGGCTTTTGCAAGCACTCTGCCCCGAAGCCGCCGGTAAATTGTAAGCAGTCTGTTTTCCGCCTTTGGCTGATGCCCTGCGGAAGGCAGCCGATATATAAATATAGGAAAGAAAATAACCCGATAAGGAGGGATTTTTATGACCGTTATCGAACAGGCACAGGCGCTTCAGCCCTATTTATCCGAACTGCAGCGCGAGTTTCACGAAAACCCGGAGCCTTCCCGCGGCGAAAAGGAAACCAGCGCCCGCGTGCTGCGCGAGCTGAAAAAGATCGGCCACTGGTCGGTTCGCCCCAATGTGTATGGCTATGGCATTCTGGCCGATCTGGAGGGCGGGCAGCCCGGCAAGCGCGTAGCGCTGCGCGCCGATATGGATGCGCTGCAGATCACCGAGGAATCCGGCCTGCCTTATGCCAGCCGCAACCCCGGGCTGATGCACGCCTGCGGGCATGACAACCATATGACCATGCTGCTGGGTGCGGCCAAGCTGCTGGCCGAAAATCAGGAAAAGATTCACGGCAGCGTGCGACTGATCTTTCAGCCCTCCGAGGAGCTTGCCCCCCACGGCGGTGCCAAGGGCATGATTGCCGCCGGCGCCATGAAAGATGTAGATGCCGTATTCGGCCTGCATGTGTGGCCCGGCCTGCCCATGGGCTCTTTCGGCACCCGTGCGGGTGCGCTGATGGCTGCCAGCGATCATTTTACGATCACCATTCAGGGCGAATCGAGTCACGGCGCTATGCCGCACCTCGGCTGCGATGCCGCTGTGGCCGGTGCGCAGGTGGTAACAGCGCTGCAAAGCATCGTTTCGCGCAATGTAGACCCCATGAAATCGGCCGTGATCACCATTGGCCGCATTCAGGGCGGCACCCGCTATAACATCGTGGCCGAAAGCTGCGAGCTGGAAGGCACCTGCCGCACCTTCGACCCTGCGGTGCGCCTTTTGTGCCGCAAGCGCATCACCTGCATTGCCAACAGCGTGGCTGAAGCCATGGGCTGCGAATGCGTGATCAACTACGAGATGGGCTATAACGCCGTGCAGAACGATTCTGCCATGGCTGATTATCTGCTGCACACCGCCGCCGGGCTGTTTGGCTCAGACAAGGCCGTGCGCGTGCCCGGCCCCGCCATGACGGCCGAGGATTTTTCGTTCTATCTGCAGGAGGCCCCTGGCAGCTTTGCCTGGCTGGGTGTGGACGAACCCGGCAAGGAGGTCTGGCCTTTGCACAGCTGCCATCTGGCTACCCCCGCCGATATTCTGTGGCGCGGCAGTGCCCTGTTTACCCAGATGGTGCTGGATCTGGAATAATTTTTATTTTCTGCCCTGCGCAGGCTATGCAAAAAACGCGGTATGCCCCCAAAAGCATACCGCGTTTTTCTTTGTTTACAGTACAGGATCAATCCAGCTTCAAATCGCCGTCTTTTACCCAGCCCATTTTGCGCTCGATCTCGCAGAACAGTGTGCTCAGCACGGCAGGCAGCACAAAGCAGATCAAAATCAGGCCCAGCCAGTCAAAGCCTGTAATGGCGGTGCGGGTGCCTGCCTCAATCTCGGCCATCCAGCCGGTGTAAACGCCGATCTGGCCCACCAGACCGCAGGTGCCCATACCGCTGGAAACCGCCGTGCCATTCATGGTCATATGGAACACACAAGTGGCAATGGGGCCGGTGATGGCGCTTGCCAGCGTGGGGGCAATCCAGATGCGTGGGTTCTTTACGATGTTGCCCATTTGCAGCATACTGGTGCCGATGCCCTGGCTGATCAGACCGCCCACACCGTTTTCTTTATAGCTCATCACGGCAAAGCCCACCATCTGGGCGCAGCAGCCCGCCACGGCAGCGCCGCCCGCAAGGCCGGTAAGGCCCAGTGCAGCGCAGATAGCCGCGCTGGAAATGGGCAGGGTCAGCGCCATGCCCACCAGCACCGAAACCAGAATGCCCATCAGCAGAGGCTGCAGCTCGGTGGCCCACATGATGACCTGGCCCACGCTGCTGGCCGCTGCGCCAATGCCCGGGGCAATGAGCTCAGCCAGGCCAACGCCCACAAAAATGGTCACGCCCGGGGTAGCCAGAATATCCACGCGGGTCTCTTTGCTGATGAGCTTGCCGCATTCGGCAGCGATCACTGTGATTACCAGCACGGCCAAGGGGCCGCCTGCGCCGCCCAGCGTATTGGCCGCGTTGCCCACTGCCACCAGGCTGAACAGCACCAGCGGCGGGCACTGCAGCGCCCAGCCAATGCTCACGGCCATGGCAGGGCCTGCCACAGCGCTGGCATAGCTGCCCAGCGTGGTAAGATACTCAATGTTCAGCTGGCGGCCCAGCGTGCTTACAATAGTGCCGATCAGCAGGCTGGCAAAAAGGCCCTGCGCCATAGCGCCCAGGGCATCTACCAGATAGCGCTTGGCGCTGATCTCAACATTTTTCTTTTTAAAAAGCGCCTTTATTTTTTCCATATTCGATATTCCTCTCTCACCGATCCGCCGAATCCATGGCCGATCTTGGCAGACAAAAGCCCCGGCCATTGCCGGGTGCTCTGCCATTATACTATACACCTGTCAAGACAGCAAGGCTTTTTTCAAAATTTTTGCACAAACTTGACCCTTTGCCTTCTTTAAATTTTGTAAAAAAGGGTGTATGATAAGGGGGATATCTAAAATTTTTAGAAAAATAAGACTCCGGAAGAGTCGGGGAGGTTTTTATGAGTAAAGCAGTTGTGTTTTTAGCCGATGGTTTTGAAGAGTGCGAGGGCCTTTTGGCCGTAGATCTTCTGCGCCGCGCGGGCTGCGCTGTTACCACAGCCAGCATCAGCCGCCAGCGCCAGGTCACTTCTTCGCACAGCGTTTGCCTTATGGCCGATGCCCTGGCAGAGGATATAAACTTTTCGGATGTGGATATGATCATTCTTCCTGGCGGCATGCCTGGCACCAGCCATCTGGTCGGCAGCAAGGCAGTGGCCGCCCAGTGCAAGGCCTTTGCCGCCGACCCGGATAAATGGGTAGCTGCCATCTGCGCCGCCCCCAGCGTACTGGGCGCTTTGGGCCTGCTGCAGGGCAAGCGCGCCACCAGCCACCCGCTGTTTGAGCAGCAGTTGGCAGGTGCCGAGGTAACGCATGAGGGCGTTACGATCGACGGCAACATCATCACCGGCCAGGGCCTCGGCGCAGCGATCCCGTTTGCGCTTGAGCTGGTAAAGCGCATGACCGATGAGGCCACCGCCGAAAAGATCCGCGCTGCGATCTGCTATAACGGCTGATGTATATAAGCTAAGTAAAAAGCGTATGCTGTGTTTTTGTGGCACGGCATACGCTTTTTCTTTGCTGTAAAATTTACGGTTTCCATTCTATTTTTGCCAGCAGCTGGCAGAGTGCTTCCAGGCTCTGGGCATGGGTCTTGGCCATTTGGGTCAGCGGCCAGTCGTTTTGGGCCTCATTTTGCAGCCTGCGCAAAAGCTCTGCCTCCGGCGGCTGCGGTTTTTCTGCCGCCGGTTTTGCCTTGGGCGGCTGCGCAGCCGCTATGGTGCTGCGGCTCGCAAAGCGCGGCAGGGTATCGCCGCCCTTTTCTTTTAAGTATTCCCGGATGCACTCGGTAAACGGCTCCGCATACTGGGCGACTTTGGCCGCACCCACACCCTTTACCTCTAAAAAGGCGCTTTCTTCCGTGGGCTGCAGCTGCGCCATACTGGCCAGCGTAGCATCGGAGAACACCACATAGGCGGGCACCTTTTTTTCGGCCGCCAGCTCCATGCGCAGGGCCTTCAGCCTAGCCAGCAGGGCCGGGTCGCCCTCCCACTGGGGGCGGTCAGCATTTTCCGCATGGTTGCTGCGGGTGCGGCGGCTGCGTTTTTCCGCCGAAAGAGTTTCCTTCTCCCAAGACTCCTCGAGTTCTTCGGTCTTGCCCAGGCAAATGCTGCAATTTCCGCAGTTTTCCAGGGCTGTTTCACCAAAATAACGCAGCATGCGGGCACGCAGGCAGGTTTTTCCCGTGCAATAAAAGGTCATCTGGCGCAGGCGCTCCTGGCTGCGCTCGATCAGTCGGCGGCGCAGCTCCGGGTCCTGCTCGGTCATTTCCTCTTCGCTGCGGTCAATGAGCATTTGCTGGATCCGCACATCCTGCTTGCTGTAAAGCAAAATGCAGCTGGCAGGCGAGCCGTCACGCCCGGCACGCCCAGCCTCCTGGTAATAGCTTTCCAGGTCCTTGGGCATATTGTAATGGATTACATAGCCCACATTCGATTTGTCGATGCCCATGCCGAATGCGTTGGTAGCCACCATCACTTTTACGCGGTCAAACAAAAAATCGTCCTGGTTCAGCTGGCGTTCGGCCTGCTCGAGCCCCGCATGGTAGCGCCCTGCCGGAATGCCTTTTTCGTTCAGCAGCGCGCACACCTGCTCTACGGCCTTGCGGGTGGCACAGTATACGATGCCGCTGCGCTCCCCCTGCGCCTGCACCGCCTGCAGCAGCGCAAAATCCTTATGCCTGGGGTGCTGCACCTCAAAATACAGGTTTGGCCGGTCAAAGCCCGTCACCAGCACCTTCGGGTCGCGCAGTTCCAGCGCCGAAACAATATCCTGCCGCACACGGTCGGTAGCGGTGGCAGTAAAAGCGCTTACGAGCGGGCGCTCGGGCAGGGCGTGCAGAAAATCGGCAATGCCCAGGTAGCCAGGGCGGAAATCCTTGCCCCACTGGCTGATGCAGTGCGCTTCATCCACCGTGAGCATATCGATGGGCGCGCCGCAGGCCCAGTGCAGAAAGCTTTCGGTGTTGAGCCGTTCGGGCGCTACATACATAATTTTATAGCGCCCCTCGGCCGCGCGGGCCAGCACGGTGCGCTGCTGGCCCGGGGTGAGCGAGCTGTTTAAGTAAGCGGCCGCCACCCCCGCCTGCACAAGGCTTTCTACCTGGTCTTTCATCAGCGAGATGAGCGGCGATACCACAAGCGTGATGCCGTTCATGCATAGCGCGGGCACCTGGTAGCAGATCGACTTTCCCGCCCCGGTAGGCATGATGCCCAGCACATCACGCCCAGATAGAATGGCATCCACCAGCTCGCCCTGGCCGGGGCGAAAAGAATCGTAGCCGAAGATCTCTTTAAGAATAATTTGCTCGTCACCCATTGCCGCTTGTACCTCGTTAAAGACTGGAATGCCTTTATTATACACATTTCGGTGTGAAAAAGCTATGTACATTGACACCCCGCCGCACAGCGGGCTATAATAAAGCCATCTTAGTGGGATTTTTTGAAAGGAGCATTTTCATATGCCTACCTATCATGCAAAGCGCCGTTCCCCCAAGCGGCGCCGCCAGATTCTGATTGCACGGCTGCTGTTTGCCATGTGCTGCCTGGTGCTGCTGGGGCTTATTTTCTGGCTGGGCAGAACCATTTTCAAAGCTGTTACAGGCAGTAGCACCAGCAGCACCCCGGCGCAAAGCCAGAGCGAAACCGTTGCCAGCAGCTTTGCACAGAGCGATGCTTCCAGCACCCCCGAAGCCGACCAGCTGACCGCACAGCAGACCGAAGCAGAAGCGCAGGAAGCCCAGTGGAGCCAGAACGGCAAGGATTTTATGGCGTGGCTCAAAACACAGAGCGGCTTTGAATCGCTGGATCTCACCGTGCAGGAAAATTATCCGTATTTTCTCTGCGTGAACCGCGCGGCCAGCTGCGTGACTGTGTATGTAGACGATGGCACCGGCCAGTATACCCAGCCCTATGCGGCCATGGTGTGCAGCGGCGGCAGCGATACCCCCACCGGCATTTTTAATACGCCCGTGCAGTATCCATGGCGTTTATTAGCAGGCAATGTATACGGGCAGTATTCTACTCGCATCTGGGATGCCTATCTGTTCCACTCGGTGCCCTACTACACCCAGCATAAAGACGATTTGGAATACGACGAATTCAATAAGCTGGGCACGCCTGCCTCATTGGGCTGCATCCGCCTGGCCGTAGCCGATGTAAAATGGATCTTTGACGAGTGCAAGCTGGGCACGCCAGTGGTGATCTACGATAATGAAAGCGACCCCGGCCCCCTGGGCAAACCGGATACCCTGACCATCGACCCCAGCGATGAAGACCGCCGCGGGTGGGACCCTACCGACCCCGACCCGGCCAACCCCTACGGCGAGGAGTTTATAGACGGCACTGCCATTCGCACGGCGGCCGCCAAGGCCGACTGGGAGCAGTATAAGCAAAACGGCCTGCGCGAGGGGCTGACCCCTACCCTTTTGCAGGGCTGGAGCCACGACAGCTCGGTAGTGGGTACACGCGGATAAACCGTATTTTTACGCAAAGCTCCCCGGCACAGCCGTGCCGGGGAGCTTTTTTATATATAAGGTTACTGTGCCAGAAAGAAAGCCGTGGGCAGCAGCAGAATCAGCGGCAGCGCCACCCAGTAATACAAGCGGTTCTTTTCTAAAAGGGCCGTTTCGGCCAGCAGGGCCTCATAGGTCTCGTTGCCGGGCAGGTCTAAATGGTCTTCTTTTACGCACTTCAAAAGGCCGCTGGTGGTGCTATAGCCCTTTACCAGCGCTGCCTCGCGGCGCATATGCCGCCGGGCCTTCATATCCAGGCCGCCGTGCAGCTGCGAGATGATCTCGACCGAGCGCTTTACCGCGCGGTTGGTAACCACCACGCCCACGGCAAAGTGCATAAAGGCCACGCACAAAAGAAATGTGGCGCTCATCAAGCCGCCGTTCATCAGGCCGTTGGCGTTTAAAAGCGGAAACAATACCAGATACAGCGCCAGCGCGCCGATCAGGGCCGCGGCCTCAGCGCGGATAAAATCGCCCTTGGTATAAATGAGCGAGCCGTCTTTGCGGCGCAGCGAAGATGTGCCTTGTTCGTTGTTCATGCTTTTTCCTCCTGTGCCGAAGCGGCGTGCAGGCGCGCCAGCTCACGGTATTCCTCGGCCCCATCGGCCGCCATATGCTTCTGCTTTTCGTTCAGCGGGCCGCGCACATGGGCCGGCACGCCCATCACCATGCTGCCCGGCGGCACGATCATGCCCTCGGGCACCACGGCCCCAGCCGCCACAATGCTGCCTTTGCCGATCACGCAGCCGTTGAGCAGCGTGGAGTGCATGCCCACCAGCACATCATCTTCCACCGTGCAGCCGTGCACCACCGCCGCATGGCCAATGGTCACATTGCGGCCAATGGTCATGGGGCATTTTTTGCTGCAGTGCAGAACCGCACAGTCCTGCACATTGCTGCCTTCCCCGATCACGATAGGCTCAATATCGCCCCGCAACACCGCGCCATACCAAACGCTGGCATTCTTTTTCAGCTCTACCTTGCCGATTACCATAGCGTTCGGCGCTACAAACAGCGCCTCTTTTGTTTGCGGCACAGCACCGCCGCAAGAAATCAGCATTCCAAACGCCCCCTTCAATTTGGCTTGCATAATACAAAAATTATTGTTTATTATACCAAATTACACCCCTAAAATCAATCAACCTGCACAAACAGTCGGGCTTTGAGCAAAATTTCGGGTAAAGATAGGATAGTTTAACAAAATAACCGCGCCATTCTTGTGATTTTTTTAAATTGTGTTTTTGTTTCAAAACCTGTATAATTGTTTCTATAGGAACAGCGGGCATTTTGTGCGCCCGCCGAGTAAAAAGGGAGGCAACCAACCATGCTTCAGTTCACCCATCTCGTTAAGGACCCGGTTGGGATCCATGCAGGCCCTGCGGGCCGTATTTCCCGCAAGGCAAAAGAATTTCCCGGTACGGTGATCACCATTGATAAGCAAGGCCACAGTGTGCAGGCTACCAAGCTGATGCTGCTGATGGGCCTCGGCGTAAAGGGCGGCGATACCATTACCGTAACCGCTGAGGGCGGCGACGAAGAAAAGGCCGCTGCCGCTATGAAGGAATTCTTAGAGAAGGAACTGTGATCCTGTAAGGCGAACAACACGGGCGAACGGCGCAGGGCTGTTCGCCTTTTTTGGCGATACACAGCGCCGGGCTTTTAAATATATCGGAAAGCAAAAATTTGCAGCAGCCATCTGCCTTTTCGGCTTTTTCGATACGCTATAGCGCCCGGCAGGGAGAGGGAACCGTTTTATGATCCAGATCCACGGCAAAAGCGCCGCCCCCGGCGTGGCTTTTGGCCCGCTGTATTTTTATAAAAGTGAAAGCGCGCCCATCAGCCACAAAAAAACAAAAGACCCTTTGGCCGAGTGGCAGCGCTATCTGGTGGCGCGCGATCTGGCCGTGAGCCAGCTGGGTGCGCTGGCCGAAAAGGCACGCCTGCAGGGCGGAGACACCGCCGCTCTGGTGTTTGAGACCCACCAGATGATGGTGGAAGACGAAGATTTTGAGCAGCGCATCCACGAGGATATCTTTAAAAATTCCTGCAATGCTTCCATGGCAGTGTGCAACGCCAGCAATTACTACCAGGAAATGTTCAATAATATGGACGGGCTTTATATGAAAGCCCGCGCCATTGATATGCGCGATATTTCCCGCCGGCTCAACGATATTTTATTGGGCCGCATTCGCGGCACACTGCATACCGAGGTGCCTGTGATCCTGGTGGCCGATGATCTGACTCCCAGCGATACCATTCAGCTGGACAAAAACATGGTGCTGGGCTTTGTTACCTCGCAGGGCTCGCCCTCGGGCCATACGGCCATTTTGGCCCGCAGTCTCGGGATTCCAGCCGTGGTGGAGGTGGGCGACCTGCTCACGCGCCGCAACCGCGGGCGCGAGGCCGCCATTGACGGTGAAACCGGCCTTGTGGTGGTAAACCCTGACCGCACCACGCGCGAAAGCTTGGAGCAGAAGCAGCAAAAGCTGGCTCGCCGCCGCGAGTTGCTGGAGCGCTTAAAGGGCAAGCCCAATGTTACGCTGGACGGCCGCGCCGTAAGCCTTGTATGCAATATCACCACCCCCGAAGACCTGCCCGCCGTAAAAGAAAACGACGGCGGCGGCGTGGGGCTTTTCCGAAGCGAATTTTTGTATCTGCGCCAAAACGATTACCCCAGTGAGGAAGAGCAGTTTTTAGCCTACCGCGAGGCCGCGCTGCAAATGCGCGGGCATACGGTGATCATCCGCACGCTGGATATCGGCGCCGACAAGCAGGCCGGTTATTTTAACATTGAACCCGAACCCAACCCCGCCATGGGCGTGCGCGCCCTGCGCCTGTGCCTTACCAGGCCGGGCGTATTCCGCACGCAGCTTCGCGCCATCTACCGCGCCAGCGCCTTTGGCAAGCTGGCCATCATGTTCCCCATTGTAACGGCTGTGTGGGAGGTGCGCGAAGCCCGCAGAATGTGCCAGATCGTTATGGCCGAGCTGGAGCAGGAGGGCATTCCCTACGATAAAGAGGTGCCCCTGGGCATTATGATCGAAACCCCGGCCGCCGTGTTTATCAGTGACCGCCTGGCTCACGAGTGCGATTTTTTCAGCATCGGCACCAACGATCTTTTGCAGTACACCACTGCGTGCGACCGCCAGGCCAGCGGTGTGAGCCGCTTTTACGACCCGCATCACCCTGCCCTGCTGCGCGCTATCAAAATGGTTGTAGACAGTGCCCACGCCGCCGGTATCTGGGTGGGCGTATGCGGCGAGCTTGCCAGCGACCTCAGTATGGTGCAAACGCTGCTGGCGCTGGGGGTAGACGAGCTTTCGGTAAGCCCCGGCAACGTGCTGGAGGTACGCGACATCATTCGCAAAACCAACCTGAATGCTATGCGCAGCCAGTGCATGGACGAAATTTTCCGCGATACCGAGCGTGAAGAGACCGATGCCGCCCCCGGCATGGCTAACTGGTTTGCAAACGACTACTAATCGAGGTTTTCACACAATGGAAAGCATTCTGAAATTTTTGACCGAGCACTGGATCGATGCGTTTTTTTCCGCTATGATCCTGGTAAGCCTGCTTACCGGCAACAAAACGCTTTTGTATGCTATGGGCGCGGTGTTTGTGCTGCGCCTGTTCAAGGCCACCAGTGTGCTGCAGCTTTTGGCCGGAAAGGGCATCAGCTGGGGCATTCTGATCATCACCATCGGCTTTTTGGCCCCCATCGCGCTGGGCAAGTATGATCTTGACCAGTTTAGGGCTGTGTTCACCAGCCCCGCCGGGTGGATCGCCATTTTATGCGGCATTGCCGTGGCCATTATGGGCGGCAAGGGCGTGATCGTGGGGCAAACTGATATGGTCATCACCGTGGGCATTATTCTGGGCACCTTTCTGGGTGTTTCAGTGTTTAAGGGCAACCCCGTCGGCCCGCTGATCGGCAGCGGCATGGCGTGGTTTGTGATCGAGCTTGTGCGAAAGGTAATCCCGTTTTAAAATAAGCCGCGGCTCTTCCGGTATTGCGCACAGCCCCGGGCCATGCTATAACAGCACCTGCATTAGGACAATTTGTATATAACCAAAAAGAAAAAAACGAGGTATAAAATATGGATTTTTATGAACTGACCCAGCAGCGCTATTCGCTGCGCAAATTCAGCGACCGGCCCGTGGAGGCCGAAAAGCTGCAGCTGGTTTTGCAAGCCGCACAGAGCGCACCCACTGCACATAACCTGCAGCCCCAGCGCGTGTTTGTGCTGCAGAGCGAGCAGGCACTGGAAAAAGCCGATGGCTGCACTGCCTGCCATTTTCACCCACCTGTGATCCTGGTGGTAGGCTATGATGCCGCTGCCGCCTGGAACCGCGAGACCGACGGCAAAAATCACGGCGAGATCGATGCCACGCTGGCAGCTATGCAGATGATGCTGCAGGCGGCTGACCTTGGCCTTGGCACCACCTATGTAGGCATGTTTGAGCCCGAAAAACTGCAGGCAGCCTTCCCCGAAATGCAGGGCGTTACTCTTACTGCTATGCTCCCCTTAGGCTACCCCGCCGAGGGCGCGCATCCCTCGCGCCTGCACGCCCAGCGCAAAGAGTTAAACGAGCTTGTAAAATATTTATAAGCCAAAAATTCAAACATAAACGCCAAAACCGCCCAGCCCTTTAAAGAGCCAGGCGGTTTTATGATGCGCATATTATACCTGTACGGCCACCTTTTCGCGGGCAAAGATCTTGGTCTGCTCGCGGAACGAGCGGCGGTAGCTGAGGATCTCGAAAAAGGCCGTGATGGCCCACGAAACGATATACAAAAGATACAGCGAAACAATGGTGCCGAAAAACGCGAAAATCGTATACACCCAAACTATGCGGAACACGCACGAGCCCAAAATCACGATCACCGTGGGGCCTACGGTTTTGCCAAGGCCGCGGCTGGCGGCGATGGTGCAGTCCATAAAAGCTGACCAGGGGTAAGAAAGGCCCATCACAAACAGACGGGTAAGCCCAGCCTGCACCACGGCAGGGTCGGAGGTGAAAATGCCCAAAAACTGGTTATGGAACAAAAGCAGCAGCGTGCTGATGCAGGCCGAAACGCCAAACGAATAGGCCAGCGAAATATGGTAGCTTTTGCGTATGCGCTCTTTGTTGCCGGCGCCGTAGTTCTGCCCCACAAAGCTGGCGCAGGCCGTGTGGAACGCGGCCATCACATCGTAGGCCAGCGGGTCGGCATTGGCTGCCGCCGCATTGGCCGCCACCATGGTGGCATCAAAACTGTTGATGCCCGCCTGCACAAACAGGCTGGAGGTATAAAACACCGTATTCTGAAACGCTGCGGGCAGGCACAGCCACAAAAGCGGCGAAACCTTATTGCGGGTCATGCGGATCTTACGCGGCTGCACGCCGTATTCATCCTTTGTGCGGATCAGCGCCCGCAGCAGCATGGTGCCCGAAAAGGTTTGCGAAACCGCGCTGGCGGCTGCCACACCGGCCACATCCCATTTGAGCACCACCACAAAAAACAGGTTGAGCACAATGTTCAAAATGCCCGCCGCCGTAAGATATTGCAGGGGCTTGCGCGTGTTGCCTGCCGCGCTGAACATGGCATTGCCAAAGTTATACAGCGCCGCGCCCGGCATGCTTAAAAGATACACGCGCATATACAGCACCGCACCGCCCAAAAGCTCGGCCTTGGTGCCCAGAAGGCGCAGAAACAGCGGCGAAAATGCTTCACCGAACACCAGCGCAAACAGCCCCAGCAGCAAGCTGAGCACCAGAGCCGTGTGTGTGGTCTCGTGCAGGTCTTTCCAGTCCCGCGCACCCAGATAGCGTGCTGCCAGCACGCTGATGCCGCCGCCGAAGCCCAGCAGCGTGCCGGTAAAAATATTCACCAGTGTGGTGGTAGAGCCCACCGAGCCCAGCGCTGCCGTGCCCGAAAACTGGCCAATCACTGCAATGTCGGCCATATTGAACATTACCTGCAATAGATTAGAAGCGATCAGCGGCAGGCTGTAGAAAAATATCTGCTGGGGCAGACTGCCCTCGGTAAGGCTGGAGGCCGATTTTGCCATATTTTTCTTTCCTCTGATTTTTACATCGTTTATTTCGATCATTCCGCCGCACTATGCGGCGATTCTTTGAAACATTATATTCTTTTTGGGTAAAAACGCAATGCCAAAACCTGCCGGAAATTTGCCGAAAAACACGCCGCTGCTTTGTGTATTTTGTGCATTCCCGGCTTTTGGCAGCCCATTTGTGCCATGGGAGAAATTATGCTATACTTTTGAGGTATAAAGAAAGAAGGTTTGCTATGCAAAAGCGTGCTCTTCCGCTGACTACCGGCGCCATGATGATCGCACTGTTCGGGCTTATGCTTCTGCTTGACCGCCAGACCGGCGGCCTTTTGCAGGGGGCGTTTATTCTGGCCCTGCCCATGCCGCTTACGGCCTATGCCGTGCAGTACGGCTTTAAAAAAAGCCTGCCTGTTTTTGCGGCCATGTGCCTGATCTCGGTTTTCTTCGGCACCTTCACCACCATTTTTTATGCCTGCTCACAAAGCTTGATCGGCCTTGTATTCGGCACACTGCTGCACCGCCGCACCGACCCTACGCAGGTGCTTTTTTGCGTGATGCTGCTCTCGGTGCTCAGCTCGGTGCTGAATCTTGTGCTGGACATGGCTTTTTTCGGCTACGATATCAGCCGCGATGTGGCCGAGATCATGCAGGTGATGAACGACTCATTTTCTCAGCTTGGCCAGGATTCCCAGCAGGCCCTCAGTCTGCTTACGCCCCAGTATATGAGCCAGCTGTTTGTGCTTTCGCTTTTGTTTGCAGGGCTGTTGCAGGGCTTTTTGATCTATCAGCTCACGCTTTTGCTGTTAAAGCGCCTGCGCTTTCCAGTAGAAAAGCCGCGCCCGCTGTTTGAATATTATCCGCCTCGCTTTTTAGGCATTGCCGGTTTCTTTTTGTTTTTTGCCTACACTGCCAGCTTGAGCGCCCCTTTGGCAAACGAGGTATACCAAAACGCACTTTCACTGCTGGGGCTTTTGGGCTATATTTATCTGATTGCATTCGGCTTTATCGCGGTTTTGCTGCTGGTGCGTATCTATCTGCCTAGGGTCCGCCTTGCAGGCGGCCTTTTGGCGTTGGCCGCCATGCTGCTTTTGCCGCAGGGCCTTATGCTGCTGGGTCTGTTTTACACCTCTACCGGCTTTCATGCCAATATGATGAAAAAGCTGTAACACTACAAAAAATCCCCCACTGCTTTTGAAAGCCGCAGCGGGGGGATTTTTTGCATACGCGTTTTTACTTTTCTTCTGGTTCAATAAACATCAGCGCAAAGCTTACAAACAGCAAAGCACACGATACCCATATCGTGCCTGCGCCCAGGCGCGGCAGCAGCCAGCCGCCAAAGCCTGCGCCGGTGGCAAACAGCAAGATCACGCCAAAGTAGTGCGCGGCTTTGCGCAGAGTTTCCGGGTTATGCGTTACCGGGTAGGCGCACAGCGATTCCATGCCGCTGCGCAGGTTGCCAATGCACATGGTGCTGGCAAAGCCATAGCCGTTTACCTTGCGGAACGCCTGCACCTGCATGGCACAGGCAAAGCTTACCAGGCCGTTGGCCAAAGGGTTAATGCTTTGGGGCATAAAGCCTACCCCCAGCAAAATGATCATTTCGGCCAGCAGCACCCACTGCCGCCAGTGAAAGCGGCTCTCGCGGCGGCGCACCCACTCGGCCGCCGCAATGCCAAGGGCAAAAAAGGTAAGCGGCATAAGATAGCTTAAAATGCGCTGGGCATCGCCCTCCATCACACCCTGAGCCAACAGCACGATGTTGCCGGTTTGCGCGTTGGCAAACACATGGCCCCTGTAAATATAAGTATAGGCATCCTGCAGGCCGCCGGAAAGCGATAAAAACGCCACGGTCAAAAAGGCTTCCGACATTTGTTTTTTCGATGTTCTTTTGATCATGCTGTACTTCTCTCCCTCTTCATAAATTCCCGGCACAGTGACGGCGCACATGCCCTACTGATTGTACGGCAAGCGAAAAAAAAGCTCAAGAGCAAAATTTATCGAAGCTTTGCCGTGCACCTTGAGCTTTCTTGGTAAATATGCTATCATCAGTGAACAAAGAGCAGCATGGTTTTTGGGGCATACCTGCCCGCTGATGGTGCGCTTTTGCTAAAATAAACTTAAAAAGTGAGAGTTATTATGAAGGCTTCTGCCCGCCCGCATGACCTCAGTGCCTGCAGCCTGCATATTCTGGCCATGGCTTTTATGCTGTGCGACCATTTATGGGCCACGCTTCTGCCCTATGATCTTCTGAATAACATCGGGCGGCTGGCGTTTCCGATCTTTGCCTTTCTGGCCGCCGAGGGCTTTCGCCGCACGCATGATCTAAAGCGCTACCTGGGCCGCCTGCTGATCTTTGCTGTGCTCAGCGAGGTTCCGTTTGATCTGTTTTACGGCGGCACGGCATTTTACCCCGTACATCAGAATGTACTGTTTACTTTTTTGATCGCACTTGTGCTTTTGGCGGGTGTAGAAAAAGTGCGCCGCCGGGGCAAAGCCTGGCTCTCCGCGCTGGCACTGGCCGTGGCCGCCGTTTTGGGCCTTATTTTAGGCACGGTGTGCATGGTTGATTATTACGGCCCCGGCGTTTTAACGGTGCTGGTGTTTTATGCTTTTTCGGGCTGCCGCTGGTTCGATTTTATCGGCCAAGCCGCCTGCCTTTATTATTTGAATGTAGAGGTTTTGGGCGGCTATCAGATCCCTATCCAGCTTGGCGGGCTTTCGTTTGAGCTTTCTCAGCAGGGCCTTGCACTGCTGGCTTTGGGCTTTATCTGGCTGTACAAAGGGCGTCAGGGCCCGCACCCAGCCTGGTTCAAATGGTTTTGCTACGCCTTTTACCCGGCGCATCTGGCTATTCTGGCGCTTACTGCATATTTTATGTAACTGCAATCACGCACAAAGGGCGCTGCCAAAAACGGCAGCGCCCTTTGTGTTTTAGGATAATGGATATATGAACAAGGAGAGAATGTCTTTTTTACCAACAGGCTTTTGCCTTTTCGGCCCTGCCTTTTTTGGCGGCAGGGCCGCTTTTTGTTTTCTGCCTGCATGCTGCCGCCCTCTTGGCGGCTTTTTCCTATATACACTTTCCCACCGCTCTATGCACTTTTTATGGCTTTCGCCTGTGCTCTCGTGGGATACTTTGATTATACTCTGCCCCTGGCTGCCACGCAATACAATGCTTTATTTTGTGAAGAAATGGTGCACAATCGCAGAACAGCAGCTTTATTTAATATCGTTTCATTTTGATTCTTGCTTAATTTATATTTATTTTGTACTTTATAATATAAATCTCGTTTCCTTATCTTGAATCATCTTCACCTATTGGTTGAAAAAGTTTGTGCAATACGCCCGCAAGGCACTTTTCGCCTAAAAGCCCCCTCCTGGCCCCGCATTTTCGCCTATTTGCTTTATTTTTCCTCTTTTTTCGGTATATTTTGGCTTGACCGCCCGGCCTTTTGCATCTTATAATCTATTCATATCTTTATATCTGTGCAGAGGCCGACTCCGCAGCCGCCCCTGCATATTTTTTGTAAAAGGAGCAGTTTTATTATGGGTATCGTGGTTCTCGGCGCTGTTTTTGTGGATATCAAGGGCTATCCCCTTTCCACCTATATTCCCGGCGGGCGCAATGCCGGGCGGGTAGAGCAGGTGCACGGCGGTGTGAGCCGCAATATTGCCGAGAATATTGCCAATGTAGAGCTGCGCCCCACCTTTGTAAGCCTGGTAGATAACAGCGGCATGGGCACCGATGTGATCGAAAAACTGCAGAAGCACAAGGTAAACACTGATTATATTCTGCGCACCCCCAGCGGTATGGGCACCTGGCTGGCCGTATTTGATAACGATGGCGATGTTTGCGCGGCCATCTCGAAGCGGCCCGACACCAGCCCCCTCACCCAGCTTTTAAAAGAAAAGGGCGACGAGATCTTTGCCGACTGTGACAGCATTGCACTGGAGATCGATCTCGAAAAAGAAACCGTAAAGCAGGTGCTGCATTATGCCAAGAAATACGGCAAAAAGGTATACGCTGCGGTATCCAACATGAGCATTGCCATGGAACGGCGCGACTTTTTGCAGCAGATCGACTGCTTTGTGTGCAACCAGCAGGAAGCCGGGCTTTTATTCTCTGACGATTATCACGATAAGACTCCGCAGCAGATGCAAAAAATCCTGGCCGACAGTGTGCGCAGCGCCAACATTCCCTGCATGGTGGTCACCATGGGCGGTGAGGGCGCTGTGTTTGCCCGTGCCGACGGCGAAAACGGCTATGTGCCTGCCAAAAAAGTAAATGTGATTGATACCACCGGTGCCGGCGATGCCTTTTTTGCGGGCACGGCCATCGGCCTGACCTACGGCAAGTGCCTGCCCGATTCGTGCGAGATCGGCAGCCGCCTGGCAGCTTCGGTGATCTGCACAGCCGATAATGTATGCCCCCGCTTTCGCCCTATGGAATTTGGGCTGGATGTAGCTGTAAAAGACTAAGCTTTCTGCACGATAAACAAAAAACGCCCCGGCCGGGGCGTTTTTTGTTTATCACGGTCTTTACAGGCTCTTGGCCCAGGCGACTGCGCCGCTGTTCAAAAGCTTACCGGGCTGCCAGTTGGCGGCGGGGCAGTGTGCCTTTAAGCTCTCGGCAGCCTTGGCAATGCCGCTGCCGCCCGAAGTTGCAAATGGGATCATAGTTTTGCCCGCAAAATCGGCACTTTCCAAAAAAGTATCCACAATGCGGGGTTCTACATACCACCAAACCGGAAAGCCCACCAGAATATTCTGATACCCGGCCATATCCGGCACAGGGCCCGCCAATGCCGGGCGGCTGGCAGGGTCGTTCATTTCCAGCGTGCTGCGGCTGTTTTTATCCATCCAGTTTAGGTCTTTATCCGTATAAGGCTGAGCGGGGGCGATCTCGTAAAGGTCGGCGTTCAGGGCTTTTGTCAGCTCGCGGGCCGTTTTGGCCGTTACACCGCTGGCCGAAAAATATGCTACCAAAGTTTTACCGTTAAGCATTGTGCAGTCCTCCTTTTTATGCATGCATAAAATTGATTTGCACTGCCATTATAAGCCTTAAAGTGAAGTTTAAGTCAAGGGCTTCACAAAAATTTTCCGGTCACACTTGCGTTGCATGCCTTCACCTGCGCGGGCGTTCCGGCTGCCACGATCTGCCCGCCCTGCTCTCCCCCGCCGGGGCCCATATCAATAATATAGTCGGCGCTGCGGATCACATC
>CAVGKH010000021.1:0-17644 GCA_963629755.1 Gemmiger sp.
TTTTCCAGCAGTGATGTCAAAGCCGCCAAGCGGTGTGAAGCTGCTTGGCTGGCCGAATATCAGGGCAAGGTAAAACGGCAGGAGGACAAGCCGGCCTTTTTGTATGGGCATTTGTTTGAGGCCGCACTCACTATGCCGACCGCACAGTTTCACTCTTGGCTGGAATCACACCCGGAGCTTTTGAGCACTCGCGGCCCCAGCAAAGGGCAGCTGCTCAGCCAGCACCGTGGGGCGCTGGATCTGGCAAAGGCCGTGCGCCGCTCGCCGTATCTGTATGGACTTGTACGCCGCTGTAAAAAGCAGGTAATCCTGACCGGCGAACTGAACGGCCTGCCGGTGCGGGTGATGATGGATCTTGTAGATAAAGACGGCAGCATTTACGACCTGAAGGCCATGCGTGATTTTAAAAGCAGCTATGATCCCGTGCGCGAAGAATGGCTGGACTGGTGGGCATTCTGGGATTATCCCATGCAGCTGTATGTATATCGGGAAATTGCCCGACAAAATGGTTTGGCCGTTCCCCATGTGGGCCTGATCGCGGCCAGCAAGTCTGACGAAGATGTACAGGCGCTGCAGTTTGGTGATGAGATCATGAATGCAGCTGAAGCGGATACCGCTTATACCATGGAGCGTATGACTGCCATTTTGCAGGGCAAAGAGGAGCCGCAGGGCTGCGGAGCGTGCCCGTGGTGCCTGAAGCACAAAAAAGTTACGGCCTTTACGGAAATTTGAACTGGAAAGGGAGGTTTACCATGGAAAAGCTGATTTTTGATATATCCAAAGAGGATAGTCGGGAATGCGGCACGATCGTGCGCGTGAAAGCCAGTGCGGCCATGGCGATAACCAGGGTCATGCGTGAAACCGGCATGAATGCCAGTGAGATCGCAACCCGCATGATTTTATATGCGGCCGAAAACTACGAAGTAAGGCGCTGACCATGTATACATATCGCCGCCCTATGAACCGGCGCAGGGCACCCGGAGAACAGCCCAGCCAGCCAAAGCACCAGGGTCTGCCTGCCGATGTGTTCGGAAATATCGTGCAGGCCGTGCCCATGCAGGCTGCTGCCGAGCGCTATGGCCTTGCCCCACACAAAAACGGCCTATGCTGCTGCCCGTTTCATGGCGAAAAGACACCCAGCTTTAAAATTTACCCCGGTACAAAAGGCTTTTACTGCTTTGGCTGCGGGGCGGGCGGTGATGTGCTCACTTTTGCCGAGAAGCTGCTGGGGCTTAGCCCGGTAGAGGCCGCCAAGCGGTTGGATTCTGATTTTGGGCTGGGGCTGTTTGCACAAGGCCCGGCGCCGCAAGGTAGCAATGACTGGCAGCAGCGCAAGGCGCAGCGTGAAGCCGCTGAGGCCGACCGGGAAGACGCACTGTGGAAAATATCAAACTTGCTGCGAGAGATTCATGCTCTGCCCCGGCCAAGGCCGGGGGCAGAGCGTTATGCTGCGCTCTACGCGCTGGAGCTTGCCAACGAAGAATATCTGGAATATTTGAAACAATGCATTTTGCAGGGAGGAGGTTAAAGCTTGGACTTCAACTATACAAAAGAAGATTATCTGGAATCGGATAAACCATTTGCAGACCTGTATGCCGTACAGAACCCATTCGATCAGAAACGCGCTCTGGAGCGCATGACCAATGCGGCCAAGGCCGTGGGGGTAGGCAACTTCAAAAGCTTGTATAAAGCCTACTGCGACAGCCAGCGCGCTGCCTTTGTGCCGGAAGAAAACCTGACGAATGCCCAGGGGCAACCGCTGGAACTGAACTGCGGCGATTGGATCGTGGACGAAAGCGGTGTGCACCGCGGCGTTGGCTTTAACGAATCGGTGGCGTGCCAGTTTCCGGCATTGCTGACCCGCCGCTTTGAAAATATAGACACAGGCGCAGAAAAGGTAGAGGTTTCATTTCGCAAAGGCGCTGTATGGCGCAAACTGATCGTGCCCTGCAGCCAATACGCCAGCCCCAAGGAATTGGTAAAACTGACCGATGCCGGGCTGGGGATCAACCTGCGCATGGCCAGCGACCTTTCGGATTATTTTACCGATCTGTATGCGCTTAACTATGATCGCCTGCCGCTCAGCAAATCTGTAGGGCGGCTTGGCTGGGTGAGTGATGGGCTGTTTTCGCCTTATGTGCAGGGGCTTGTGTATGACGGCGGCCCTGAATATGCGGCTATTTTCAACGCCACACATCCGGCCGGCAGTTATGAAGCCTGGAAAACGGCGGCCATACAATTCCGCCGTGAAAGCTACGCGGCACGCATTGTATTGGCTGCCAGCTTTGCCAGTGTTCTGGTTAAGCCGCTGGGGGTGCTGCCGTTCTTTGTACATTTATGGGGCGTGGATTCTTCCACGGGCAAAACCGTGGCTTTAATGGCCGCTGCCAGCGTGTGGGCAAGCCCGGAAATGGGCAAATATATCAAAACCTTTGACGGCACCGATGTGGGCTACGAGCGCACGGCGGCCTTTTTAAACAGCCTGCCTATGTGCATTGATGAATTACAGCTTGCCAAAAACGCCCGCGGGCAGGTGGTGTTCAATGTATACCGTCTTTCACAGGGGGCAGGCCGTATACGCGGCAATAGGTCGGGCGGTGTGGATGTAACACCTACCTGGGCAAATGCCATTTTGACCACGGGCGAGACCCCCATCAACACCATTGGTGCCGGTGCGGGTGCCGTGAACCGTGTGGTAGAGCTGGAATGCACCAGCGCACACAAGGTAGTGCAGGACGGCCACGCGGCGGCTTCGGCCTTTCGTGAAAACTACGGCTATGCCGGGCGTGATTTCATAGAACATCTTTTGCAGCCTGGAAACCTGGAATGGGCAAAGGTACTCTATCAGAACGCATTTACAAAGCTGAACAGCACCGAAACCACGGACAAGCAGGCCATGGCTGCCGCTCTGATTGCGGCGGCAGATCAGCTGGCTACAGAATGGATCTTTAAAGACGGCAACGCACTGGAAGCCGCCGATCTGGGGCAGTTTCTGGCCAGCCGTGCAGCTGTTTCACTGGGTGCGCGCGGCTATGAATATATGTGTGACTGGGTAGGGCAAAACATCAACCGTATGCAGGTGGATTCCACACAGGGCGATGTGTACGGCCTTGTGGACGGGGAATGGGTGTACATCATCAATTCGGTGTTCCGCAAAGTGGCAGACGAAGCCGGGTACAACTCTACGGCGCTGCTGAGCTATCTGAAGAGCGAGAATCTGATTCGCTTGAGCGGCAGCAAAGCTACTGTGCCCAAACGGATACGCGGCAGTTTGGTGCGGTGTATCTGTATGCATCTGGGCGGCTCAGATGGTGCTGAAGCGCCTGAAGAAACTGCTGATAAACTGCTTTGATACACCTTGTTACACGGGAGTAAGCAAAAGGTGTAACGCTTTTTGAACGATACAGCGAAATTGTTACACCGTTACACCAGTTACACCACAAAAACACACTTTTATAGAGAGTATACACACCCACACCGAAAAGATCAGGGGGGGTATGTGGAGCGCCTTTAAAAGTGTGTGCAAAGAGGTGTAACAGTGTAACAGCAATTATATTTTATGATTTATCGAAAATTTATTGTTACACCTGCCGTGTAACAGCGGTGTACAAGGTGTAACATTCTGGAAAGGACTGGTTAAAAATACATGAATCAAACGATTACTCTGCGGCCATACCAGCAGGAATGCCTGGATGTGATCGCTATGCAGCCACCCGGCGCGTATCTGTGCAGACTGGCTACAGGGCTTGGTAAAACCGTGATCTTTACTCATCTGCCCCGGCATGGCCGTATGCTGATCCTGTCGCACCGGGAAGAACTGGTACATCAGCCGTTAAAATATTTTGATTGCGCTACCGGTGTAGAACAGGGCGAAGAAACAGCCCCGCCCGATGCCGAGGTGGTAAGTGCTTCAGTGCAGAGCCTTATGCGCCGCTTGAATCGCTATACACCCGATGCCTTTGATGTAATCGTGGTAGACGAAGCGCATCATGCAGCCGCGAAAAGTTACCGCACGATCCTGGATTACTTCAAGCCCCGTTTGCTGCTGGGGTTTACCGCAACGCCTAACCGTGCCGATCATGTGCGGCTGGATAATGTGTTCAGCAAAATTATTTATAACCGCGATCTGCGCTGGGGTGTAAAGCAGGGCTATCTTTCAGATATTCTGTGCCGCCGTATAGATATTGGCTTTGATCTGCGTAGCGTACATACCCGTGCCGGGGATTATGCCCCCGGTGAGCTGGCACAGGCGATGGAGGGTACGGCCGATGCCATTGCCCAGGCATATAAAAGCATGGCCAGAGGCGCTACGCTGATCTTTGCGGTGAATGTAGAGCAATGCCATGAGATCGCAAAGCGTATTCCGGGAGCTGAGGTAGTAACCGGGGAAACCAAAAACCGTGCCGAGATCATTGAACGCTTTACGCAAGGGGAAATTCCCTGCATTGTGAACTGTATGGTATTTACCGAGGGAACGGATATTCCCCGGGTGGAAACCGTGATGATCGCCAGGCCTACACAATCCAGCGGGCTGTATACCCAGATGGTCGGCCGTGGGCTGCGGCTGTATCCGGGCAAGGAAAAGCTGTTGCTTATCGACTGTGTGGGCATTACCGGCAAAGCCAGCCTTTGCACGGCGCCCTCTTTGCTGGGCATTGATCTTACGGACATTCCACCAAAACGCCAGCAGGAGCTGGAAGGGCTTTTGTTTGAACTGCCCGAAAGGGCAGTGCGGGCTGCAGACTGCCCGCAAAGCTGGGTGAAGAATGTTTCTACGGTCGATCTGTGGGCGCAGGAGCAGCAGTATAACACGCACGATGTGAATTATTTCAAAATGCCGGACGGCGGCCTTGTGTGCAGCCTGATGAACCGAGAAAAAATTGAAATTCCTGCCCCGGACGAGCTGGGCAATGTGTGCCTGGAAGGAGATATGATCCCTATGCAGCAGGCTTTGGATGAAGCCTATCTGTATCTGCAGCAGGAATTTTCAGACCAGGAATATATCTGGAACCTGGCAAAGGTACGCCGATGGGGAAGCGTACCTGCTACGGAAAAGCAGCTGCAACTGATCGAAAAGAAATGCCGGGGTAAATACGAAGTACCCCAGCACATGAGCAAAATGCAGGCAAGTCAGGTGCTGAACCGCCTGCTGAACGGGGGTAAGTATGGCAGAAACAAAAAAGCATAATATCGATCTCTCTAAAGAAGACGGGCAGCAATATGCTTTGCTGCTCTGGTCACAGCAGGAATCTGTACGCCGCGAATGGCCGGAACTGGCGCTTTTGTATCATATCGAGAATGAGCGCCAGTGCACCCCGCAGCAGGCAGCACGCCGCAAACGCATGGGCGTAAAAAGAGGCGTTCCGGATCTGTGCCTGCCAGTGAAGCGGGGAAAATATGCCGGGTTGTACATCGAACTGAAAACGCCTATGGGCCGCCCCTCGCCGGATCAGAACTGGTGGGTGCATAAGCTGACTGAGGCCGGATACGATGCCTGTATTTGCTACGGCTGGGAAGTGGCGCGTGATGAGATCTTGCGCTATCTGCAGCTTACGGGGCAGCAGGCATGACGGCCGAGGAATTGGAGCGTAGGGCAGCTTCGGGCCTGGGCCTGCCCGAAAATCTGACTGCGCCGGAAGAATTGTTATTTCTGGGCCTGCGGCATATTTATCACGACTGGCGCAGTGGCCTTTTGACCAAGACCGAGGCAAAGGCAGAAAAGGATAAGGTTTTGGCCCAATATAAAACCAATGCGGCAGTTTTGGACGATACCAAGCGCCTGTGCAGGATTTTTGTGAGCGTGACGAACGATACAGAACCTTTGCGCAGGGCATATCATCTGGCGAAAAGCAAAGGCGCTGATAGCAATGAACTGCTGGGTATTGCCTGCCAGATCATTCGGCTTTCTACGGGCGATATGACTTTTTGAGCAAAGAAAAGGGGGAAAGGTTATCATGACTTATTTAGAAAAGTGCCGTTGGCTGGGGCGGTATCAGGCTGCAAAACAGCATGAAAATGAGCTGCGCGATAAGCTGCTTATGCTGCGCAGTCGTGCTTCAGGGTGCGGTAAAGCGTTTGATGGCCTGCCCGGGGGCGCTTCTGATGGCCAGAGTTTGCCCAGAGCCGTAGAGCATATCGTGAAAGCAGAGCATGAACTGGAACATCAGAAAAGACTTTGTTGTGTAATCCGCCGCAGGGTAGAAACTGTAATTATCCGTGTGCCCGATGAGCATGACCGGGAGATCCTGCGCAGGCGGTATCTGGTTGGCCAGACCTTTGAGCACATCTCGGACGATATGCTTTTGGAGTATCGCTGGGTGCGCCGCAGGCACAAGCGCTGTGTGAACCGCTTGGAATTTTGACCCTCGCAGACCCCCTTGCAAAGTAGTAAAATGGTATTGTCGGAAAGTATAGGGATAGCTTTCTGACCGGGCATGAGAGTTCATCAAGCATGATAACCTCCTTTCGACCCATACGGAACCAGCAGGGGAGGCACCCTGTCGTGGGTATATGGCTCCACAGTCCGGCTGCAATGCCGGATATTTTTATATCTGCCGTTATCAGTGGGCGAAGGGCAGCAGCCTTTTGCTTTGCCGGTTCAAATCCGGCTGACGGCGCAACCGCCCACCCGGCAGGCCGGAGAAGCTCACCTACCAGACTTTTTCTCTTCTCGGTCTGTGCTCTGACGGAGTGGGTATTTTTATCTTTTCTTTGGGGGAGAGGTGGTGACAATGCCAAATGAAAAAAATCTTATTCCGTTCGATGAGCGAACAGAGAGTGAACAAAGAGAAATTGCACAAAAGGGCGGCATTGCCAGCGGAGCCGCCCGCCGCCGAAAGCGCAGCTTAAAAGAAACTGCCGATTACTACCTGTCTTTGCCCGTGGCCGATAAGCGTGCGGCCAATAAACTGCTGCGGCGCTATGTGGACAGCGAGGATATAGACAACCAGATGGCCATGATCGCGGGCCTGCATGAGGCCGCGGCACACGGCGATGCCAGAGCGGCCACTGTGCTGGTCAAACTTTTGGGCGAAGAAACACCCCATGAAGACGGCAGCGCTGAACTGCTGCAAAAGGCAGAGGAACTGCTGGGAGGCATTCAGAGTGTTATCAGGTAAGCAGCAGGAATATCTGGCTGGGTGCGATCACCGCTGGAACATCAAGGTGGGCGCTACCGGCTCGGGCAAAAGCTGGCTTGATTATGCGTATGTGATCCCAAAACGGCTGCGCTGCCTGCGCGGAGAGGGCGCGGCGGTGCTTCTGGGCAATACACAGGGCACACTGGCTCGCAACATTCTGGAGCCTATGCGTTCGATCTGGGGCGAAGAGCTGGTGGGTACGATCGGCAGCGACAACACGGCCCGACTGTTTGGCCGCCGGGTGCATGTGCTGGGCGCGGATAACAAAAAGCATGTAGCCCGTCTGCAGGGCATGACCATCGAATATGCCTATGGCGATGAAATGACCACCTGGAACGAAGAAGTGTTCCAAATGCTCAAAAGCCGCCTGCGCTGCGAGCACAGCTTTTTTGACGGCACGGCCAACCCGGCGGATCCGCACCATTTCATCAAGGTGTTTATCGACAGTGATGCCGATGTGTTCTGCCAGACCTCGACCATTGACGATAACCCGTTTCTGCCTGCCGCGTTTGTAGAGAATCTGAAGCGCGAATATGCGGGCACCGTTTACTATAACCGGTTCATTCTGGGGCAGTGGACTGCTGCAGAAGGAATCATCTACCGCCTGTTTGCTGACAGCCTGGCTGCCGCAGACGGGCGTTTTTGCTGGCCGCAGGGAAAAGCCCTGCCGCCGGGCAGCAATATCCGCATAGGTGTAGACTTTGGCGGCAACGGCTCGCAGCACGCTTTTGTGGCTACGGCTGTGCTGCCTGGTTACCAGGGCATTGTAGGGCTGGCCAGCTGCCGCATAGACCCAAAGCACACCGACACGGCTTTTCTGGCCGAGCATTTTGTTGATTTTGTGGCCGCGGTGTTTGCAGCCTTTGGTGAGATCCATGCCGTATATTGCGACAGTGCCGAGCAGGTGCTGAAAAACAGTCTGCGCTCGGCTCTGCAGCATACACGCTATGCCTGGCTGGCAGACCGTGTGCATGACAGTAAGAAAATTGAGATCATTGACCGCATACGCCTGACTGCCCGGTTGATGGGCGGCGGGCGCTTCTGGCTCATGCAGGGTGCGGCCAGTCTCAGCGCGGCACTTTCCACGGCCATGTACAGCGGCAAGCGCCCCGGCAAAGATGAGAGACTGGACGACGGCACCACGGATATCGACACATTGGATGCCTTTGAATATACGATCGAGCGCGACTATAAACGACTGTTGAGGCTGATATGAACATCACACAGTTTATCAAGTATCTGAATAAGACCAAGGGCTGGAACATCGAGGGTCGCTATTATGCCGATATTCTTGCATGGCGCGACTGGTGGCGCGGCGATTATACGCCGTTCCATACCATCAAGGAAATGCTGCTGAATGGAAGCGTGAAGAGCCGCACCATGTACCGCTTGCAGATGCCTAAACGCATTTGTGAGGACTGGGCCAGCCTGCTGCTGAACGATAAAACTACTGTGACCGTGGCAGATAAGGCCAGCGCCGATTGGCTGCTGGGCATAGACGGCAGCCAGACCGGCGGCATTTTGGGGCAGCTGTGTTTCTGGCAGCACGCCAACGAGCTGGTAGAGCTTGCATTCCGCAGCGGCACGGGAGCCTTTGTGATGGGCGCTGAGGACCTGCAGCTGCTGAGCGGCGAGGTGATGGGGAGCCCTAAAGCAAAGCTGTATCTGGACTATCTGCCAGCCGAGTGCATTCTGCCCATCACGATACGGCATGGGCAGGTAGTGGATGCAGCCTTTGCCAGCGAAGTGACCGTAGGCGGAAAAAGCTGCATTTATCTGCAGATCCATCGGCTGACAGAGCGCGGCTACCAGATCACCAACGAATACTTTACCAGCCAGAATGAGGACAGTGAGGAAGCAGGTTACCAGCCTGCGCCGCTGCCGGCCGGTATGATCGGCAGCTTTAACACGGGCAGCACTGTGCCGTGGTTCAGCTTGCTGCGCCCCAACATCGTAAAGAACCGGCTGGGCGGTGCGGGGTTGGGCATGGCCGTGTTTGCCGAGGCGTTGGATGCCGTAAAGCTGTGCGACCTGGCCTTTGACAATTATGCCCGGGATATTCGCCTGGGCGGCAAAAAGGTATTTTACAGCCGCGAGCTGTTGAAAAGCTGGGTGGATAAGAACGGCGAGCAGCACTATGCAGCGCCGGACGAAATCCGCGCTGAACTGTTTATCTGCCCGCCCGGCGGAGACCCGGACGAAGCGCCGGACTGGCACGAATATAACCCCGATCTGCGCGTAGAGGACAACAGCAAGGCCGTGCAGGATGCACTGGATTATACCAGCTTCCGCGTAGGTCTGGGCACACATCACTACCAGTTTACAGGCAGCGCGGTAAAAACGGCCACCGAGTATACCGGCGACCGGCAGGATATGGTGCAGCACGCGAACCGCCACCAGATCAGCATTGAAGCGGCGCTGATCGGCATTCTTCAGGCGCTGCTATGGGCAGGCAAAACGCTGCTGCACGCGCCGGTAGACCCCGATACAGAGCTGACCATCAACTTTGACGACAGCTATATTACCGATACCGGCACCCGCCGCGAAACCGACCGGCAGGATGTGCGGGACGGGCTTTGGCCAAAATACCGCTACCTGATGGAATGGCGCGGCCTTTCAGAGGAGGAAGCCAGAAAGGCTGTAGCCGAAGCAGGAGAGGAAAGCGGCGGCGAAAGCCTAGGCTTTGGTGAAAGCTGATGTTGGGGCCAGAGTATCTGGCCAGCTTGCCGGAACCGGCGGTAAAGCTCTGGCAGCAGGCCGAAGATGATATTTTGCAGGATATTGCCCGGCGGTTCAAAAGGGCCGGAGCGATTACAACAACTGCGGCCTGGCAGGCTTGGCGCTTGGAGCAGACCCATGCGGTGTATACTGACACGGAGAAAAAACTGGCAGAGTATACCAGCCAGAGCCGTGAGGTGATCCGCCGCCTGCTGATCGAGGCAGGCACTGAAGCTCTGCTGGCTGATGATATGATCCACCGGCAGGCGGGCAAAGAACCACCGCCCGCGAACCAATCCGGCCAGTTGCTGAACCTGTTGAATGCCGGATACAGGCAAACGCTGGGCACATGGCTAAATTTGACCGCCACCACGGCAAACACTGTGAGCGGCGAGTTTGAACATGCTTTAAGCCGGGCATGGCTGCAGGTGAGCAGCGGTGCATTCGATTACAACACTGCCATTCGCCGCGCGGTGGACGATCTGGCTGACCATATGGCCTATGTTACATACCCCAGCGGACACAAAGACACGCTGGAGACTGCTGTGCGCCGCGCGGTGCTGACCGGCGTAAACCAGACAGCGGGCAAGCTGCAGATGGCCAGGGCTGAAGAAATGGGCTGTGAGTTTGTGGAGGTAACTGCCCATGAGGGTGCCCGCCCTACACACGCTTTATGGCAGGGCAGGATATACCACATTGGCGGCGAGACTGATTATGAGGGGCAGCACTACGAAGATTTTGTAAAGGCTACCGGCTACGGCACGGGGGCTGGCCTGTGCGGTTGGAACTGCCGCCACAACTTCTATCCGTTTTATCCGGGCATTTCCGTAAGAGCCTACACCGATGAGCGCCTGGCAGAGCTGAACGCACCCAGCGTGGAATACCGGGGCAAGAAATATACCCGGTATGAGATCAGCCAAATGCAGCGCGCCAAAGAGCGCACCGTGCGCAAGTATAAGCGCCGCTTTCTGGCAGAGAGTGAAGCCGGGCTGGACACCGGCACCAGTGCGGTAAGGCTGAAAGCTGCACGGCAGGATTTGAAGCAGTTCATTCGTGAGACCGGCAGCAAGGAAGATTCTGCCCGTATCAGCGTGCATGGCTTTGGCCGCAGCGCAGCAGGCAAGGCCACTTGGGCGGCGAAGAAAAGTGTAAACAATCAAGTTGAAAAAAGTGTTTCGTATGGAGTTGGTTCTCCGAATGTTGATTTTGATTATATTAAAAGCGATCTTTATAAGAAGAAATTTGATGCAATATCAGATAACCAAGGTTTGAATCAATCTATATATCGCTATTGCAAAGCTGCGCTTACACATCAGTCCGGAAATTATTATGAAGATTTGATTATTTTGGATAAAAACGGCATTCTTGTGGGGCAAACATCAAGTAAAATTGAAAATGCGACACAGTATAGCCAAAAACTGAAACGCCTTGTAGACGAGGCAGAACCATACAGTCTAATTTCCATTCATAATCATGGAACAAATATTCCACCGTCTGGTGCGGACTTGGTGAGTGCAGGAAGTAAAAAATATGCTTTTGGTATTGTGGCTTGCCATGATGGAAGTCTTTACTATTATACAGCTCAAAAAGCGCGACCGTTTGTTACTTCGGTGATAGACGATACCGTTGACAAATTTTCGATGCCACCCTATAATATGGATAAAGTCAGCGCCTGTAAAATGGCGCTGGATCAGGTGGCAAGGGGGTACGGCATAGAATGGAAAGAACTATTGTAAAAGACTGTCCAGAACCTTCTAATGACCCTATTGAGGTGATTGAAAAGCGATTGCAGAAGGCCATAGAGGAAAGCAATGCCCTTACAGAATGGCCGGATCCAGACAACTATATAAACTAAACCACGATGTGAAAGCACCGTGGCTTTTTTTATGCCTATGACTTTTGAAACTTATCTTAAAATCCTGGTATTTCGTATTGGACTGATCTTTGGAGCAACGCTTATTTATGTGCTGCTGCGATATCTGAATGACCGGCGATAAGCCGATTTTGCGCCCGTGCATTTGCAGGGCGCATTGCTATGCCCACCTTGGCCGCATGAAGCCGGGGCGGGCAATTTTTATACCCAAATTCGCCCGGCGGAGCGTAATACCGCACAGCCTGTGGGAGCGACCCCGTAAAAAGCGTAAGGCAGAAAGGAACCCAAGAGATGAAGCGTGAAGAAGTGAAAGCAAAGATTCCCGGGATCACCGATGAACAGTTGGACTGGATCATGGGGGAAAACGGCAAGGAAATCAACGCCGAAAAAAACAAGGCATCCGGCCTGCAGAGCCAGGTGGAAGAGCTCACCACCCAGCTGAATACTGCCAAGGACGGCCTGAAGGCTTTTGAGGGCGTAGATGTGAACGAGCTGAAAAGCAAGAACGCCGAGCTGCAGAAAAAGCTGGCCGAGCAGGAAAACACCTTTGCCTTTGACCGTGCGCTTGATAGCGCGATCCGCGAGCGCAAGGGCCGTGATGTGGCTGCTATCCGCGGTATGCTGGATATCGAAAAGCTCAAAGCCAGCAAGGACCGTACCAGTGACATTAAGGCAGCGCTGGACGGCCTGTATAAAGAAAAAGGCTGGGCATTTGAAACCGAGGGCAGCGGTATGCAGGTTTCTACTGGCGGTGAGCATGGCAGCGGCGGCAATTCTGCCGACGGCGTAGAAGCTGCTTTCGCTGCGCTGAATCCCGGATTGAAGCTGTAAGCAAAGAAAGGAACCAACTATGGCACATGAAAACCAGGAGCGCTGGAGCAAGCTGGTAGACGCAAAGCTGCGCAAAAACCTTGTGACCCGCGACAATTCTATTTTTAACACCCGCTACGAGGGTGAGCCCAAGGCCGGTAAGGTAAAGATCCCCGTGCGCGATACCGAGGTGGCCGTTAAGAAATACGATAAGGCCAAGGGTCTTGACCCCGAGGCAGGCAACACCACTTATCTGGATTTGCTCATTGACCAGGACGAAGCTGTGAACGAGCTGATCGACGGCTACGATGCAGCCAGCGTGCCCGATGGCATTGTGGCTGACCGTCTGGACAGTGCCGGTTATTCTCTGGCGCTCTCGATCGACAAGAAATCCATCAACGCACTGGAAAGCGCCTCGGGCGCGACCATCAGTGCTACCAAAAGCGCTGTTACCGAGGACAACGCCTACAAGCTGGTGCTGGAAGCCAAGCGCACGATGAGCCGCAAGGGCGTGCCTGTAGACGGTCGCTTTTTAATCGTGGCGCCCGAGTTTCTGGAAGTGCTTATGCTGGATGAGCATTACATCAAGCAGGGCGACCTTTCGCAGGAACTGGTGCAGCAGGGCGTGATCGGTAAGATCGCGGGCTTCAATGTGTTTGAATCCAACAACATGGACTATGAAAGCACTACCCGCGTGAGCGGCAAAAAGACCACCACCGAGTTCATCGCAGGCCACCCCAACTGGTGCCACCGCGTGATGGAATGGCAGGTCGGTGTACACCTGCAGGATCTTGCCGGCAGCGGCAACTACATCGGTGCTTCTGCCGTGCAGGGCCGTAAGATCTATGGCCTGCTGGTATCCAAGCCGCAGACACTGTACATCAAGCGTGTGGAGGTAACGGGGTAATGTACGCCGGGTACACCGCTTATCTGAATCATGGCGGCACCATGAGCGAGGAGCAATACCTTGTGTACGGTGAAAGGGCGGCCGGTCAAATCGACCGGCTCACCCTTGGCCGTGCCGCCCGGTATGCCGATGTGCTGACCGAGGAGCTGCAAAGCGCCAATGCCGCCATGGCAGACCTTTTGCTGAACGCCGATGAAGCCCGCCAGCGCGGTGCTCTGGGCATAACAGCAGCCAATACCGATGGCTATAGTGAAAGCTATGGCGCTGCTGCAGATAACCGCAAGGCACTGCGCACAGCCATGATGGAAGTGCTGCAGGAAAGCCTTGGCGCTGACCCTTACGGGCTTTTGTACAGGGGGCTGTGATTATGCCATTAAACGCAAACCACGCCGTAACGCTTACCACGCTGCGGTACGACGGCGAGCAGGATAAGGACACCGAGCAGGTGCGCAGCCTGAACAATGTGGGCTGGTATGGCCAGATGGCAGCCAGTCCCGGCTCGGACGGCCTGACCCCGGGAAGCCTTTACAAAATCCGCATTTTCGCAGGCAGCCTTTCAGGGTGTGTGCCCTATGCCATGTGGCAGAGCATGACCGCTGCCGACCGCACCGAGCATTGGAGCATTGCCCCGGGGGACAAGCTCACCCACGAGGGAACCACGGCCACGGTAACGCTGATCCGCGACAACCGCAGTGTGCGGGCAAACCCACACCTGTATCTGGAGGCGCGGTAAACATGGGCGTGAAATACGACTGTGAGCTGGATCTATCCGGGCTCAGAGATATTCTGAAAGAACGCGGATTGGAACCGGGCGGTGCAGTGCAGGCATTTGTGGATAGTGAGATCATTCGCCTCGCTGATCCTTATGTGCCTTTCCGCACTGGTGCTCTGAAAGACAGCGCTATTTTAAACACAGTGATCGGCCAGGGCGAGATCGTGTACGCCACGCCCTATGCCCGCCGAATGTACTACCACCCGGAATACAACTTCAACGATGCGCCCATGCGCGGTGCACATTGGGTAGAGCGCATGTGGGCTGACCATGGAGATGAAATCATCCAGGGCGCAGCCAAAATGGCAGGAGGCACGGCAAAATGAGCTTTATGGAATCAGTAAGGGCATGGCTGCGCACCTGCCCGCTGATCGACAGGAAAAACCGCTTCAATGTGGGCTACCTTGGCATTGGCACCGACTACAGCCTGTCTATGGCAGGCAGCACCCACAAGCAGGATATCTTGGGCTATGCGCAAGACCACTACAGCCTGCTGTTTCAGGCCCGGCTGCCCTACGGCACAGCGATCGAGGCCAACCTCACAGCGGCAGAGCTGTTCGAGGAACTCACAACCTGGCTGCGGGCACAGGAAAGAGCGCACAGCTACCCGCAGCTGCAGGGCTGCGCGGTCACGGCACTGAGCGTGGCAAACAGCGGCATGATCCTGCGCGCAGACAGCAACACCGCTGATTATCAACTGCAAATACAAATCGATACCGAGGAGGTATAAAGACCATGGCAACCAGTAATATCAATCTTGCGGCAGGCCAGAAGGCCGACCGCAAGCTGGAAATGCACTTTGTCAATGTTGGCACGAGCGAAAAGCCGGAATGGGAGATCCTGGGACGCGGCGTGGAAGATGCCAGCATGGAATTTAATCACGATTCCGAGCAGAAGACCGACATTCTGGGCATTACCGATGTGGATGTATCCGCGGCCAAGCCCATGCTGGCGCTTGACCCCAACCAGATCCGCGGCGGTCAGCGGCTCAACGACAAGCTGCTGGATATCGAGCGCCGCAATGCTACCAGCGAGCTGGGCATGTTCGAGGTACTCAATGTGCACGGCTATCTGGGCGAAAGCAGCTTCCTGGCAGAACTGCACAAGGGCTGCACCATCGTGCCCCAGAGCCTGGGCGGCAGCAGCTATGTGGGCATGCCGCTGAATGTGTATCTGTCCAACGACAAAGAGCTGGGCACTGCCACCGTGGCAGACGGCGTGCCCACCTTTACCAAGAGCTGAGAGGTGCTGTATGGCAATTAAAATTGATCTCGGCCTGCGCAAGTATGAGTTGCAGAACGAGGACGGCAGCACGCTGGGCACGATCAGCTTTAACCCCAGCGACCCCGGTATGCTGCCCCGCTGGGAGGAAGCCAAGCGCCGCGTGACCGAGCTGACGGCTGAGGCCGCAAATATCGACAGCGTGGCCGCTGTGGGTGATCTGGACAAGCAGATCAAGGCCGCCATCGATTACGCGTTCGGCAGCCCGGTGAGCGCCGTGGTTTTCCAGAATGTCAGCAGCCTGGCAGTGTGCCCGGACGGTGCGCTGGTGGTGGAAAAGGTCATCGAGGCGCTGCTGCCCGTGATCGAAGAGGCCATGAAAGCTGCAGCTAAGGATAGCCATCAGCGCGTGGCTAAGCGCACCGGGAAGTATACCGCTTCGCCCGCGGCCGGTCTTGCACCCGGCCAAGCATGAGCGCATGGGAACTGCCCGTAGATGTAGAGATCTGCGGGCAGATTTTTGTAATCCGCTCTGATTTTCGGGCCGTTTTGGATGCCTTGGCCGCTTTGCAGGATCAGGAATTGACCGAGCAGGAACGCTGCCTGGCGTTTCTGCAGATCCTGTATCCGGACTGGCAGCATCTGCCGGACGGCGGCGAAGCCCTGAAAGCAGCCTGCAAATTCATCAATCTGGGGGAGCCCGTGCCCGAGAACCAGCCGCCCAAGCCTGCGCTTGTAAGCTGGGAGGACGATGTGGGCATTATGGCCCCGGCCATCGACAAGGTGCTGGGCTACAGCTGCCGACAGTGCAAATACCTGCACTGGTGGGAGTTTATCGGCGCGTACATGGGCATAGGTGATGGGCTGTTTGCACAGGTCGTTTCTATCCGTGCGAAGAAGCTGAAAGGCAAACCGCTGGACAAAGCCGAGCGGGAGTTTGCCCGGGAGAACGCTGCGCTGATCGGCAAAACGGCACCGAAGCTGACGGCTGAGGAAGAAGAATTTTTCAAGAGACTGGGGGTGTAAAGCATGGCAGATATTCGTGTGGTCATAAAGTCGCTGATCGACAATCGCACGGCCTACAAAAATCTGGCAGAGCTGAAAAATAATGTGCAGCGTACCAGCCGTGAGATCAGCAAGCTGGACACTCAGCAGGCCAATCTGGGCGCAAAGCGCAGCAAGCTGACCCAGCAGCTGGAGGCAGCCAAAAAGGCCGCAGAGGAAGCCCAGGCAGCCTTAGAGAATGCGGGCGACGCCTATAACGCCAAGTTCTACAAGGTGCGCGCCGGGCTGCAGAACAGCGCCAAGTACCAGGCACTGACCCCCGAGCAAAAAAATGGCTTTGTGGAAAAGCAGGTCGCAAAGCAATACCCGGAGACCTCCAGTACCTACCTGGCAGCCGAGAAAACGGCGGCCAGCGCCCAGGCGGCTGTGGACAAGCTGAACCAGAGTCTGGCAAATAATTCTGCCGAGAGCGAGCGTATCAGCAACCTGCAGGCGGGCCTGCGACAGACACTGGAAGCACAGACCGCCCAGCTGGATAAAGCCAGAGGCAGCGCAGGCAGGCTGGAAGCCCTGTTCGGCCGTATGAACCAATCTGCGGCCAGCCTCAAAGACAAGCTCTCACAGGGCGTTGTAGGCGCATTTCAGAAAGGCACAAACGCCGTGAAGCGCTTCGCCGCCCATTTGTTCAAGGGCAATAAGTACACCAACATGATGGCCTCGCGCTTTCGGCGCATTGCCCTGGGTGCGCTGATCTTCAATGCGGTGAGCAGCGCTATCCGCAATCTTACCAGCGGTATGAGTGCTGCCTTAAAGCAGAACTCGGCACTGAACAGTGCGCTGGCGAACATGAAAGGCGCTGCCTACCAGGTAGTAGCCCCGCTGGCAAATATGCTGGCCCCGGCGCTCACCATGGTAGCCAACGCCGCTGCCATAGCCCTGAGCTACCTCGCAAAGCTGCTCTCGTTTTTCACCGGCAAAAGCCTGGCCGCAACAAAGGCCGAGGCAGCAGCGATCGGTGCGGTGGGCAGTGCTGCCAAAAAGGCGGGCAAGAGCCTGGCCTCTTTTGACACCATCAACCAGCTGAGCAGCAATGACTCTGGCTCCGGCTCGCAGACCATCACTCCGAACTTTAACTACGAGGCGCAAAGCCCGTTCCTGGACGAGGTCAAGGCAGCCATCGAGGCCGGAGACTGGGCGGG
>CAVGKH010000022.1:0-17540 GCA_963629755.1 Gemmiger sp.
GTGTAGTTCTTGTTGCTTTAAATGGATTATTCTCTCATTCTTGGCAAAATTTTTACATATTTTTCCATTTGTCATCCTGTCGAATTTTTATCAAAGTCTGTGCAGGCGGGCGTACTCTTTCTGCGCGGTCGCCAAAGCCTTCAGCTCCCACGCATCGATCACAGGGCTGGCCGCCCAGTGCTTGTGCTGTGTTTCATTCACCCACCGCTGCGCCAGATGCTCCGGCTGCGAGTCGATTAGCATAAGGTCCTGCTCCGTCAGCTCCAGCTCTACCAGCGGCACCTCGACCGGCGGCTTTGGCAGCTCCACGCCGCCAAAGGGCGGCAGCAGGCGCACCGCCAGCTCACGCCGGTGGTCCTGGCTGTACAAAAACACGGCGGCGGGCGTGCCCAGCGCCGTCAGGCTCAGCTCAAAATGGCCGATGGCAAAGCGGCCCGGCTCTATCACGGCTGTGCCGCGGCCCGGCTCTGCCGAATAGCGGCAGTATTCCGGCATATCCTCACGGTAGATCTGGCGCGAAAAATCCGGTTTGAACTGCGCATAGCAGCCCGGCGTGGCAAAGGCCTCCGCCTTCTCCAGCCCTTGCAGAAGCAGCGCATAAAACTCGCTCATGGGGTTGTTTGCGTTCATATGTGTTTTGCCGAAATCCGGTCGACTCACATGCCCTCCGCCCATTTTATTCGCCCTCCTTCTTTTTATCTATCATAGATCCTGCCTCGAAAGCTGCTCTGCCGAAAGCGTTCCAGGGAAATTCATCCGGCGGGGCCTGCAAGGCTGCAAGCACTTCTTTGCTGCCAGGGCACTCAAAGCCCACCCTGCAGCTGAACAGTGCCACGCCGCAGCCTTTTTCGCGGCTGCCATAGCGGCCATCGCCCAGCAGTGGCATTTTGCGCGCGGCAAACTGCGCCCGTATCTGGTGAAAGCGCCCGGTATGCAGCCGCACATGCACAAGGCTCGCCTGCGCACCGTTTATTTCGGCTGCGGCCAGCACTGTATATTCGAGTTCGGCCTCTTTTACGCCCTTTCGCAGCGATCTTACCGGGAACGCCTTGCCCTTGCGCTTATCGTGATATAAATAATCGCACAGCACGCCCTGCGCCGGGGCCGGTTTTCCCTGCACCACAGCCAGATACTCTTTTTGAAACCGATGCTCCTGGATCTGCCTTGAAAGCGCAGCCGCCGCCCCGGCACTGCGGGCATACACCATTACGCCGCCCACAGCACGGTCAAGCCTGTGCACGCAGTAAAAGTTTTGTGCCGTGCCGCCCAGTGCTTCGGCCAGCAGCTGCGGCAGCTCGTGCTCACACTCCTGCCCCGGAGCCTTACAGAGGGTCACAAAATCTTTTTCTGCTTGTAATATGTTAATTTTGCTTTGTGTATTTTCCATCGCGCGCCCATGCCTCTTGCCTTGTAAAAGATCCTGCGTATTTGCCAAAACACCGCCCGCGCAGGCTTTGGGTGCGCGGGCGGTGTTTTTCAAGCTTTTATTTTCAGGCTCTTATTTATTTTTATACATTTCCTGATAATATTTCTGGTAGTTGCCGCTGGTCACATGCTCCATCCACTCTTCGTGCTCAAGGTACCAGTCGATGGTAAGCACAATTCCCTTTTCAAACGGCGTTTCGGGGTACCAGCCCAAATCGTTTTTGATCTTGGTGGGGTCAATGCCGTAGCGGCGGTCATGGCCCAGGCGGTCTGCCACATGCTTGATCAACTCTTCGCTGATGCCCTCATCGTGCAGGCGGTCATGCAGCTGGCTGATGATGGTTTTTACAATAAAGATATTTGGGCGCTCGTTGTGGCCGCCTACATTATATACCTCACCGATCTTGCCGCCCTCAGCCACCATGTCGATGGCCTTGCAGTGATCTTCCACATACAGCCAGTCGCGCACCTGCATGCCATCGCCGTATACCGGCAACTGCTTGTGGTTCTTTACATTGTTGATCATCAGCGGGATCAGCTTTTCGGGGAACTGATAGGGGCCATAGTTGTTTGAGCAGCGGGTGATGTTCACGGGCATGCCGTAGGTATCGTGGAACGCCATTACAAACATATCGGCGCTGGCCTTGCTGCTGGAATAGGGGCTGTGCGGGCACAGAGGCGTTGTTTCCATAAAATAACCCTCAGCGCCCAGCGTACCGTATACCTCATCGGTAGATACCTGCAGGTATTTTTTGCCCTCTTTCCAGGTTTTGGCTTCTGCATCGTACCAGGCTTCCTTAGCGCGCTGCAAAAGGTTCACCGTGCCCATCACATTGCTCTGCACAAAGATCTCGGGGTTGGAGATGCTGCGGTCCACATGGCTCTCGGCTGCAAAGTTGATCACATAGTCAAAATCATATTTCTGGAACAAGCTTGTGACCAACTCTTTATCGCAGATATCGCCCTGCACAAACACATGGCGGGGGTCACCCTCTACGCCCTTTAAATTTTCCAGGTTGCCGGCATAGGTCAGCTTGTCCAGGTTTACCAAAAGTATATCATCATGCTTTTTCAGCATATAGTACACAAAGTTGGAGCCGATAAATCCGGCGCAGCCGGTAATGAGATAGGTCTTTTTCATTTTTTCATTCTCTTTCTTTTGCAAGAATTATTTCATGCCGTTTTCGCCGTCCCAATGCGCAAAGAAGCATTGCAGGGCCTCCTGCCAGGGGCGCACCGGGTCACCGATGGTGCAGCGCAGCATACGGTTGTCGAGCGCGCTCCAGGCGGGGCGGCTGGTGCTGGCAGGGTTCATCTTTTTATACTCGACGCTGGTGCAGGGCGTTACCTCCGCCTGCACGCCGCTCAGGCGAATGATCTCACTGGCGAAATCATACCAGCTGCACACGCCCTCGCCCGTGCAGTGATAGATGCCGTAATCATGGCTTACTGCCAGCTGCAAAATCGCATGGCCCAGATCCACGGCGTTGGTGGGGTTGCCCAACTGGTCGTTCACCACGGTCAGCTTACCCAGCTTGCGGCCCGCATTTACCATGGTTTTTACAAAGTTTTTGCCGTAGTAGCTGTAAAGCCAGGCCGTGCGTACAATGATATGGCGGCGGCAGAACTTCTGCACATACTGCTCGCCCAAAAGCTTGGTGCTGCCGTAGGCCGAAATGGGGCCGGGCTGCGCGGCTTCGTCCAACGGGATGCCCCCGTTTTCGGTGCCGGGGAACACATAGTCGGTAGAAACATGGATCAGACGCGCGCCGATCTTTTCAGCTGCCATAGCCAGGTTGCGCGGGCCGATGGCGTTTACCTTAAAGGCGGCATCGTGATTGGTCTCGCAGCCGTCCACATTGGTAAATGCCGCACAGTTGATAATGGTATCCGGATGCTGGCGGCGCACAAAATCCGCCGTGGCCTGCCGGTTGGTGATATCCAGCTGGTCTACATCCACAGCGATCACCGTGGCATTGCGCAGGCGCTCGGGCACAGGGCCCAGCTCGCTGCGCTCCAAGCGAAGCTGCTTCTGCAGCTCGGTGCCAAGCTGCCCATTGCAGCCTGTGATCAGGATCTTCATAGCGACTCCTCCCCTTTTTGCTTAATACATCAGCTTGCCTTCCGATACATTTTTGAGGTGCTGGCCATACGGCGACTTGCCGTAGCGGTTTGCACTTTCCAGCAGCTTTTCACGGGTGATCCAGCCGAATTTATAGGCGATCTCCTCGGGGGCACTGATCTTGATGCCCTGGCGCTTTTCCACCATCTGCACAAAATTGGCTGCCTCCACCAGACTGTCCATCGTGCCGGTATCCAGCCAGGCGAAGCCGCGGCCTAAAAGCTGCACATCCAGCTTGCCTTCGTCAAGATACATCTGGTTCAGCGTGGTGATCTCCAGCTCGCCGCGGGCACTGGGCTTTACCTGCTTTGCCGTTTTTACAACATCGTGGTTATAAAAGTAAAGGCCCGTAACCGCATAATTGCTCTTGGGCTGCGCAGGCTTCTCTTCAATGCTGGTGGCATGGCCGTTTTCGTCAAAGGCCACCACGCCAAAGCGCTCGGGGTCATTTACGTAGTAGCCAAACACCGTGCTGCGGCCGTTCTTTTCGGCGTTTTCAGCAGCGCCCTTCAAATATTTGCTGAAACCGGCGCCATAAAAAATATTATCGCCCAGCACCATGGCGCAGCAGTCGTTTCCAATAAACTCTTCGCCCAGAATAAAGGCCTGTGCCAGGCCGTCAGGGCTGGGCTGTACCTTATACTGCAGGTGCACGCCAAACTGGCTGCCGTCCCCCAGCAATGCCTCAAAGCGCGGGGTATCGGTGGGCGTGGAAATGATCAGAATATCCTGAATGCCGGCCAGCATCAGCGTGCTGAGCGGGTAGTAGATCATGGGTTTATCATACACCGGCAGCAGCTGCTTGCTGGTGACCATGGTCAGCGGGTAAAGGCGGGTGCCTGCGCCGCCGGCCAGAATAATGCCTTTCATGTTCGTTCTCCTTTATAAATGGGTCAGTAAATACGGAACCCCCACCGCTTAAAATAACGCATCATGCTGCCCAGCTGCATGGTAAAATGCTTGGCATCACGGCTGGGGTTTCGGTGCCAGGCATGCACGGCGCTGCACTGCGGCAAAAGCATCACCTTGCCGTACTGCATGGCCTTGCGGGTAATATCGGCATCCTCTACATACATAAAATAGCCGGGGTCAAACCCGCCCATTTTTCGGAATACTTCGGTGCGCATGCAGAAAAAACTGCCCGTGCAGAACTGGATCTCGTGCGGCACGCTTAAATCTTCATCCAGCATGGTATAGTGCCTGTCAAAGCGCTGCAGCGGGGCAAAGCCCGGCACTTGGCGTGCCAGAAGCCCCAAAAAGCTGGGCACCCGCCGGGGCAGGTTCTGCTTGCGGCCATCCGGAAAATACAGCTGCGGTGTGGCCATGACCACCTCGGGATGCGCCTCCATCCACTCGCACATTTTCTGCATGACATCGCCCGTGATCTGGATATCCGGGTTGAGTACAAAATGGTAGTCGCTGCTCAGCCTTTCGATCACGGTATTGTGGCCTTTTCCAAAGCCTATATTTTCCGGCAGGCAGATCACCTCGGCACGGCCCTGCAGGGCTTTCTGCATCTGCGGGCCGGTTCCGTCGGCGCTGGCATTATCCACGATATAAAGCTCGGTTTCAGGGCAATGCTGCAGCACGGTATCTGCCGCCAGCTTTGCTTCGTCAAAATCGTTATAGGTAACGATGGCTGCGCTGATCTTTGCCAAGAACCGCGCCCCCTTTCGCTCTTTTCAAACTCACACTGCGGCGCCGCTGTCCCTTCAAAGAGCATGTGCCGCACATAGTTTGTTTTATTGTAGCATTTTTCCTACTTGTTTGCAATAAAAATAAGCTGCCGCACAAAAACGCCTGTGCAGCAGCTTACGCTTATATATAAGTTTTTATTTCTTTTTCTCCGGCATGCTGTTCAGCACCACGCTGGCAATGATCAGCGCGCTGCCCAGCAAAAAGCTGGGCGTGATCTTTTCGCCCAGCAGCACCACGCCCAAAAGCATAGACACCATGGGCTGCACAGGGTAGAAGGCAGCGCAGTGCCCTGCCTCCTGGTGGGCCAGGCAGAAGTTCCACATCATGTGAGCAAACGCCGTGCAGGCCAGCGCCACAAACAGCAGCCACAGCACCGGCTCAGCGGCAAGCGTAACCCCCTGGCCCGATACCTTGCTTTCGATAAACGCCGTAGGCAGGCTGAACACCGCCGCAATGCCCATACCGTAGGCCGTAACGGTAAGCGGATCATACTTGCTGGTAAGACTTTTCATAAAAATGGAGTTGAAGCTCCACAAAACCACGCTGGCCACCGCACAGAAAAGGCCGATCACATTTACATTGTTGCCGGGGCCGCCCACGATCACCGCTGCGCCGCCGATGGCTACGGCGATTACCAGCACTTTGCGGGGGGTAATTTTTTCGCCCAGCAGAAAATAGGCAAACACCAGCATAAAAATGGGGTTCATGCTGTTGAGCAGGCTTGAAAGGCTGGCGTTTGTCAGGCTCGTGCACAGCGTGAGCAGCGCATTGGAAGCATAGTAGCCAACAGCGCCTACCAGCAAAAAGCGGCCCCAATCCTGCTTTTGCGGCTGTAAAAGCCCCCGTTTGATCGTTACCGGGATCAGCACTGCCGCGCTGATGGCAAAGCGGAAAAACAGCAGCCACAGTACCGGCATATAGCCAAGTATCACACGGTTGCCCACATACAGGCTGCCCCAAAGGGCCACTATGATAAACAGCAGAATGTTATACTGCGTTTGATTCAGCGATTTCATGATGATCTGATTGCTCCTCTATCCTTTTCTTTTGTATTCACGCAAAGGCTGGCGGCGAATACTTTTTTTGCTCCTGCCCATACTCAAAAAGCAAGGCTGCCGCCCTGCTTTTGCTGCCTATCTATCCTACACCCGGAGCGCTTTATTTGTAAACAAGCATTTTAGCCATAAATCTATTTATTTTTTCTATAATCCATGACTTTTAGGGCTCATTTTCCCCTCGCCGGGCACAAATTTGTGCTTTCTGCACGGTTTTGCTGCTTCTGTGCTTGCAGTTTTTGCCTTTGTATCCTATAATAAATTGTATCTGTGAACTTTTGCCCCATACCCGGAAAGGAGGCTTTTCATGGAGGATCTTACTTCGATTGATCATCCCGTGCTGGGCATTTTGGGGGGCCTCGGCCCTGCCGCCAGCTGCTATTTTTACCAGATGATCACCGACCATACCCAGGCCGCACGTGATCAGGACCATATCGACCTGGTGCTGAGCAGCCGCGCCACCACGCCCGACCGCACCGAATTTATTCTGGGCAAGTGCCGCACCGACCCGTTTGCCATTATGGAACGCGATGCCCAAATACTGGTGCGCTACGGCGCTACCGTGATCGCGATCCCGTGCAATACGGCCCATTATTTTTTTGATCGCCTGGCCGATGCGCTCCCCGTGCCGGTTTTGCATATGCCGCGCCTTACTGTGCAGCAGGCCATTGCAGGCGGCTGCACCAAGCTGGGGATCATGGCCACCACCGGCACCGTGATCACCGGCGCTTACCAGAAAATGTGCGCCGAGCAGGGCCTTGCCTGTGCCGTGCCGGATGAAGCCGACCAAGCGGCTCTCATGCAGATCATCTACGGCCAGATCAAGCAGGGCAAACGCGCCGATATGGCCGCCTTTGACCGCATTGCCGGCCATTTAAAGGCCCAGGGCTGCGATATGGCTGTGCTGGGCTGCACCGAGCTGAGCCTTATCAAGCGCGATGAAAAGCTGGGTCGCTTTTATCTCGATTCCAGCGAGGTGCTGGCCAAGCGCTCGATCGAAGCCTGCGGCAAAACGCCTGTTGGCTTTGAGTTCTGATTTTTGATTCTGGATGCCGTTTCATTCGCGGTATCTTTATGAAAGGAAATGGAAATTATGCAGAAAAAATTCTACATCACCACCCCCATCTACTACCCCAGCGATAAGCTGCATATCGGCCATAGCTACACCACCGTGGCCTGCGATGCACTTGCCCGCTATAAGCGTATGCAGGGCTATGATGTGATGTTCCTCACCGGCACCGATGAGCACGGCCAGAAGATTCAAGATAAGGCCGCGGCCAAGGGCGTGACCCCCAAGCAGTATGTGGACGAGATCGTTGCCACCGTAAAAGATCTGTGGAAGCTGATGGATGTAAGCTACGACCGCTTTGTCCGCACCACAGACGACTATCATATCAAGACCTGCCAGAAGATCTTTACCCGCCTGTATGAGCAGGGCGACATTTATAAAGGCGAATACTCCGGCCATTACTGCAAGCCCTGCGAGAGCTTCTGGACCGACAGCCAGCTGGACGAAAACGGCTGCTGCCCCGACTGCCACCGCCCCGTGTATGAGGCACATGAAGAAGCCTACTTCTTTAAAACCGGCAAGTACGCTGACCGCCTGTTGCAGTATTACGAAGATCACCCCGATTTTATTCAGCCTGCTACCCGCCGCAACGAGATGATTGCTTTTATCAAGCAGGGCCTGCAGGATACCTGCGTTTCCCGCACCACGGTGCCCTGGGGCATTCCCGTTCCCTTTGACCCCAAGCACACCATGTATGTGTGGGTAGACGCCCTGAGCAACTATATCTCCGCTTTGGGCTACGAAAACGATACTTATCACGATTACGAGCGCTACTGGCCCGCCAACATTCATATGGTAGGCAAAGAGATCCTACGCTTCCACACCATTCTGTGGCCTGCCATGCTGATGGCATTGGATCTGCCCCTGCCCGAAAAGGTATTCGGCCACGGCTGGCTGCTGATGAACGGCGGCAAGATGAGCAAGAGCGTGGGCAATGTGGTCAACCCCGAGGTGCTGTGCCAGCGCTACGGCGTGGATGCCATTCGCTACTTCCTGCTGCGTGAGGTGCCCTTCGGCAACGACGGCATGTTCACCAACGAGGCCCTCATCAACCGCATCAACAGCGACCTGGCCAACGACTTGGGCAACCTTTTGAGCCGCAGCGTGGCCATGTGCGAAAAATACTTTGGCGGCACGGTGACCGATCAGGGTGAAGGCGATGCCGCTCTTGATGCCGAGCTGGAAGATATGATTCGCGGCCTGGCTGATATCGTGACCAAGGATATGGACGAGCTGCTGATCCCGCAGGCACTGACCGAGATCTTTAAGGTAGTGCAGCGCGCCAACAAATACATTGACGAGAACGCCCCCTGGGCCCTGGCTAAGGACGAAACCAAGAAAGCCCGCCTGGAAAGCGTTTTGTACCACCTGTGCGAGGCCCTGCGCGCCGCTAGTGTGCTGCTGACCCCCTACCTGCCCAACACCACTCCCAAGATGGCTGCACAGTTGGGCCTTTCTGCCGAGGATATGCAGTTTGAGGGCCTGAGCTACGGCACCAAGCACAGCTACACCGTACACAAGGGCGAGGCACTGTTCCCCCGCATCGATGTGGCTAAGGAAATTGCCGAGCTGACCCGCCAGGACGAAGAGCGCCGCGCTGCTGCACAGGCTGCCAAGGAAGCCCCCAAGGCTGAAGAGCCCAAAGCAGAGGCAGAGGCGCTTGAGCACCTGCCCGAGATCAGCATCGACGATTTTGCCAAGTGTGAAATGCGCGTTGCCAAGGTGCTGGAATGCGAGAATCTGCCCGAAAGCAAAAAGCTTCTCAAGTTCAAGCTGTTTGACGGCGAGCGCGAGCGCACGATCCTTTCCGGCATCGCCAAATGGTATAAGCCCGAAGACCTGATCGGCAAGAATCTGGTGATCGTTGCCAACCTGGCCCCCCGCCCCATGATGAAGGGCAAGTATGTAAGCGAGGGCATGATCATTTCTGCCGAGGATAACGAGGGCAATGTGACCGTGCTGCAGCTTGACGAAAAGATCAAGCCCGGCAGCCAGCTCTGCTGATGACCGGCCCCATTTTTGATACCCACGCGCACTATACCAGCCATCAGTTTGACCCTGACCGTGATGAAGTGCTGCGCAGCCTGCCCGCCAAGGGCGTGGCAGGCGTGTGTGAGCAGGCCACGCACAGCGGCACAGCGGCCGAGGCGCTGGCGCTGGCTGAGCGCTACAGCTGGATGGTATGCGCCGTGGGCATTCACCCGGAAAGCCTGATCGAAGAGGATGCCGCCACCCGCACGGTTTACGGCGGCGACTGGCACGCCGAGCTGAACGCCATGCGCCCGCTGTTTGAAAACCCGAAGGTGGTCGCGGTGGGCGAATGCGGGCTGGACCATCACTGGCCTGTGCCCGCCGATGAGCAATATGCCCTGTTTGAAGCGCAGATCCGCTTGGCGTTGGAGTTGGATAAGCCCATTGTGGTGCACGACCGCGAGGCCCACGCCGAAGTATATGAACTGCTGAAAAAATATAAGCCTAAGGGCGTGGTGCACTGCTACAGCGGCAGCGCTGATGATGCACTCTGGCTTGCTAAGCAGGGTATGTTTATCGGTTTTGGCGGCGGCTGCACCTTTAAGGGAGCCAAGCGCGCCGTAAAGGCCATTGAAGCCCTGGGGCTGGAGAACATCGTGCTGGAGACCGACTGCCCTTATATGGCCCCCGAGCCTGTGCGCGGCACCCGCTGCGATTCTTCGCTGATACGCTATGTGGGTGAATTTATTGCCCAGCACAAGGGTGTAAGTGCCGAAGAGGTTTTTCGCATTACCTGCCAGAATGCCCATGCGCTGTATGGGCTGGAAAAATAAAAATGCCGCCCTTTTTAGGGCAGCACAACATAAGGAGAAAACATTATGAAAGCTAGAATTCCTAAGCACCGCGAGTTTTTGATCCAGTTCCCCGGCGACGATCAGGCCAAGGAGAACGAAGCCTGGGCAAAGCTGAATCAGATCGTAGAAGACTACAAAAAAGAGCACAACGGCCAGAGTGTGTATGCCCCCACTTTTATTGAGGACTGCGAGCCTGCCGTTAAAAAGCTGCAGGAAGAGTACGGCTTTACCTACACGGTCGATTTCGTAAAGTAATTGGATTTTTGATTTTGCAAACTTGAAGTTATAGAAGGAAACTTTTAAGTTGTACGAAAAGGCTCCCTCTGTGAGGGAGCCTCTCGCTCCGTTGAAAGTTTTATAAAATATTTATAGATATACGGCAACTTTCACCCAGGCAGAGCAGAGCCCTGCCCCTACGGATTCTATATTAAGTTTTCTTCTGCCCCTCAATTTGCACATCAGCGCTGTAAGCCGGGAACTTTTGTTTCCGGCTTTTTATCAACGAACTCTGTAAACCAGATTTTAATTTTGTTTTTACAAAGTTCTAACCATTCGGGAATTCCGGAATTCGAGGTTAAAAAATGGAAATCAAAGATGGAAAAAATTATCTGCCCGCTGTTAAAGAACTGATCACGGAATATCTGCAGCGGCTTGGGCGGGATCTCTCGTTTCAAAATGTGGACGAAGAACTTCGCGACCCCGCTAAAAAATACACTTCTCCCGAAGGGGAACTTCTGGTTGCTGTGGAAAACGGCAAGGTGCTGGGCATGGTCGCCTATCACCGCCACACGCAAAATCGATGCGAGATGAAGCGGCTATATGTCTGCCCGGAAGCACGCGGGCTGCATCTGGGCGAACAACTTGTGGAAGAAATTCTGCGCCACGCCAAAGCTGCCGGATACAAGGAGATCGTGCTGGATACGCTGGTACCCTTAAAAGCAGCGGTATCGCTTTACAAAAAATGCGGTTTTACCCCATGCGAAGCGTATTATGCGAACCCTTTTCCCGATGTGATCTATATGAAAAAAACCTTGTGATGCTGGATTTGAGGAAAGATTTATGACCACCAAACAGGCACTTTTACAATATCTTTTGGCCTGCCCCGGGCAGCCGCTTTCGGGGCAGGCTCTGGCCGATAAGCTGGGCGTGAGCCGCATGGCCGTGAGCAAGGCGTGCCGCGAGCTGCAAAAGCAGGGCTGGCAGATCGAAGCTGCCAGCGGGCGCGGATACTGCCTTTGCCCCGGCAGCGATGCGCTCAGCGCCGATGCGTTTCTTTCGGCCTGGGCCCAGCAGCCCGATGCTGCCGCCTACCCGGGGCAGCTGCGCGTGTTTCAAACGCTGCCCAGCACCAACCGCACTGCCAAAGAGTGGGCTGTGGCAGGTGCGCCGCACGGTTCGGTGATCCTTGCTGCCGAGCAGACCGAGGGCCGGGGCCGCCGGGGCCGCCGCTTTGTTTCCCCCGCAGGAAAGGGTGTATATTTCAGCCTGATCCTGCGCCCGGAGGTGAGCGCGGCCGCCGCGCTGGCCGCCACCGGCAGTGCCGCCGTAGCGGTGTGCCGTGCAGTGCAGAAGCTGTGCGGGCTGGAGCTTTCTATCAAATGGGTGAACGATCTGTATTACAAAGGCAAAAAGGTGTGCGGCATTCTGACCGAGGCTGCATCAGACCTGGAAAGCGGGCAGACCGAATGGCTGGTGGTGGGCATTGGCCTGAACCTTACAGCATCTGCGGCCGATTTCGGCCCCGAGCTGAGCGGCATCGCCTCCAGCCTGTACCCAAGCGGCAGCAGCCCCGTAAACCGTGCTGCGCTGGCCGCTGCCATCTGCCATGAGCTTCTGGCCATGTGCCCTGATTTTGATTACCTGCCCGAATACCGCCGCCGCTGCTTTGTGCCGGGGCACTGGGTCACGGTTTACGGCACCGGTGAGCCCTGGAGCGCCAAGGCCCTTGCCATCGACAGCCAGGGCCACCTCGTGGTGGAAGAAGCAGGCGGCCGCCAGACCGCCATAGACCACGGCGAGGTGAGCATAAAGCCCGCACAAACGGAATAAGGCCCAAAAGAGCCGCTGTACACGCTTTATCTGCATGCACAGCGACTCTTTTATTTGCTTATAGATCAGAATGCAGGCGCTTTTTTTCACGCTTTAAAAAGTGGTAGTAGGCCGGGATCAAAAACGAATCGGCCATCAGCCAGGCCACCGGGCCCGCAAAGCAGGCTGCGTTAAAGCCCCATACCGTTACCAGTGCCGCCGTAGCTGAGCGGCCGAACATTTCCATTACACCGGCGAAAATAGCCACTGAGCTGTAGCCCATGCCCTGAATGCAGAAGCGGTATACATTCACGCCCGTAAGCGGAATGTAGAAAAGGCTCACCACCACCAGCATGTGCCGGATATAGCCGATCAGCACTGTGTTGGAGGGGTCAGCAAACAGCATGGCCAGCTGGCTGCCTGCCGCAAAAAACAGTGCGCAGGCCGCCACCGCATAAATACTGCCCAGCAGCATGCAGCTGTTTACACCCTCACGCACGCGGTCGGGCTTGGCTGCGCCGATGTTCTGCCCGGCGTAGGTAGCAATGGCTGCGCCCAGGGCATCGAACGGGCAGCAGAAGATCACGCTCAGCTTATTGGCTGCGCCCACCGCCGCCACAAAGGTGGTGCCCAGCGAGTTTACGGCGCTCTGCAAAATCACGCTGCCGATGGCCGTTACCGAATACTGCAGGCCCATGGGCAGGCCCATGCCGCACAGCCGCCCCGCATGGCGGCGGCGCAGGCGCCATTCTTCCCCTTTGGGCTGCAGAATGGGGAATTTTTTGCCGATATAAACCAGGCACAAAAGCCCCGAGAGCCCCTGTGCGATCACGGTTGCCACCGCAGCGCCCGCAACGCCCATGCCGCATATCGTAATGAATACAAGGTCCAGCACGATGTTCAGGCCCGCGGCCAGGCCCAGAAATATCACAGGGGTGCGGCTGTCACCCACGGCGCGCAGCATGGCAGAGGTCATGTTATACAGATATGTGACCGGGATGCCCCAAAACAGAATGCCGATATAGCGGGCCGCATCCAACAAAATTTCTTCGGGCGTGCCCATCAGCCGCAAGATCTGTGTGCACAAAAGGCCCGTGCTCACGGCCAGCACCGCCGAAAAAATCACGCACAGCCACAGGCAGCTGCCGATATATCGCTTGAGCTCGTGCTCTTCTTTTGCGCCGAAGGCCTGCGCCATGGGAATAGCAAAGCCGCTGCACACACCCATGCAGAAGCCGATGATCATAAAATTGATTGAGCTGGTCGAGCTTACCGCAGCCAGAGCATTTTCGCCCAGAATGCGGCCTACAATCATGGTATCGACCAGGTTATAAAACTGCTGAAACAGCATGGAAAGCAATATCGGTGCAGAAAACTGCATGATCAGCTTTAAGGGTTTTCCCTCGGTAAGGGTCTTGGTCATAGGTATCTCCTTATGCTTTTTAACGCAGCATGTAAAAAGCGCTGCACTTTTATATCTGTTTGCAGAAAATTGAACTGAATTATCATACAGCTTTTCAGCACTTTTTCGCAAGCGGATTTTTACACAAGCCTTACAGAATTTATCCCTGCATTTTATGCAATCTGCTATACTCCATGCAAAAAAGATCCGCTGCGGCAGCTTTGCAGCGGATTCTTTTTTGCGGCTGTTATTTCAGGTAAAACCGCTTTACGGCTTTTAATGCAAGCAGCGCTCCACGCAGAAGCGATGCAAAAATATAAGGAAAATACTCCATTATTTATACAACCTATTTAAAATTTACCATCCCTCAAAAGGCCGTCAGCTCTTTATTCTGCCTTTTCCAGCACTGCCGCAAAGTCACTGTTGATCCCCGACAAAAGCTCCATGCCGGATTCTACACGGCCGATTTTAATAAGTCCGTCAGAATAACGAAAATCCTGATAAAAAATGCTCAGATTTCCCCACGGTGCATACAGGCATAGATCTCCGGTATCCGGGTCGCAGCCATCCGGTTCGCCCTCTGTAGGAAGTGCCTCCGGCGGATAGGCAATTTTTTCCGTACCGTTAAAATCAGAAAATTCCAGTTCCATAGGCAGCGCCTCATAAAGGGCATTTGCCGTGGGCGTATCATAAAGCAGGATTGATATTTCCTGCCCGTCTATTGTCATTTTAAGGTTTTTCTCTGCCGGTTCGGGTTCATTGGGTACTGATTCCGGCCCTGCTGCTTCGTCAGAAGATGCCGCTGCCTGCGCAGGCGGCGTGCTCTGTGCAGGCTGTGCCTCCTCTGTCTGTATCGCACTTTCAACCTGAGTGGCTTCTGCCGTGTTCGTGAGTTTATCCGTTTTTTCAGAGCAGCCTGCCAGGAAGCATAGTGCAAAAGTGCTTAAAAGCAGAAAAGATACAACTTTTTTCATGGTTTTCCCTCCTTTTTACGGCGGCACAGTTTTGCACCGTAGTGCGCGACAAAAATGCACTGCCCCATAAGGGCCAGATAGTCAAGATAAAACCGCAGCCTGGGCTCGCTGTAACTAAAAACACAAATTCACTCTTCAAAAGCAGATAATCGATAAGGTTTCGCCGTAAGATCACCCCTGCACCGTAAACGGCAACCAGGGCCGAGGCTGCAAAAAGCGCCGTGCTTCTTGCCTTAGAGGGCTTTAAGTGCATTTGCTTTTTCAGCATGTCCAAGATCATATTCCAGTGCAGGCCAAGGTGCACGCTCATGAGCACAAAGCCCCAGTAGGCCCCCAGGATATGCAGCCGCCTTGCCAGTGCCATGCCGCTTTCAAGGTGCAGAAATGCGAATACATGGCGAGACATCACAATGCCGCTGTACATCAGCGCCAGCATGGCAAGCAAAAGCAGAATATCCACGCAAAGCACTGCGGCTCTCATAAGCGTATAGCGGCCTTGAAAAATGCGTTTGTGCCAGCCAAGATTCAGCAGATGATGCAGAATAAACAGCCCGAACATGCCGGCCCCCACCCATTCATGCGCCGCTTCGCCCCAAAACTGGTAGCCCATTAAAAACAACAGTGCCAAGGTCATCAGCACATCGGCGGCAAGCTTTACCGCCATTTTAGGCTTCATGCCTCCACCGCCTTTTGAATGCAGGCAATAGCGTTCAAACTGCGAGGATACCCGATATACGGCAGACACTGCGAGACAACGCGGGTCAGAAAAGCCTGGTCGTTGCCAAGGTTCAAATTGCCTTTTGCATGGGCTGTCAGCTGCGGCTCGCAGCCCCCCTGCGCCATCAAAAAGCAGAAAGTGATCATCTCACGCTGTTTTAAATCCAACCCGGTGCGGGTATAGTAATCGCCAAAGCAGTTATCTGCCAGCCAGCGGTTGATATGGTTCTTTTTCCAGGCTTCGTTCATTTGCTCGCCAAAAATCGCTGCCTGCACCGCAACGCCTTTTTCCAGCCGGTCATTCAATGTGGTAGTAGCCTGGCCTGGCAGGGGCAGCGCAATGCCGCTTTGCTCCAGCACGGCATTGAGCGCGTTTAAAAACGGCAGCATACGCCCATACCCCAGATAGTCGATTGCCTGATACACACATTCTTTGGCCATAACAGGTGTTACACCGCTTTGCAGGGCATGGGGCAGCATCTCTTTATAAGCCTCCACACCGCCGCACCCGATCAACACGGCCAGAATAGCCAGATAGCGGGCAGAAGCCTCGATCTGCTGCCCTTCTTCATTTACGACCTCATCAAAGGCAAAATGCGCAAAGCGCTCAGCAAATTCAGGGTCTGTTTTTTTAATATCCATCGTTTTTCCTTTCTCGATCATTCAGCCAAAATATTGTTGGTCTGCAGCCAGGCTGCTATATCCGATGAAAGCGTAGAGCCGCCGGAATAGTGCACCGAAAGCCCCTCCCCCATTACAGCCTCCGGAGCCAGCTTGGCAATGGCTGTCAGGCTTTGTCCAAAGCGGCCGCCTCCATGCGAGCAGAACGGAACGATCGTTTTGCCCGCAAAATCGTATTCCTCCAAAAAAGAGGCCACCGGCATGGGGATCGAGGCCCACCAGTTTGGGTAGCCCAGCAGAATGGTATCATACTGGCTCATATCTTCTACATGGGCCGCCAGCTCCGGCCGGGCCTGGGCGTTCTGATCTCGCTGCGCTTGGTCAAGCACTGTGTTGTAATCGGTGGAATACGGCGTGACCGGCGTGATCTCAAATAACTCGGCCCCGGTTTGGCGGGCGATCTCCTGTGCCACACTGCGGGTGTTTCCGCTCCAGGAAAAATAAGCGATCAGCACCTTGCCTGTGCCGCCCCCGCCAGCATTCTGCACGGCGTTGCCGGATACGCTGCCCGCCCCGGCAGCTGCGCCGCGCACCAGGCGAAAGCCAAGGTTAAAGCTGCCTTTATCCTGCTCCATGGCGGCACGGTAGGCCGAGCGCATATTTTTGGCAAAATCATTCCACCCGCCGCCGCGGTATACGCGCAGCGTGCCGCTTTCCGGGCCGGTGGGGTCGGTCTGCGCTTCGGAGGGGTATGTGCCGTAATAATCCCACACCCACTCGCCAACATTGCCGTACATATCATACAAGCCGTTCGGGTTCGCTTCAAAGCTGCCCACCGGCAGTGTGGTCTGGCGGTATTCACCGGGCTGCACGGTCAGATTGCCCTGCGAAAAATAGTTGTTTTCGATCTCGTAAGGGTAATGCCCATAGTAGTTGGCCTGCTCGGCACTGGGTGACTCTGCAATATAAAACGGTGTAGTGGTGCCTGCACGGCAGGCATACTCCCACTCTGCTTCGGTGGGCAGGCGGTAGCCGCCCGCACTTCTATCCCAGCTTACACTCTGGCCGTCTATGGTGTAGGCCGCTTTCAGCCCCTCGGCCTCACTGCGGGCGTTGCAGTAGGCTACGGCCTGCAGCCAAGATACATTTTCTACCGGCAGGTCATCGCCCGAAAAATTGCTGGGGTTTTCCCCCTCACATCGGCATACTCCTTTTGTGTCAGCTCATATTTGCTCATGTAAAAATCGCTGACTGTAACGGTGTGCTGCTTTTCATCGGCACTGCGCCACGCCTCACTTTCGGGGCTGCCCATCTGAAAGCTGCCGCCCTCGATCAGCACAAATTCATCGGACACTTTCATCGCGCTTTCCTCCTCTGCCGGAGCCGTGCTGCCTGCTGAAAAAGCTTCTGACACGGCCGATCCTGCGCGGTTCAGCTCTGTGGTTGTCTCGTCTGCCTGGCCGCATCCGGCCAGGCCCAGCAAAACCGCCAGAGAAAGCATAAAACAGAGTAACTTTTTCATATAGCCTCCCCCTCAGCGAACGGCTCCGATATCCGTAAGCCACTGGCTCACGGCAGCATCGGGGTCAGAGGCTGCATTATCG
>CAVGKH010000023.1:0-17220 GCA_963629755.1 Gemmiger sp.
GCGATACATCGTGCAGGGCATAGAATTCGTCAAACTGCAGGCGGCCCTTCATCATAGCCAGAAAGTATTCTTTTAGGCTTTCGTGCTTTTCCTTCGAGAGGTTAAAGCGCATGGAAACATTTTCTACCTCGATAATCGCCATGTTTCTTTCTCCCCTCTTTTATTACATATAAAGAACAAATTTATCCTGGTTATGCTTAAAAAGCCCCAGGCCCACGGCAATGCTTACCAGCGCGCAGCCGCCGCACAGCATCACCATAGGGGCGGTAAGGCCTGTGCCGTACAAAACGCAGGCGCGGAACGACTCAATATACCAGTAAACCGGGTTGAGGCGGATCACATACACCAGCCAGCCGCCGATCTGGTCGAGGCTGTAGAAAATAGCACTGCCGTATGAAAGCGCCGTGCAAAAAACCTCCCAAATGTGCATGATATCGCGGAAGAACACATACACCATAGAAAGAAACAGGCCGATGCCCAGACTGAAAACATACAGCGTTGCCAGCGGATACAGCCCCAGCAGAATGGTGGGGTGAATGGGGGCTCCGGTAAAGAGCATCACCAGCACCAGCGCCACAAAGCTGAACGCGCAGTTCACAAGTGCAAAACAGGATTTTTCAAGCGGAAAAATATATTTGGGAATATAGACCTTGCGCAGAAGCGGCGCATTTTTTAATACGCTTTCCATGGCCATAGTCGTGGCTTCACGGAAAAAGTTGAACAAAAGCTGGCCGATGAGCAGAAACACCGCAAAGTTTTCAATACCGGAGCCGCGTGTATTAAAAATGCTGGAAAACACCGCCCACATAACAAGGCACATCATAAGCGGGTTTAAAACGCTCCATGCTACACCCAGAACGCTGCGGCGGTATTTCAGCTTAAAATCGCGGCTGATCAGATTTTGCAGAAGATAGCGGTAACGCCAGAAGTCTTTGATATAAAGTTTGAGCATTCCTGTGAACCTCACCATTTTAAAATTCATGCGCAGTCTTTTTTAAGGGCTTGTTTTAAAAAGACAAAAGCGCTTTGAAGCCTTTGCTTTTTACCCTTCAGCATAGCTGCACACAGATGGCGCAATTACGCAGAGATCCGCAATTTATATTGTACTCTATTTTGCCCTTTTACGCAACCCAAAAGCGGCTTTTTCTGCCGTTTTTAAGGCAAAATAAGCCCCCGGCCGCGCAGTTTCAGCATGCGGGCCGAAGGGCTTATCCATCATTTAAAATTTTCTTTTGTGTTATGCACGAACATATTCCCGCCATAAAAGATCCCCGCGCTCAAGGCCATGGATCAGGGCTTCAGCGGTAGCGATATTGGTGCCTACCGGCACGGTGTGCACATCGCACAAACGCAGGATATCCACCGAGCTTGGTTCATCGGGGCCTGCACGCAGCGGGTCACGGAAGAACAGCAGCAAATCGACTTCATCACAGGCAATGCGCGCCATGATCTGCTCCATGCCGCCATGGCTACCCGGCAAAAAACAGTGGATCGGCAGGCAGGTGGCTTCGGCCACAAGGCGGCCCGTGGTGCCGGTAGCCAGCAGCGTATGCTTTTTGAGTATGCTGCGGTACGCCGTGCACAACTGGATCATCAGCTCTTTTTTGCTGTTGTGTGCAATCAGTGCAATGTTCATGCTTCATCTCTCCTCTGCCATAATACACCTCGCATCCTGCCGATGCACAACACAGCATCAGCGGATGGCCAGAGGAATTTGTTCGCCCATTACCCGGCCTGCCAGGTTATGAGCCGTTTTCAAAAACAAATCGCTGCCCGGCAAGGCCTCCCCTGCCGCCGCGGCCTTTTGCAGGGCGATGCTCTCGGGCATCACCGCGATCAGCTGTGCGCCGACCGTATCGATGCATTCATCAAGATCGCGCACCGGGCCTTTTCGGAAGGCCGCCAGATTCAGGCGGTTGATGATCAGGCGGATATCACTGAGCCCTGCCTCACGCAGGCGCTGGCAGATGATGCCGCCGTCGCGCAGAGTAACGGGGTCGGGCGTGATGACCAGCAGCGCACTGCCGCTTACGCTGGCCGCCGCACGAAACGGCTCCCCCATGCCGGCCGCTGTATCGAGCAGGATATAATCGAAATACGGGCGCATCAGCTCTACCAGGCGCTTCAGCGGCTCTGGCTGCACAGCGCCGCCTTCATAGGGGGCCGAGATCACCGAAAGACCCGGATAAACAGGGCTTTCCACTACGGCCTTGCTGCCCTCGCAGCGGCCGCACAGCACATCTTGCACATCATAGATGGTTTTGCCGTATACGCCGGAAATAATATCCACACTGCGAAGCCCTGAATCCAGTTCGATCAGCAGCACTTTTCGTTTGCGCTCCCCAAGGCAGCCACCCAAAAGCACCGAAACCGTGCTTTTACCGGTGCCCCCCTTGCCGGAAGCGATCATAATGACCTTTGCTTTCAATGTTTGTTTTCCTTTTTCTTTACCGGCAGCAAAACCGCCTGCAAATTAATCATATCATATGCCCCTATTTGGGCGCAATGCCATATTTGCTCAAAATAACAGCAAAATATTTATGCAGTTTTATAAATTCTTCTTCATTCTGTGCGTTTTTGGCCTTACTGTACCAGCTGCCCCTCCGGTGTTACCGCCAGATCGCTGGTTTTATCAAAGAAATAAGCGTTAAAGATATCCGCCATCAGCGGGGCCGCGTTGCTACCGCCGCCGCCGTATTCCAAAACAATTGCCACAGCGATCTCGGGGTCTTCTACCGGGCCGTAGCCGATCATCACCGAGTTTACATAGTTGGTGCGGCGGCCGCTGGCGGTGGTATAGGTATCGCCGCGCTGCGGGCTGCCGGTTTTGGTAGCCAGCGTATACGGATAATCGGAAAGGGCACGCATGGTGCCGGTAACCAGGGTCATGCCCTGCTGCACGGCATCAAAAGCGCCGGTGGTATCCTCGATCACTTCTTCCACTACAGGGTCAAACTCCTGAATCGAAGCGCCGGTGTTGCCATCGCGCAGGCCCTGCACCAGATGGGTGCGGTAACGCACGCCCTTGTTGGCCAGCGTGTTGGCATAGGTTGCCAGCTGCACGGGCGTTACCACGGTGTTGCCCTGGCCAATGGCGGCCTGCAGCTCAAGGCCGTTGGTATAGTTATCATCGCTCTTTTCGGTAAGGTGGCCTGCGCTTTCGTTTACCTCCAGGCCGGTTTTGATGCCAAGGCCCAGGCTCTGCGCAATCTGGCCGTACACATCAATAGTAGTACGGCGGCCCACATCATAAAAGAAAATATTGCAGCTGTATTGAATAGCCGTAAACAGGTTTACCGGGCCGCGGTGGCTGATCTGCAGACAGCCGGGGTGGTAGTCGGTATAGTAGGTGTAGGTTCCTGTGCAGTTTACGGTATCCTCGGGAGTGATCACGCCGTTTACCAGTGCCGCAATAGCCACCGCCGGTTTAAAGGTAGAACCGGGGGTATACTGGCCCTGCAGCGCGCGGTTATACAGCGGCAGAGCCGGGTCGGCTGCATAGGCGCTGTAATTTTCGTTGTAAAGGTTCAAATCATAGCTGGGGTAGTTGCTTACCGCCAGCACGCCGCCCGTTTTGGCATTGAGCACCACCACAGCGCCCGCGTTGCACTCTTTGCCTGCACCGGCGGCCTTGGTCTGCTGCAGCTCCTGGATATGCGCCGCCAGGGCTTCGTCTACTTTCTTCTGCAGGTCTTTATTGATGGTAAGCACCAGAGTCTGGCCTGGCTGCGGCTGCTTGGTGATCTCGGTAGAAACGATGATTCCATCGGCATTGCGGGTGATGGTTTCGATGCCGTCTGTTCCGCGCAGGGCGCTTTCGTATACAGCCTCAAGGCCCGACTGGCCTATTGTATCGCTCATGGCATAGCCACTGCGGCGCAGGGCATAGTCATCGGCCTGCCACTGCTCGGCTGTGATTTTGCCCACACTGCCCAGCACCGCCGGGATCAGCGTACCATCGGGATAGTTGCGGATGGTAGTATACATGATCTCTGCGCCGTTCAGCCCCAGGCTCTGCTCTTTGATCGTAGCCATGGTCTTATCCGAAACATCTTCGGCCAGCGTAAAATTATTGTAGTTTGAAAATTCCTCCAGCTGCATCTGGTAGCGGATGCCGCCTAAGATGCGCCGCCAGGCAGGGTCGTAATCCTGCAGATCATACTTCTGCACCACCTGCGCCATCACTTCATCTGCCGTGGCATACTGCTGCAGGCCCATCGCGCTTTTCAGGGTCTGCAGGTTTTTCTGCTGCTGTTCGTTGGCCGCATCAGCCGTAAAGCTGTAGCTGCCGTTTTCGTCCGGGCTGCCGATGAGCATGGTGTCGTTCCAGCTTTCGCCGTTGCGCTCTAAAATATTCACCAGCTTTTGCAGCAGCTCGTTCAAATCGCCCTGGCCCAGCATCAGCTTATTGATGATCACGCTGTAGCCGGTGCTGTTGGTGGCAATGCTGCGGCCATAGCAGTCTACGATCTCGCCGCGGGCCGCCGTGATGGAAAAGGCATAGTTGGTGGTAGCCGAGGCTTTTTCTAAATATTTTTCGCCGTTGACCAGCTGTAGAAAGATCAGGCGAAAAATATAGAGCAGCAGCACCATACACGAAAAGGCGACCAGAAACAGCGTGCGGTTCCAAATGGTTTTATTGATCTTTTTATTCAAAAGCCGCACTCCTTTGCAAAGATTCCGGCAGTGCTGCATAGTTCCCTTTTAGCGGGTTTATACGGCACTGCCTTATAAATATAAAATTGTATATAGGCTTCCCTTCTATTCCAGCACAAAGCGGTTTGCCACCGCACCGGCGCACAGATAGCTCAGCGGAGAAAGCGCCGCCGAGTAAAGCACCATGGGAACAAGATAAAAGAAATACCGCTCGATTCCGTGCCCGTAGCCTGCCATTTCATAGCTGAACAAAAAATCGAGCGAGCAAGCCGCCCAGCAGCAGCCTGCCGCGATAAGGCAGAAATTAAAGATGCTGACCCGCAGAAAAATACGCGTGAGCATAGAGGTGAGCAGACAGATGACCGCCAGCTCCAGTGCAAACCCGCCCACATAGCGGGCCGCCGTCCAGTCCCACACAAGGCCGCACAAGGCGCCGAAGAATGCGGCGTTGAATTCGTCTTCATGCACCGCCACAGCCAAGGCCAGCGGCATGATAAACAGCGGCTTAATGCCAAAGATATTCAAAAAGCCCGGCACAGTTTCCAGAACGGCCATCAGCAAAAGCAGCAGAATATAGCTGCCCCAGCGGCACACAAGAGTTCGGGTGCGTTCACTGGATGAATTCAATGCTGCCGCCTCCTTTTTATTTAAAAAATTTCGTATTTACTGCGCAGCCGCCGTATCGCTGTGCCATTCGGTAATCACAAACACCTGGCGCACATTGCCGATCTCATCGCCCGGCGCAATGACCGCCGTGGTGGTTTTGCCACTGGCTTCCGGCACAAGCTCCTCTACCGTGCCAATGGCGATATCCGGCGGGTATACCTCACCCAGGCCGGTGGTGATCACTTCATCGCCGCTGGTGGCCAAGGTATCGCGCGAAAGGTTGGTAAAAATACATTTGCCGTCAAACGCATAATCGGTGCTGCCGGTCAGAATGCCGTTTTCGCGTGTGCGCGAGATCACGCCCGCTGCGTTGAAGCTGGGGCTCAGGATCGAGAGCACCTTGCTGGAGGTAAGGTTTGCCTCTACGATCACGCCTACCAGGTAGTTGTTTTCGGATACTACGGTATCCCCCACTTCTACGCCTTGTAAGGTGCCCTTATCAATGGTAAAGCCGCCAAACTGCTCCAATCCGTCACGGCCGATTACAAACGCCTGCATGTAGCTGTACTCCGGCTTGGTCTCTTCGATCTCAAGCAGGCTTTTAAACGCCTCGTTTTCAGCCTTCATGCGGTCATATTCCAGCAGTTTTTCTTCCAGCGCATTGTTTTCGGCGCGCAGCTGCTCATTTTCGGCCAGTATCTCATCAATGCGGGTATAACGGTCGGCCAGAGAATCGGCGCCGTTTTTCATGCCCGCCGCCGCGCGCTGCAGCGGTGTGAGCAAAAGGCCGATGATCTCTTGCGGGGCTGTGGTAAGGCGGTTGTTTGCACCGGCATAGGCCATCATGGCCGCCAGCAAAACCAGCACCGTCACCAGAATTTTGGCCTTGATCCTGGAAAAAAAGTCTTTCACCGGCAAAGCCTCCTTTTTATGTGCATTTTTGTGCTTTCAGCGCCTGCCTTTATCCCGGTGTATTTTTCAGATACCCCCTTGGCAGGCGATTCAGAAACAGCACCATCGCAAAGCCGCGGCGGCTGCCGGGCCAACCTGCAATGGTGCTGTATAAACCAGAATTATCAGAAGTGCTGGGTGTTATCGTCGAGCACATCGCCCAGAATGTCCATATGGTCCAGCACAGAGCCTGCGCCCAGAGCCACACAGTCCAGCGGGCTTTCGGCTACATGCACATCGATGCCGGTCTCGCTCTGGATCAGCTTATCCAGGCCGCGCAGCAGTGCGCCACCGCCGGAGAGCATGATGCCGCGGTCGATGATATCGGCTGCCAGCTCGGGAGGCGTGCACTCCATGGTCTCTTTTACAGCGGCCACGATCTTTTCAAGGCTCTCTGCCAAAGATTCGCGGATTTCTTCCGAGTGAATCACGATGTTTTTGGGCAGGCCGTCTACCAGGTTGCGGCCCTTGATCTCGATGCTGAGTTCGGGATCCAGCGGATAGGCGGAACCGATCTCGATCTTTACCTGCTCGGCAGTGCGCTCACCGATAAGCAGATTATACTTGCGCTTGATAAAGGCGATAATAGCCTGGTCGAACATATCACCGGCCACGCGCACGCTGCGGCTGGCCACAATACCGCCCAGGCTGATAACGGCGATTTCAGCCGTGCCGCCCCCGATATCCACGATCATGCTGCCGGTGGGCTCGCTGATGGGCAGGCCCGCGCCGATAGCGGCAGCCATGGGCTCTTCGATAATATTGACCTGTGCGGCGCCGGCTTTCAGCGAAGCCTCACGCACGGCACGCTTTTCTACCTCGGTCACGCCGCTGGGAATGCAGATCACCACACGGGGGCGCGAGAAGATGCTGTTGCCGCAGGCTGTTTTAATAAAGTGGGCCAGCATGTTGGCTGTTACCTGAAAGTCGGCGATCACGCCGTCTTTTAATGGGCGCACTGCCACGATGCTGCCGGGGGTGCGGCCGATTACCGCTTTTGCCTCATGGCCCACACTGCGGATCTCATCTGTTTTTGTATCTACAGCCACCACGCTGGGCTCACGCATAATAATGCCCTTGCCCTTCATATAAACCAGTGTATTGGCCGTGCCAAGGTCGATACCGATATTTTTGCTGAACATATCCAAACTCCTTTTTCTCCACGCACACTTTTTAAAAGCGCAGCTTATCTCTATTTTATAATGGTGCAGAATAAAAAATTCCGCTTACAGCCCTACACATGGCACTTTTATACTTTTGCATAAAGCGCCATGTTGCTACTATTATAGCCAAGTTCAAACATTTTCTCAACCATCTTGCCGCTTTATTCTTAAAAATTTTACTATTGGGCCGCAGCCGCAGAAGCGGCACGGTTTTATATGCGGCCCGAAGCCTTTGGTTTTTCAGCCGGGCGGCCGGTAAAGATCAGAATCCAAACTTTTTGAGTTTCTGTGCCACCTGGCTCACGGGCAGGCCCATGATATTGTAGTAGCAGCCCTCGATGCCCTTGCACCAAACGGCCGCATGGCCCTGAATGGCATAGCCGCCGGCCTTATCGTAGGGCTCTTTGGTATCGATATAGTTTTCGAGGTCAGCTTCTTCAATGGGGAAAAAGTCTACTGCGCTGGTGACCACAAAATTTTCGATGTGCTCGCCCTCTGCCAGGCACACGCCGGTGTGCACATAATGGCGCTTGCCGGAAAGCGCCTGCAGCATGCGGCGGGCATCCTCGCGGCTTTTGGGCTTGCCGAACACCTGGCCCTCAAATTCTACCACGGTATCGCAGCCCAGCACAACAGCCTGCGGCTCGCCTGCGGCCACAGCCAGGCATTTGGCGCGGCCCAGTGCCTTGGCCAGCTCAGCAGGGTTGGGGGCTGTGATCTTGCTTTCGTCTACATCGCTTACCTTTACTGCATAATCCTTTACAGCCATTGCCAGCAGTTCTTTGCGGCGGGGGCTGCCCGATGCCAGAATCAGTTTTTTCATTGCTATTCCCTCTCTTTATAAACCTTATTATACTTATAATATGCTTTCTGCCACCCGCATAAAGCACAGGCAGCTGATAAAATACAGTGCATAGATATGCGCTGGGTAAAACCCGTAAAACAGCGCCTTGACCGGCCTGCCGCGCTTCCCATTGTATTGCAGCATGAATACCGCGGCAAACACCGAAAACCACTGTGCATAGCCGCACAGAAGATAGCGCATAGGGTAGCCCAGCAAGCCGTACCAGCCAAGCTGCACGGCAAGCACCGTGCATACCCAAGCTGCGATCTGCCCGCGGCGGTTTTTTCGCAGTGCATACAGCACGAGGCCCTCTGTCAAAAACGGCCAGCCGCCCTCGGGCATGGAATCGATCGTGGGCAAAAGCGCCGTCAGCAGCTGTTCGCCTGCGCCCTGCAGGCCCAGCAGCGGCTCAGCCGCCGTCCACACGGCAGGTAGCAGAAACAGAGCCGCTCCCCGCCCTTTTCGGCCGTTTTGCAGCCAATCGATACCCTGCCACTGTATGCAGAGCAGAAAAAAGCACTGAAAGATGCCGTTGATCGGTACAAAGCCATCGGCCCGTTGCCAAAGCCCGGCGTGCTGCATGGCCCAGCTTATCAGCGCCATGCCTGCGCTGACTGCATAGATGCGGGCCGTATATTTTGCCCGGCTGTGCGTATGCGCAAAGCCTTCGGCCGTGCAGAACAAAAACAGCGGTGCGGAAAGCCGCCCCAGCCAGTGCAGCAGCACCGGAGCCCCGGCAAAATCAAAAAATTCATAGATATGATCCAGCACCATCAGCACCAGGGCCAATGCCTTGAGCTGTGTGCCGGTAAGGCCGTTTTTACCGCGGCCCAAAACGCCCGATATGCCCATATCAATACCAGAAATGGTAATAGATAAACATGGCCAATGCCACAAACAGCGCCTGTGCCAGATTCAGCGACATGGTAAGTGTCATATCCAGCTTGAGCAGGATCACATCAAACGCCGGGGAAAGCGTAAACGACTGCCCATAGGCAAGCCAACTGAGCCCCGGCACACCTGCGCAGAGGTTTGCCACAAGCGAGCCTACCAGAACGCCCAGCAACAGCCAGAAAAAAAAATAAAAAACGTGTGTAAATTTCATTTCGGCTTAGCTCCTGTCAGTTTGTACCCTTATAATATAAGCCTCGGGTAAATTCGCCGTCAAACGGTTTTTGCGCCGCCAACTGCGTCAGCACTGCGGCAACCTGCTGCCAGGATTCCACCGTAAAGTAAGCGATCAGCCGGTCAGCCGGGATCTGCTCCTGCTTATCCCCCATATAGATCGGGATGGGGTTATAGATCGTGCGCACGCCCAGGCTGCAGCGCACCGGGAACTTGGCGGCCTTGCGGTCGGTCAGGGTGCCCTGCCTTGTGCAGTGTGCGCAGTCGGTGATGTTTTGCAGCGGGCACGCGCGCGTGACCATCAGCGGCATATGACCGTATACGATGGCCGCCGTGGGAATGCCCGGGTCAATGGCTGCCATCTGGCTGAGCATCAGCTCAGGCAGCAGCGTTATGCCCTGCAGGCCAAGCTCTTTGTAAGCATCTGCCGCAATGGGGTTTGTAATGTTCAGGCTGAACCCGCCGAAAAGCGGCAGCCCGGCGCACAGGCGCACACCGGCAATGTTGCCGATCTCATACCCTGCAAAGCCCAGCCCTTTTGTGGCAGCGATACGCGCTGCCGTGGCTTTTTCCAGCTCGCCGAACATCACACGGGGCAGCTCCAAAACCGTTTTGGCGCGCAGCTCTTCGGGCACCTTTTCGGCCTCGGCAATGGGCAGGATCACGCGGTACAGCCGGGCCGCCGCCCCCTGGGGGATCTGCTCCCACGCGGCAAAGCGTGCCATCAGCTTATGACCCGGCACCGGGCGGACCGTATCGCGCAGCTGCACGGAACGGATCTCTCTTTCAGGGGCTTTTTCGCGCAGCAAAAGCAGCTTTTCCAGGCTGTCGCGCCGCAGCTCGTTCACAGTGCTGCCCGGCAAAAACCATGGGCCGCTCTCCATCTCGATCTCGATGTCATGCGCATAAAACGGTGTGCCGCCGGTTTTGCCCAGCGAACGGCGCAAGCTCTCGGCAGGGTCGGTGCGGGCAGGCTGCGGCTTTTCATCGCTGAAGCTGTACACACGGTTTTTGCCGTCTGAAACGGTGAGGCTTGCGCCCTCTTCATCGCAGTAAAAGCTCATGTCCACCGACACAGCGGGGAATTCCCGGCGGAACAGCTCGCGGGCACGCGGCAGCGCCTCGCGCGTTTTGGCAGCATCCTCACCGGTACGCACACCGAACATGCTGCCGTCACGCTTTGCTTTCAGGTAGCCGTCTGTAAAGCCGGAGCGCGAGAACACATCCCGCAGCAGTGTGCGGTCGTAGGCGGTGCCGTCACGCGCTGCACGGCAGGCCGCCACTGCCGCCGCCACATACTCGGGCGTGCGCAGGCGGCCCTCAATTTTTACGCTGGCCACCCCTGCTTTTTGAAGGGCGGGCAGCGAATCAATCACATCCATATCCTTGAGTGAAAGATGGTAGGTCTGCGCCGGTTTGCCCGCAGGCAGCGCATCGGCCTGAAACGGCAGGCGGCAGGTGCCCGCACAGTTGCCGCGGTTGCCGCTGCGCCCGCCCAGAAACGCGCTCATATAGCACTGGCCGCTCACGCACATGCACAGCGCGCCGTGCACGAATACCTCGGTTTCGATGGGGCACTTTTCTGTGATTGTCTGAATTTCCTGCAGGCTCAGTTCTCTTGCCAGGATCACACGGTCAAAGCCCATATCCGCCAGCTGCAGTGCGCCTTCAACGGTATGCACCGACATCTGCGTGCTGCCGTGCAGCTCTATCTCGGGCGTGATCTGCTGCGCCAGGCGGGCAGCAGCCAGATCCTGCACAATGAGGGCATCCACGCCCGCACGGGCGGCATCAGTGATGGTTTCTGCTAGCTGCGGCAGCTCGGCCGGGTAAACTGTGGTGTTTACCGCACCGTGCACCCGCACGCCACGCGCATGGCAAAAGCGCACCGCCGAAGCCAGCTGTTCGCCCAAAAAGCCGTTTGCCGTGCGGCGGGCATTGAAGCTGCCCAGCCCCAGATAAACAGCATTAGCACCGCTGCGTACAGCGGCGCTGATCATTTCCATATTGCCGGCAGGGGCCAGTATTTCCAACTGGCTCATGCCTGGCTCCCCCGCAGCTGATCCAGCTGCTGCTGCAGTTCACGCACCTGGCGCTTGGCATCCGCCGCTTCACTTTTGGCGTTGGCGGCATCCTCCAGGTAATTTTTGATCTGGCTGCGCATATTATCCACACTGCCTGTAGATTTTTGCAGCTCGTCCAGATAATCCAGCGCAGCCAGTACGGCGGCCTGGGTCACGCTGGCCGAAGGGGCAGCCTCCATGATCTCTTTCATATCTTTATCCAAGCGTTCGGCCAGCTCACGCAGATAGCTTTCTGAGTCTGTGGTCGAGATCACATAATTGCTGCCCGCAATCTGCAAACGCACCTTTGTAAGTTCCATAATTCATCCTCTTTTCCGATTTTATCGTAAAAAAGTACCTGCCGGCACCCTGTAAAATTTACATGGTTTTATTATATACCATAAAGCGCTTTTGGAAAAGCTGTATTTTGATAAAATTTATTTTTGCCCCTTAAACAAACAGTTGGATTCTTACCTTATGCACCGCTCTCTGTTTTTGGACAAAATGGCTTTGGCGCACTTTTTGCGCATAAATTTGAAAAGAAATTGAAAAAGTGCGGGAAATACTATATAATAGTTAAATCAATGTTGCACGCCTGCAGGCCGCACGGCAGCCTGCGTTATTTCGGAACATTACGAAAGCGAGGATCATCCTGTGCAAAAATACACAAAAAAAGAGTTTGAAAAGCTGCTGAAGGCAACCCTCAACAGCGAATGCAGCACCGAGCTGAGCAATGCCAGCCTTGAGCAGATCTACCGTGCTTTGGCTATGGTCACACGGCAGATCATGAGCGACAACCACAAGGTATTTCTCTCTCGCACGCTGGGCACCGGCAGCAAGCAGGTATATTACCTATGCATGGAATTTTTGATGGGCCGCAGCCTGAAAACCAACCTGTTTAACCTGGGCCTTAACGAGGTAGCCGCACAGGTGCTCAAGGATGCTGATATCAGCCTCGACTCTGTGTATGAGCAGGAGCCGGATGCCGGCCTTGGCAACGGCGGTTTGGGCCGCCTGGCCGCCTGCTATCTTGACGGCATGGCCACCACAGGCATTGCAGGCACCGGCCACTCGATCTTGTATGAATACGGCATTTTCAAGCAGAAGATCGTGGACGGCTGGCAGCAGGAGACCGCTGACAACTGGCTGCCCGGCGGCAGCGTTTGGCTGAAGGCCCACCCCGACCAGGCCATTGAAGTGCGCTTTGACGGCCAGATCCAGGAGACCTGGAACAATGGCTTTCACCATGTGCAGCATGTGAATTACAACGCCGTAGAGGCCGTGCCCAACGATATGTATGTGCAGGGCTTTGGCGGCAAGGGTGTTTCTAAGCTGCGCCTGTGGCAGGCAAAAGCGCCCGACTTTGATATGAACAGCTTTAACGCCGGTGAATATACCAGCGCTATGAACAAATCGGCCAGTGCCGAACTGATCTCGAAGATCTTGTACCCTAACGACAACCATGTAGAAGGCAAGATCCTGCGCCTGCGCCAGCAGTATTTTCTTTCAGCGGCCGCCATCGGCGATATTCTGCGCAAGCACCTGAGCCAGTACGGCACGCTGGAAAATCTGGCCGATAAGATTGCCATTCAGCTGAACGATACTCACCCCACCCTGGCTATTCCCGAGATGATGCGTGTGCTGCTGGATGAATGCGGCTTTGGTTGGGATCAGGCCTTTACCATCTGCCAGAAGGTATTTGCCTACACCAACCACACCGTTATGAGCGAGGCTCTTGAAAAGTGGAATGTAGACTTGTTCCGCATGACTCTGCCCCGCATTTATATGATCGTGCAGGAGATGGACCGCCGTGCCCGCATCGAGCTGGAGAAGGCCTTCCCCGGCGACTGGGGCAAGATCAATTATATGGCGATGATCGGCGATAATCAAATCCGTATGGCCAACATCTGCGCTTATACCTGCCACAGCATCAACGGCGTTTCCAAGCTGCACAGCGAGATCATTAAGCAGAGCGTGTTCCATGACTACTATCTGTTTAAGCCCGAAGCCTTTAAAAATGTGACCAACGGCATCGCCTACCGCCGCTGGCTGCTGGCCAGCAACCCCAATCTGTGCGCTTTGCTGGACGATACCATCGGCACCGATTACCGCAAGGATGCCAGCGCCCTGAAAAAACTGGAAGCCTTTAAAGCCGACACCGCCGTTTTGAAGCACCTGGAAGAGGTAAAGGCCAAAAACAAGGTAGATTTTGCCAACTATCTGCAGCGCGCCACCGGCCAGGTGATCGACCCGAACAGCATTTTTGACTGCCAGGTAAAGCGCATGCATGAATATAAGCGCCAGCACCTGAATGCCTTGAATATCGTGGCGCAGTATCTGTATCTGAAAGAAAACCCCAACGCTGATTTTATTCCCAAAACCTATATTTTCGGTGCGAAAGCAGCCCCCGGCTATTATATGGCCAAGCAGATGATCCGTATGATCTGCAAGCTGGGCCAACTGATCGACAGCGACCCTGCTGTGCGCGACAAGCTGCGCATTGTATATCTTGAGGAATACTGCGTATCTCTGAGCGAGCGCCTTATGCCTGCCAGCGAGGTTTCGGAGCAGATCTCTTTGGCCGGCACCGAGGCCAGCGGCACCGGCAATATGAAATTTATGCTGAGCGGCGCTGTTACTCTGGGCACACTGGACGGTGCCAATGTGGAAATTGCCGATGCCGCCGGGCATAAAAATGAGATCATTTTTGGTATGCGCACGCCTGAAGTGGAGAACCTCAAGCGGCTGGGCTACCACCCCAATATGTTCCTGGGCAACGATGATGTTGCCATGGCCGCCTTGGGCATGCTGGAGCGCGGCTGGAACGGCGAGGATTTCCGCACGATCTACGACAATCTGACCACAAGCGACCCCTATATGGTTATTGCCGATTTCAAGGATTACCGCCGCGCCCAGGCTGACCTACAGGCTCTGTATGCCGACCGCGAGACCTGGAACCGCATGAGCCTTATGAACATTGCCAACAGCGGCATGTTCAGCGCTGACCGCTCGGTAAGCGACTATGCACGCGATATCTGGCACGCAGCACCCGTAAAATAAAAAATTCGTAAATCAAACGAAAGGCGGCGCAGGAAGAAAAACATCTCTTCCCGCGCTGCCTTTTTAAAGGTGCAGATAAAATTGAAAGCCGCTGAAACACGGTCTTTCAGCTGTACACCGGGCTGCGCTTTGGGCAGCCCGCAAAAAGCAAAGGAGCCACTGCATTATATGCCGCATATATTTTTTAACAGCCTGGACCCCGCCTGCAAAGCCCCTGCCGGAGCGCTTCGCTTTGGTGAAAGCGTTGCCTTTACTCTGCATCTGCCGCCGGAATACGGCCAGCTTGCCCCGCGCCTGATGATCCACCGTGACGGGCAGCCCCAAGCCGAATTGGTGATGCAGCTGTGCAGCCAAAACAGTGATGGCACTTTTTACCAGGTCTCTTTTACGCCCGGTGAGGTGGGGCTTTATTTTTATCACTTTGACCTGTACAGTGATTTTCGCAAGATCTGGCGCGGTAAGCTTGGCGAGGGCTACTTAAGCTGGGAGAACGGCCCCGAATGGCAGCTTACGGTATATGAGCAGGATTTTGCCACCCCAGACTGTTATAAAGGCGGCGTGCAGTATCAGATCTTCCCTGACCGTTTTTATGAAAGCAAGCCAAAGCCTATGCCCTTTGCCGACCGCGTATACCGCACCAACAAGCATGGCGAGCCCTATTTTTGGCCCACGGAGACCGGCGGAAGCCTGAATTTGGATTATTTCGGCGGTGACTTTGCGGGTATTCAGCAAAAGCTGCCCTATCTGCAAGAGCTTGGCGTAACTTATCTCTATTTGAACCCTATTTTTGAAGCGCATTCCAACCACCGCTATAATACAGCCGACTATTTAAACGCCGACCCTCTTTTGGGCACCAACGAAGAATTCAGTGCTCTGTGCGCCGCAGCCCAAAAATGCGGCATTCGCATTATTTTAGACGGTGTTTTCAGCCACACCGGAAGCGACAGCCGTTATTTTAACCGTGAGGGGCGCTACGGCAGCGGCGGCGCTTATCATGACCCTTACTCCCCTTACCGCTGCTGGTACGATTTTGGTGCGCAGTATCCCTGCGGCTACCGAAGCTGGTGGGGCTTTGAAACGCTGCCCGAGGTAAACGAAGATACCCCCTCTTACCGTGAATTCATCTGCGGCAAGGGCGGTGTGATTGACACCTGGCTTGCCCGCGGTGCCAGTGGCTTTCGGCTGGATGTAGCCGATGAGCTGCCCGATGACTTTATTGAAGAGCTGCGCAGAGCAGTAAAGGCCCATGGCCCCGATAAGCTCTTGATGGGCGAGGTTTGGGAGGATGCCACCACTAAAATTGCTTACGGCCAGCGCCGCACTTATCTTTTGGGCAAAGGGCTGGACTGTGTGATGAATTACCCGTTCCGCAATGCTGTGCTGAATTTTCTGCACGGTGCACCCAGCGAGGATATTGCCGAGCGTCTTCTTTCGATCTGTGAGAACTACCCTGCCCCGGCGCTGCACTGCCTGATGAATTTTCTTTCTACTCATGATACCGAGCGCGCCATCACAGCCCTGGCGGGCGAGCCTGCCGGTGACCATGACCGCTACTGGCAAAGCGGGCGGCGGCTGAGCCGCGAGCGATACGAGCGCGGCATCAAAATGCTGACCATGGCCTATGCGATGATTTTTACCCTGCCCGGTGTGCCCAGCATTTATTACGGTGATGAAATTGCCATGCAGGGTTACCGCGACCCCTTTAACCGCGCTTATTTCGATTGGCAGAGCACCGAAAGCCGCGTGCGCCCCGTTTTGCAGCAGCTGGCAAAGCTGCGGGCCGAATGTGATGCCTTTTATGACGGCGAACTGCGGGTGATCAAAGCTGAAGGGGATATTCTGCACTATCGCCGGATAGGCAAAACACAATCGGCCGAAATGATTTTTAACCGCGGTGAGCACCTTTTGTGTGAAACGGCTTTTGGCAAAGCCGCCGAGGTAAACCCACATGGCTTTACAATTCTGGTAGAGGATAACCGCCAGGATCTGCCAGGATATTTTAAAATTCGATAACCACTTTAAAGGGCCTTTTTTGGGTAAACCGAAAAGGGCCCTGCTTTATATACTTTACAAAAAGCACCCCGGCCGATATACCCGGCCGGGGTGCGAACTTACTTCTTCGGAGTCATGACCTTTTCCCTTTATATATTTGGGTTTATGATTCTGCTGTTAATGATTCATTGGACCTAAACCTCCAACCAAGGGAGAATAAAGTTTTATGAATTCAGCTAGATCTCTTTCTTGATCAATACCTCTCTGATAAATCGTTTTTCGATTCGGATAAGCTACTTAGTATATTGGAATGTCCCTTTCTAATCAAAACCAAATATTCGGACTTCTCGGGGATACTTTCATATCACTCGCCTCCGATCCTGTATGGTCTCAGGCTTATCTCTTATATGCAGGCACCAGATCTTTCGGCTGACCGATTGCTCTGCTGCTCCATTTCTATCACTATGCGAAGTACACTCCGCTTTCTTCAGCTATGCAATTCGGTTCAGCGCTTTTCTGTTGCCTGCGCTTGCTGTGCAGGTTCCAGTTCAACCATAAGGTCTGCGCTCCTTTCTTTCAGCTAAAAGCCTTTCCTGCGGAAAGCCTTTACTCTTTCCCGGTTTTATGTGGCCTTTGCTTTTGTTTGACTATATTATAGCCTTAGGTGCTTTTTCTGTCTATTCGCAAAAAGTATAGAAATAACGATTTATTTTTATGATAAATGAATCTTGATTTAGCTACTTTATATGCGCTATAATAT
>CAVGKH010000024.1:0-4376 GCA_963629755.1 Gemmiger sp.
GCTGGCAGCCCCGCTGATCACCTTTTGCGCGAATGCGCTGCACAAAAAGTATCCGCAGGTAACGGTGCATGTGAATGCCATCAAAAACAACTTTTTCGGCGGCAATGTAAGCGTGGCGGGCCTTGTAACGGGCACTGACATCATAGACCAGTGCCAAGGGAAAATGCGTGGCAAAACGCTGGGCATACCCGAGGTAATGCTGCGCGATGAAAAAGATCTGTTTTTGGATAACAAGACCCCGGCCGAGGTGGGCAAGGCGCTGGGCGCGAAAGTGGTGATTTTGCCAAACGGCGGCACCGAAAGCTGCCTGGCCATGCTGGGCAAACACAAAAAAGAGTAAAGAAAACTGATTTTAAATAGAAAAATATATTATAAAGGAGAAAAGCAATGGCAAAACCTATCGTAGCAGTGGTGGGCCGCCCCAATGTGGGCAAGTCTACGCTGTTCAATAAGCTGATCGGCCAGCGCCTGGCTATCGTAGAGGATACCCCCGGCGTAACGCGTGACCGTATTTTCGGCGACTGCGAGTGGTGCGGCAACAAGTTTCTGCTGGTAGATACCGGCGGCATTGAGCCCCGCGCCAACGACAATCTGCTCAAGCACATGCGCCTGCAGGCCGAGCTGGCCATCGACAGCGCCGAGTGCATCGTGATGGTGGTCGATGTGACCTGCGGCGTGACCGCGCAGGACCAGGAAATCGCACGCATGCTCATGAAGAGCGGCAAGCCCGTGATCTTGGCGGCCAACAAGTGCGACAGTGTGGGCGAGCCCCCGATGGAGCTGTATGAGTTCTACGGCCTGGGGCTGGACGAAGTGATCCCCATTTCCAGCGTGCACGGCCATGGCACCGGCGATTTGCTGGATGCCATCTGCGCGCGCGTAGACTTCAGCCACGCCGAGGAGGATGACCCCGAGCGCACGGCTGTTGCCGTGATCGGCCGCCCCAATGTGGGCAAAAGCAGCCTGGTAAACTATATCCTGGGCGAAAACCGCATGATCGTGGCTAATATGGCGGGCACCACCCGCGATGCCATCGACAGCCCGGTGGATAACAAATACGGCAAGTTCATCTTTACCGATACCGCGGGCCTGCGCAAAAAGGGCAAGGTAGAAGACGGCGTAGAGCGCTTCAGCGTGATCCGCAGCCTGGCCGCCGTAGAGCGCAGTAATGTAGCTGTGATCCTGATCGATGCCACCGAGGGCTTTACCGAGCAGGACAGCAAGGTGGCAGGCTATGCCCACGAGCAGGGCAAGGGCTGCATCATCGCCGTGAACAAGTGGGATCTGGTAGAAAAAGATACCTACACCATGGATACCTTCCGCAAGCAGCTGCAGGAAGACTTTAGCTTTATGAGCTATGCTCCCATCGTGTTTATCAGCGCCAAAACCGGCCAGCGCGTGGATAAGCTGATGGAGCTTATTAAATATGTGGATGCCCAGAACGCCATGCGCGTGACCACCGGCAAGCTGAACGAAATGCTGGCCGCCGCTACGGCCCGCGTGCAGCCGCCCAGTGATAAGGGCCGCCGCCTCAAGATCTTTTATATCACGCAGGCTTCTACCCGCCCGCCCACATTCGTATGCTTTGTAAACCGCAAGGATCTTTTCCATTTTTCGTATCAGCGTTATATCGAAAACCAGATCCGTGAAACCTTTGGCCTTGAGGGCACGCCCATCCGCATGATCGTGCGCGTGCATGGCAGCGGCGAAGCGGAAACCAAGTAACTTACCTGCAGTGAGGTGCACAATATGGATATAGATAGCGCGACCATTGGCATTATTGGCGGAGCAGACGGCCCCACAGCGATTTTTGTTGCAGCAAACAGCCTTGTGCCGCAGCTGCTATCGGTGGCGGCGGCGCTGGCCATCGGCTACCTGCTGGGCAGCTTGATGTTTGGTATTATCGTAAGCAAGGCTCTTTTTAAAGACGATGTGCGCACCCATGGCAGCGGCAACGCAGGCTCTACCAACATTCTGCGCACCTACGGTAAGGGCGCGGCAGCGCTGGCGCTGGCCGGTGATATGGGCAAGGGCGTTCTGGCTGTGTTTCTGGCGCGCTGGGCGGCCTGCCTGATCTTTGGCGTGCCCATGGCCTATGCCGGAACCCTGTTTGGCCCCGAGGGCTTTAATGTGGGGGCGGCCGCCGCGTTTGCGGCGCTTTTGGGCCACATGAAGCCGCTGTATTTCGGCTTTAAGGGCGGCAAGGGCGTGGCCGTGGCCGCAGGCACCATTCTGGCTGCGGCACCCCGCGTGTTTTTAGGGCTGCTGGTGGTGTTTGTGGTAGTAGTAGCCATCAGCCGCATCGTAAGCCTTACCAGTATTACCTGTGCAGTGTGCTACCCCATTTTTACGCTCATCGACTGCCTGCTGGCTCACAGCAGCCACACGGTGTTCAACACGCTGTGCGCTTTGGTGATGGCCGTTATCGTGATCTGGCTGCACCGCTCGAACATTCAGCGCCTGAAAAACGGCACGGAATATAAATTCGGCAGTAAGAAATAACCACTCTACAAACAGGAGGTTTATCACTATGGAACCGAAAAAACTTTGCAAGGGCCATACCAAAATGCTGGCAGGTGTGTGCAGCGGCGTGGCCGAGTATCTGAATATGGACCCCACCATCGTGCGCATCATCACGGTGCTGTTGTGCCTGTTTTGGGGCGCAGGCGTTCTGCTGTACATCATTGCGGCATTTGTGATGCCGGAGCCGATGGATTAAACAGTGCTGTAAAACCGCCGGTTCTTTTTGGATGAACTCCAAAAGATAGACAAGCTGAATGAAGCAAACGAAGGGGCTGTTGCACATGTGACAGCCCCTCTTTTGTTCGTAGAATCGAAAACTCAAGAAACACATTTTGGTGATAATAAAAGCATGTGCAACAGATTTCCTTGAAAATTAGAAATTTTCAATGGATTTGTGATGCACATGCTTTTCTCTATTGTTCGATTATATGTTCAATTCTTAGGGGTACTACTGCATTTTCATCCAGAACGATGTGCAACAGCCCCTTCGTTTTTAATCTGATTTTACAATCATTCCGTGAATTTTAAGCGAAAATAAATATGAAATAGAAATTGTTTGCACAGAATGGCACTTACATGTAAGAAGTTTATAGGCTTTCATTAAATCTTGTACAATATTACTATATATTTGACTATAGTACCATATATTGATATATGTGTTGGAATCTGATATTTTTAAGTTGAAAAAGCTGCTATTAATAATCGATTAGTAATAAGTGGATTCACTGAAGTAGAAGGTGGAGGTGTATGTAAGTCGATAGCCAATGGTGTTAACTTTGTAAATCCTTAATTGCTTTATGTGATCAAAAGGAGGGTGCTTATGAAAAAAATGATGTATATTATTTTGGGCGCATTATTTTCGATGATTATTGCATTGCCAAGTTATGCCGATGTTTTCAATCAAACATCGGCTGATAAAGGCCGTGAAGTGATGGATCGGTATTACTACTCCAATGAATAGCAAGAAGAACTTAGCAAATGGATTTATAATGAAAGTTTTTATCCAATGCCGGCTAGTGGTGGAAAAAAGGTGTTAAATGTTAGTAACTTCAAGCAGACGAATACCAGTGGCTGTGGGCCGGCTTGCATATACCAAATTGGTAAATACCTGGGATTTTCAAATATGGAATCACTTAGCTCTCTAACAGACAGACTGACCCAAAACAATACTTCCGGAACTGATTTGCAAGCCGACTTGATAAACTATCTTAACGCGAATTTGGGTAGAAAAGAATATTATATGCTTAATACTTCAAATGTTGGATTTTACTCTCGTCTGGTAAGCAGCATAAATAAAAATCGTCCTGTAATTTGCCATGTAAAGCCCAATGCTCTTCCTAACAACAGTTATGAGGGAGATGGACATTATGATGTCTCTATTGGGTACGACTGGTATGAACAAGGATCTTCGGGTTATTCAAAGGTTACATATAATGATCCGCATTTTAACACAAAGGTTTATGGAACATACACTTGCAATTCGGATGTAATGACAAAGGCTATCAATGCGAGGTATGGTTATTATGCAGTTGCGTAAACTTTTTGAAAATCCGAAAAAAGCTTTCTGCCTTTTCTGTTTTGCGATCATAATTCTATTCGCTGCCTATAGGAGCGTAAATGGCTTCTTTTATGGCGGAAGCTATCAATGGCAGGAAACCCGGCAGACGGCCAATATTGCGGAGGAAGTTTCTCTTTCAGAACTGTATGGGGCAGACTATGAAATCTATCCCTTTGGCGTAAACGATTCAACGGCAGCGGTGTTTTGCACAGAAAGCATAGGCGATACAATGAAAGAGGAAAAAAGCTTTTTGCGAAAAATCGTTTTCCGTGCAGAGCCCGGTACCTGCGAGTAA
>CAVGKH010000024.1:4386-4929 GCA_963629755.1 Gemmiger sp.
CGCGCGAAACCGCAAAAGAAAAATCGCTGTTTCTGAAAAGAAGCAGCGATTTTTTGTTGGATCGGTTCCAATGAACGATGCAGCCCCCGGACGGAAACATAAAAAGCACAGAGCTGGAATAAACAAATCGTAATATTTAAACAAAAATTACTGATTGTACCAATATTTGCGGTCCAGTGCGCGGTATTGCAGCGCCTCGCTTACATGGGCGGCCAGAATCAGCTCGCTGCCGGCAAGGTCGGCAATGGTGCGGCTCACGCGCAGAATGCGGTCGTAGGTGCGGGCCGAAAGCTCAAGGCCGGTAAATGCCTGGCGCAGAAGCTTTGCGGCGGCGGGCTCCATGCGGCACACGGCGCGCAGGCGCGCACTGGGGATCTGCGCGTTGCAGCGGATATCGGTGCCCTGGTAGCGCTTTTGCTGCACGGCACGGGCCGCCAGCACGCGGGTGCGGATCTCGGCGCTGCTCTCGCCGCCCTTTTCGCTGGCAAGGTCATCGTATTCCACAGGCGATACCTCAATGTGCAGGTCGATGCGGTCCAGCAG
>CAVGKH010000024.1:4939-17175 GCA_963629755.1 Gemmiger sp.
CTACCGCACTGGGCGAGCAGGTGCAGGGGCGCGTGGGGTGGCCAAAGTAGCCGCACGGGCAGGGGTTCATAGCGGCGGCCAGCATAAAGCGGCTGGGGTAGGTGGCGCTGCCGCCCACACGGCTTACCGTGACCTGCCCGTCCTCAATGGGCTGGCGCAGCACCTCCAGCCCAGGGCGGCTGAATTCGGGCAGCTCGTCTAAAAACAAAACGCCGTTGTGCGCCAGGCTCACCTCGCCGGGGCGCGGCGTGGTGCCGCCGCCCGCAAGCGCGGCCGGGCTCACGCTGTGGTGCGGGCTGCGGAAGGGGCGCGTGCTCAAAAGGCCTGAGCCCGGCGGCAGCAGCCCGGCTACCGAGTAAATTTTGGTGGTCTCTACAGCTTCCTCCTCGCTGAGCGGGGGCAGAATGCCGGGCAGGCGCTTGGCCAGCATGCTCTTGCCGGTGCCCGGCGGGCCGATGAGCAAAATATTATGCCCGCCCGCGGCCGCGATCTCCATGGCGCGGCGGGCGATGGGCTGGCCGTGCACATCGGCAAAATCGGGCAGGCCCTGCCAGGGGTCGGGCGTATAGGGCAGCGGTTTTGCGGCAAGCAGCAGCTGGCGGCCCAGCAGATGCTCTACCACCTGGCGGGCATCGTCGGCCGGGTAAACGGTGAGGCCCTCTACCACGGCGGCCTCGGGTGCGTTGGCGCGCGGCACAAAAAATTCGCGTATGCCGCTTTCGGCGGCGCACAGCGCCATGCTCAAAACGCCGGTAACAGGGCGCAGCGCGCCGTCCAGCCCAAGCTCGCCCACAAAGGCGCGGTGCGTGCCGGGGGCGTTCAGCTGGCCGCTGGCGCTCAGCAGTGCCAGCAGCAGGGGCAGATCGTACACCGGGCCGGTTTTGCGCACATCAGCCGGGGCCAGGTTCACCGTGATGCGGCTCACCGGCCATTTGAAGCCCAGATTTTTGAGCGCACTGTGTACGCGCTGGGCGCTCTCTTTTACGGCGCTGTCGGGTAGGCCCACCAGCGTGAACTGCGGCAGGCCCTGATTTAAATCGGCTTCGGCTGTGACCAAAAAGCCCGAAAGCCCCGAAAGGCCAAAGCTGTTTACCTTGCTGATCATACGCAGAGGCTCCTTTTACGATGTTGTACTATAAGAATAGCGCGAAAAACGGCCTTTCGCAACAAAGAATTGGGCAGAGTATACACTTCTTTGCCGTAAAACAGGCGCTTCGTTGACAAAAACGCCCGCCCGTATTATATTTAAAGCAGAAACTGGCATTGGATCAAAACCACTGAAAAAAGAATTCCCGAACATTACGGAAAGAACAGGTGTGATCGATATGGTACATGAAATGTATGAACGCTGGCTGAATGCCCAACTGGACGATGCCGACCTTGGCCCTGAGCTTGAAAGCATTCGGGGCAATGAAAACGAGATCCGTGAGCGCTTTGCCGTGGCGCTGAAATTCGGCACGGCCGGCCTGCGCGGCGTGATCGGCGCGGGCACCAACCGCATGAATATCTATACCGTGCGCCAGGCTACGCAGGGCCTTGCCAACTGGGTAAAGACCCAGGGCGGCAGCCAGACCGTGGCCATCAGCTACGACAGCCGAATCAAAAGCGATGCGTTTGCCAAGGCCGCAGCCGAGGTGCTGGCGGCAAACGGCGTAAAGGTGCGCATTTACGATGCCCTCATGCCGGTGCCTGCCCTGAGCTTCGCCACCCGCTATTATAAATGCAACGCCGGTATCATGATCACGGCAAGCCACAACCCCGCCAAGTATAACGGCTATAAGGCCTATGGCCCCGACGGCTGCCAGATGACCGACAATGCCGCCGATGTGGTGTATGCCGAAATTCAGAAAACCGATATTCTGACCGACGCCAAAACCATGCCCTTTGCCGAGGGGCTGGAAAAGGGCATCATTCAGTATGTGGGCGATGACTGCAAGGAGGCCCTGTATACGGCCATCAAGCAGCGCAGCGTGCGCCCCGGCCTTTGCAAAACGGCCGGGCTCAAGCTGGTGTACAGCCCGCTGAACGGCTCGGGCCTGGTGCCCGTGACCCGTGTGCTGCACGATATCGGCATCACCGATATCACCATTGTGCCCGAGCAGCAGTACCCGGACGGTAACTTCCCTACCTGCCCTTACCCTAACCCCGAAATTTTTGAGGCGCTGCGCCTCGGCCTGGAGCTGGCCGAAAAGCAGGGGGCAGACCTGATGCTGGCCACCGACCCGGATGCCGACCGCGTGGGCATCGCCGTGCGCTGCAAGGACGGCAGCTATGAGCTGCTTTCCGGCAACGAGGTGGGCGTTTTGCTGCTTGACTATATCTGTGCGGGCCGCATAGAGCAGGGCACCATGCCGAAAGATCCTGTGGTGTGCAAGAGCATTGTTTCTACGCCGCTGGCCGATGCCGTGGCCGCACATTACGGCGTGGAGTGCCGCAATGTGCTGACCGGCTTTAAGTGGATCGGCGACCAGATCGCCAAGCTGGAGGCTGCCGGTGAGGTGGACCGCTTTATCTTTGGCTTTGAGGAAAGCTACGGCTATCTGGCCGGGCCCTATGTGCGCGACAAGGATGCCATCATCGGCTCGATGCTCATCTGTGAGATGGCCGCCTATTACCGCAGCATCGGCTCGAGCATCAAAGAGCGCATGGAGCAGATCTATGCCCAGTACGGCCGTTATTTAAATAAAGTAGACAGCTTTGAATTCCCCGGCCTTTCGGGTATGGATAAGATGGCCGCCATTATGGATAACCTGCGCCAGAACCCCGTGAAGGAACTGGCAGGCATTGCTGTGACGGGAACCCAGGACTTTAAAAAGCCCGAGGAGACCGGCCTGCCTGCCGCCAATATTCTGATCTACAGCCTGGCCGACGGCTCTACCGTGATCGTGCGGCCCTCGGGCACCGAGCCGAAGATCAAGATCTACTTTACCACCAAGGGCAAAGACCTGGCCGAGGCCGAAGCAAAAAAAGAAAAGCTGGCCGAGGCCTGCAAGCCGCTGCTGGCATAAAAGATCCTGCACTGCCGGTGCGTAAAAAGCCCTTGACTTTACCTTAAACTGTGGTATAATATTATGGCAATCGTTCCCAAGGCTGCTCCGGGGGCGCAAGAACCCCGCTGGTAGCCGATATTGAAGGTTGTGATTGGGCACATATAACCCTGTATGGCCCCAAAGATCATGATCATTGAAAGAGGTGAACACAATGAAGGCAGGTATCCATCCTAACTATGTGGATTGCACCATCACCTGCGCCTGCGGCAATGTGATCGAGACCCGTTCTACCCGTCCCGAGATCCGCGTCGAAGTTTGCAGCAAGTGCCATCCCTTCTACACCGGCAAGCAGAAGCTGGTAGACACCGGCGGACGCGTTGATCGCTTCAACAAGCGTTTCGGTCTGAAGAAGTAATTTTTCGCACACTAAAGGCGGTTTGAGATTTTTCAAACCGCCTTTTTTGCATTCAAAAGGCGGCCCCGCCCAAAAGGCTGGGCCTAAGGAGCGTTATGGAAGACTACCGCACCATTCGCGGCACCTCGGTGGGCGAATATGAAGAAAAACACAGCCGATTTATCGCCGCCGCCGCTTTTGCCGACAGCGAAGAAAAGGCGCTGGCTTTTTTGGAAAAGATCCGCGCCGAAAACCGCACGGCGCGCCACAATGTGTTTGCCTACTGCCTGCGCGAGGGAAACCGCGTGCGCTATTCAGATGACGGCGAGCCTGCCAAAACGGCGGGCACCCCGGTGCTGGAGTGCATACAGCACCGGGAGCTTAAAGATGTGATCGTGGTGGTAACGCGCTATTTCGGCGGCATTCTGCTGGGCACCGGCGGGCTGGTGCGCGCCTACACGGCGGCGGCCTCCGCTGCGCTGGATGCTGCCCAGGTGGTAACGGTGCGCGCGTGCGTAAAGTGCAGCATCACAGTGGACTATTCGTTGTATGAGCGCGCCATGCTGCTGGTAAACGGCGCGGGCGCGCAGGCCGAAGAGCCGGAATTCACCGACCGTGTGACCCTTCGCTTTGTGCTGCCGGCCGGGCAGGAGCGGCCGCTGATCCCCGCGTTTCGCGAGCTGACGCGCGGCGCAGGCCAGCTGGAATGCAGCGAGCCTTTTTACACGCCGTTCTAAAAAACGGGCTTTTAAGATAGAAATAAAAAATTTTTTAAAAAAAGAAAAGTGTTTTTCACATTTTTGGCGTACTCTATTATATGGAGGGCATAAAAATGACGATTCGGCAGCGAACGGAAAACATCGAAAAACAAATTCTTTCGCCCCGCGCGGCGCTCAGCAGCCAAAGCCGGGGCCGCGAGCGCCCGGAAGAAAGCGATGCCATACGCACCTGCTACCAGCGTGACCGCGACCGCGTGCTGCACTCGAAGGCATTTCGGCGCTTAAAGCAGAAAACACAGGTGTTTTTGAGCCCCGAGGGCGACCATTACCGCACCCGCCTGACCCATACATTAGAGGTGAGCCAGATCGCCCGCACCATTGCCCGGGCCCTGCAGCTGAACGAAGACCTGACCGAGGCCATCGCTTTGGGGCATGACTTGGGGCATACACCGTTTGGCCATGCGGGCGAGCGCGCGCTGAATGCGCTGAGCCCCAGCGGGTTTGCGCACTACAAGCAGAGCCTGCGCGTAGTGGATAAACTCGAGCGCGGCGGCAAGGGGCTGAACCTTACCTGGGAGGTGCGCAACGGCATTGTGACCCACACCAAAGGCGACTGGGCCGCTACCCTGGAGGGCTGCTGTGTGCGCCGGGCCGACCATATCGCGTTTTTGAACCACGATATCGAGGATGCCATTACGGCGGGCGTGCTGCGCGAGGAACAGCTGCCGCCCGATGCCGTGCGGGTATTGGGGCACACCAAGAGCCAGCGCATCACCACCATGATCACCGACCTTGTGCAAAACAGCCTGGAAAGCGAGATCCCCGTGTTCAGCGAGGAAGTGAACGAAGCCTACGAGCTGCTGCGCGATTTTATGTATTCCACCGTGTATGTAGACCCTGTGGCCAAGCGTGAGGAGAGCAAGGTGGAAAAGCTGATCGGCGATCTGTATGAAAAAATACTGGCTGAGCCTGAGCTTTTGCCGAACCTGTATTTGCAGGTGGCCTACACCGAGGGGCTTGACCGGGCCGCTGTGGATTATATCAGCGGCATGAGCGATGAGTTTGCCACAAGGCTGTATGAGCAGCTGTTTGTGCCACAGAAGTGGCATATTTTGTAAAGGCTTGCAGGCGCTTGTAAAGTAAAAGAGCCTGGCACTTTTTGCCGGGACTGGCATAAGAAAAAGCTCCTGCTTTTACGAAAACAAACATAGAGTCTGCTTTGCCGGTAAGAGGGGAGGGAAAAAGGCACTGTGATCCCACAGGATTATATTCAGGAAGTGGTGCGCCGCAATGACATTGAGGATGTGGTGCAGAGTTATGTGCAGCTGCGCAGGCGCGGCCGCACCTGCACGGGGCTGTGCCCTTTTCACACCGAAAAAACGCCCAGCTTTGTGGTGTATCCCGAAACGCAGAGCTTTTACTGCTTCGGCTGCGGCGCGGGCGGCGATGTGATCACCTTTATCAAAAAAATCAGCAATCTGGAATATGTAGAGGCCGTAAAGCTTTTGGCCAGCCGGGTGGGCATGCCCATGCCCAACGAGGAAGACAAGGCGGGCGAGCTGCGCCGCAAGGTACTGGCCATCAATAAGGATGCGGCACGCTACTTTTATAACCAGCTGAACCAGCCCACGCCCGAGGCCGCCATGGCGCGCGAATACTGGCGCAGGCGGCGCGGCCTTTCAGACGATACCATCCGCCGCTTTGGCCTGGGCTACGCGCCGGACAGCTACAGCGACCTTCTGCATTATTTGAAGGGCCGCGGGTATAATGACGAGGAGCTTTTGGAGAGCGGCCTTGTTCGCCGCAGCGAAAAGGGCAACCTGTATAATCTGTTCCGCCACCGCATGATGACCCCCATCATTGACCTGCGCGGCAATGTAATCGCGTTTGGCGGGCGTGTGCTGGACGATTCCAAGCCCAAATATATCAACAGCCCCGAGACCATCGTGTATAAAAAAAGCCGCACACTGTTTGCGCTGAACATCGCCAAGCGCTCTACGAGCCGCCGCTATATCCTGTGCGAGGGATATATGGATGTGATCAGCATGCACCAGGCCGGTTTTGATACGGCGGTGTGTGCCTGCGGCACGGCGCTGACCCCCGAGCAGGTAAAGCTGATCGGCGAGTATGCCGACGAGGTGGTGCTGAGCTACGACAGCGACGAGGCCGGGCAGAAGGCTGCCGCCAGAAGCCTGGAGCTGTTTGCCCCAAGCCCGGCCAAGGTGAGCGTTTTGAATATTCCCGGCGCAAAGGACCCGGACGAGTTTATTAAAAAGTATGGGCGCGACCGCTTTGAAGTGCTTTTAAACGGCACGGCCAACGCCACCGAATTTAAAATGGCAAAGATCCGGGCCAAGTATGACATTGCCACCGATAAAGGGCGGCTGGATTACATAAAGGATGCAATCGGCCTGCTGGCAGGGCGCATAAGCCCTACCGAGCGCGAGGTGTATGCGGGGCGGCTGGCCGAGGAGACCGGCGTGAGCCGCGGCGCGATACAAACGCAGCTGCAGGGTGCGGTGCGCCGGGCCGAGCAGAACGCAAAGCGCCGCCGCCAGCAGCAGCTGGCAGGCGAGGGCGTGGCCGCAAGCATCAAGGTGCCTTATGATCTGGGCGGCAGCAGGGCGCTGGGGCTGGCCAATGCCGAGCAGCAGCTGGTGGCCGCCATGCTGAAGGACCCGGCGGTGATACGCAAGGTGCGCGAGCGCATAACGCCCGGCGAATTTTTGATGCCGGAGATGCAGCAGGTGTGCAGCGCCATTTTTGCACTGGACGGCCAGGGGGCGCAGGTGAGCCTGAGCGCGCTGGGCGCGGTGCTGAGCGAAGAGGACTTGGCGCAGCTGGCACAGCTGCTGGCGCGCAACGCCGATTTGAACCTGACCGACCAGGATGTGGAAATGTTTTTGGGGCGCATTCGCAAAAGCCTGCCCAAAAGCAGCAAGGCGGGCAGCATGAGCGCCGAGGAGCTGCAGAACTACCTGCAAAGCCTGGAAAAGGAAAAAAGCTGAGAAGCTGATTTTGTTATATAGCCAGAGAAGATATGAGCCAAAACAGTAAGGAGAACACAATTATGGCAGAGAAAAAAATGGGACTGAAAGAACTGCTGGAGAACGGCAAGCGCACCGGCAAGGTGACCACAAAAGAGCTGTATGATGCCATGGAGGAAAGCAACTTTGATGTGGAAAAGATCGACCAGATCTATTCGCTGCTTGAGCGCGAGAATGTGGAAGTGATGGAGGAAGCCGACGAGGAAAGCTTTGCTTTGACCGAAAACAATGCCGACCAGTTTGAGAGCAGCCTGACAGCCGAGGGCGTGACCATCGACGACCCCGTAAAGGTGTATCTGAAAGAGATCGGCCGTGTGCCCCTGCTGACCTCGGAGGAGGAAGTGAACCTGGCGCTGACCATCAAGGCCGGCAACGATGCCAAGGAAAAGTATGATGCCGACCCCGATGCCCTCTCGGAGGAGGAGAAGGCGGAATGCCTGAAAGCCATTAAGAAGGGCGCTGCCGCCCGCAAGCGCCTGAGCGAGGCCAACCTGCGGCTGGTGGTTTCGATCGCCAAGCGCTATGTGGGCCGCGGTATGCAGTTCCTGGATTTGATCCAGGAGGGTAACCTGGGCCTGATTAAGGCTGTGGAAAAGTTTGACCACACCAAGGGCTTTAAATTTTCTACCTATGCTACCTGGTGGATCCGCCAGGCCATCACCCGCGCCATTGCCGACCAGGCCCGCACCATTCGTATTCCCGTGCACATGGTGGAGACCATCAACAAGGTGAAAAAGGTGAGCAGCCAGCTGCTGCATGAGCAGGGCAAGGAGCCCACGGCCGAGGAGATCGCCGAGCGGCTGGAAATGCCCGTGGACAAGGTGCGCGAGATCATGCGCGTGGCGCAGGAGCCTGTTTCGCTGGAAACGCCCATCGGCGAGGAGGAGGACAGCCATCTTGGCGACTTTATCCCCGACGACGAGGCCCCCGTGCCTGCCGAGGTGGCCAGCCACACCCTGCTGCGTGAGCAGCTTTCGGAGGTGCTGGAGAGCCTGACCGACCGTGAGGAAAAGGTGCTGCGCCTGCGCTTTGGCCTAGTGGACGGCCGCCCCCGCACGCTGGAGGAAGTGGGCAAGGAGTTCAATGTGACCCGTGAGCGCATTCGCCAGATCGAGGCTAAGGCCCTGCGCAAGCTGCGCCACCCCAGCCGCAGCAAGAAGCTGAAGGACTTTTTGGATTAATGGCCGGATAGTAACAGAAAAAATGCACCCGCCGCGTTTCGGAAACACCCGGAATGCGGCGGGTTTTTGGCAAAATGACCATATGCCCTGCGCCGCGGGCCGCTGCACGGCCCCAGCAAAAGTGCAAAATAGCAATTTGAACAAAAAACTAAACCCTCACCCGGGTGTTTCTTACACCGGGCGGGGAGTTTGACTTTTTTTGAAAAAGTGGCGGAAAATGGCTTGACATGGGGCTTTTTAAGGAGTATACTAAAACAGTATCACAGAATGGATTAGACCGCCTTTTTTACGGTCAAGATGCCCAAGATGTGAAGAAAAGTTTGTTAAAATTGCCCAAACACGACCCTTAAAACCGGCCGTGACATGAACGAGAGCCGTTATAGACATCCAAAAAGTTAGGAGTGGTTGCTTTTTATGATGAAGGTCAAGCCCCAAATGCGCGGTAAAACCGAGCGAATGAGTTTCTCCCGCATCGACGAAGTCATTGATATGCCCAACCTGATCGAGGTACAGAAGAACTCGTACAAGTGGTTCCTCGATGAAGGCCTGAAAGAGGTGTTCAAGGACATTGCAGCAATCGAGGATTACTCGGGTAACCTCGTGCTGGATTTCACTGACTTCCGCCTGGAGAACAATCCGAAATACAGCATCAACGAGTGCAAGCTGCGTGATACTACCTATGCCGCGCCCCTGCGCGTGACCGCACGCCTGTTCAACAAGGCTACGGGCGAGCTGAAGGAGCAGGAGATCTTCATGGGCGACTTCCCCCTGATGACCGACAGCGGCACCTTTATTATCAACGGCGCAGAGCGCGTGATCGTGAGCCAGTTGGTTCGCAGCCCCGGCGTTTTTTACGGCGAGAGCTTTGACAAGCTGGGCAAAAAGCTGTATACCGCCACCATGAACCCCAACCGCGGCGCATGGCTGGAGTATGAGACCGATGTGAACGATGTGTTCTATGTGCGCATCGATAAAAACCGCAAGCTGCCCGTGACCGTTCTGATCCGTGCGCTGAGCGAAAAGGGCAGCGATGAAGAGATCTTGAATTTCTTCGGCGAAGACCCCCGCATTCTGGCTACTTTGGAAAAAGACCCCACCCATAACCGCGAGGAAGCCCTGCTGGAGACCTACCGCAAGCTGCGCCCCGGCGAGCCCCCCACGGTGGAGAGCGCTGTAAACCACCTGAACGCGCTGTTCTTTGACCCCCGCCGTTACGATCTTTCCCGTTTCGGCCGCTATAAAATGAACAAAAAGCTCTCGCTGGCCCGCCGCATCATCGGCTTTGTGGCCGCCGAGAATGTGATCGCCCCCCTGACGGGCGAGATTTTGATCGCCGAGGGCGAAAAGATCACCCGCGATGCCGCTGAGGCTGCCGACCGCGCAGGCGTATCGGTGGTTTTGCTGGACATGGGCGAAAGCAAGGTGAAGGTGATCACCAACGGTACCGTGGATGCACAGCCTTTCTTTGACTTTGATGTGAAGGAAGCCGGCATCACCGAGCGCGTGAGCTTTGCCGAGCTGCGCAAGATCCTGGACGAGACCAGCGATGCCGCCGAGCAGAAAAAGCTGCTGGAAAAGAACCACAACCTGCTGATCTGCCCCACCGTGACCGTGGACGACATTTTTGCCTCCATTAACTATCTGAATGGCTTGGACTTTGGTATTGGCACCAGCGATGATATCGACCACCTGGGCAACCGCCGTATCCGCAGCGTGGGCGAATTGCTGCAGAACCAGTTCCGCATCGGCTTCAGCCGTATGGAGCGCGTGATCCGCGAGCGCATGACCCTGCAGAACCAGGAAAACAGTGAGATCACTCCCCAGAGCCTGGTAAATATCCGCCCTGTGGTGGCTGCCATTAAAGAGTTCTTCGGCTCCAGCCCGCTGTCGCAGTTCATGGACCAGAACAACCCTCTGGCTGAACTGACTCATAAGCGCCGTCTTTCCGCTCTGGGCCCCGGCGGTCTGTCGCGTGACCGCGCAGGCTTCGAGGTTCGAGATGTGCACTACACCCACTACGGCCGTATGTGCCCCATCGAGACCCCTGAAGGCCCCAACATCGGCCTGATCTCTTATCTGGCAACCTTCGCCCGCATCAATGATTACGGCTTTGTGGAAGCTCCCTACCGCCGCGTGGACAAGGCTACCGGCTGCGTGACCGACGAAGTAGTTTACATGACCGCCGATGTAGAGGACGAATACACCGTGGCACAGGCCAACGAGCCTTTGGACGAGAACAAGCGCTTTGTGCGCCCCCGTGTTTCGGCCCGCCGCCGCGATGAGATCTTGGAAATTGAGGCAAGCCAGGTAGACTTTATGGACGTTTCGCCCCGAATGATGGTTTCGGTGGCTACCGCCATGATCCCCTTCCTGGAGAACGACGACTGTAACCGTGCTCTGATGGGCTCGAACATGCAGCGCCAGGCTGTGCCTCTGATGATGACACAGCAGCCCATTGTGGCTACCGGTATGGAATATAAGGCCGCTACCGACTCGGGCGTGTGCATTCTGGCTAAGAATGACGGCGTGGTAGAGAAGGTGGATGCCGCCAGCATCGTGGTGCGTACCAGCAAGACCACGACCGACCGCTATGAACTTTCTAAGTTCATGCGCTCGAACCAGGGCACCTGCGTGAACCAGCGCCCCATCGTGGATGTGGGCGAGGAAGTGAAGGCCGGCCAGGTGCTGGCCGATGGCCCCGCTACCCGCAACGGCGAAATTTCCATTGGTAAGAATGCCCTGATCGGCTTTATGACCTGGGAGGGCTACAACTACGAGGACGCCGTTCTGCTGAACGAAAAGCTCGTGCGCGAGGACGTATACACCTCGATTCATGTGGAGGAGTATGAGACCGAGGCCCGCGAGACCAAGCTGGGACCCGAAGAGATCACCCGCGATATTCCCAGCGTGAGCGATGCCAGCCTGAAGGATCTGGACGAGCGCGGCATTATCCGCGTGGGCGCCGAGGTCACGGCCGGTGATATTCTGGTTGGTAAGGTAAGCCCCAAGGGCGAGACCGAGCTGACCGCCGAAGAGCGCCTGCTGCGCGCCATCTTTGGCGAAAAGGCACGCGAAGTGCGTGATAACTCTCTGCGCCTGCCTCACGGTGCTTACGGCATTGTGGTGGATGTAAAGGTGTTCACCCCCGAAAACAGCAACGAGCTGGCACCCGGCGTGCGCAAGGTGGTGCGCTGCTACATTGCCCAGAAGCGTAAGATCAGCGTGGGCGATAAGATGGCAGGCCGTCACGGCAACAAGGGTGTTGTGTCCCGCATTCTGCCGCAGGAGGATATGCCCTTCCTGCCCGACGGCACCCCGCTGGATATCGTGCTGAACCCCCTGGGCGTGCCTTCCCGTATGAACATCGGTCAGGTGCTGGAAGTGAACCTGGGCTATGTGGCCAAGGCACTGGGCATCAAGGTGATGACCCCCGTATTTGACGGCGCACACGAGAGCGATATCCGCGACTGCTTCGCCGCAGCCCGCGAGAAGTGGCACGGCGGCAATGCGCCCGAGTACCCCACCGATCTGCCCCGCATGATGGGCGAAAAGGGCCACATCATCGATTTCAGCAAGATCGATCTGACCGACGACGGCAAGAGCACCGTGTATGACGGCCGTACCGGCGAAAAGTTCCCCAGCAAGGTAACGGTTGGCTATATGTATTACCTCAAGCTGCATCATCTGGTTGATGATAAGATCCACGCCCGTTCGGTAGGCCCCTACAGCCTGGTGACCCAGCAGCCTTTGGGTGGCAAGGCCCAATTTGGCGGCCAGCGCTTCGGCGAGATGGAAGTTTGGGCACTGGAAGCTTACGGTGCCGCTTACACCCTGCAGGAGATCCTGACCGTCAAGTCGGACGACCAGGTGGGCCGTGTAAAGACCTACGAGGCCATTGTGAAGGG
>CAVGKH010000025.1:0-16939 GCA_963629755.1 Gemmiger sp.
GCGCAAGGCTTCCAGAACGCGCGCTTCGGTTTCGGCATCCAGATTGGCTGTGATCTCGTCTAAAAGCAGCACAGCGGGGTTTGCCGCCGCGGCGCGGGCAATCGAAAGCAACTGCCACTCGCCCTGCGAAAACATGCCGCCTGTGCATACTGTATCATACCCCTGCGGCAGCGTATGGATAGCGGTATCGATGCCGGTCAGCTGCGCGGCCTTTTGGGCCATCTCTTCGGTGATCTGCGGGTCACCCAGGGTGATCTGCTCCAATACGGTTCCCGGTACACGGGAGAAATGCTGTTCCACACAGCCAATGCAGGCCCGGCGCTCGCTGTCGGTAATGGCCGAAACATCCACACCGCCAATGCGTACCGTGCCGCTCTCCGGCTGATAAAGCCCCAGCAGCAGCTTAAACACCGTGCTCTTGCCTGCGCCTGTGCGCCCCACCAGTGTGACCTGCTCGCCCTGCTTTACCGTCATGGAAAAATCGTTCAGCACATGCTTTTCGCTGTAGCCAAAGGTCACATGCGAAAGCGTTACATCGCCCCGGGCAGCTGTTTTCCGTTCTTCGGGCACTGTGCGCTCCGACTGGCTGAGAAATGCATCGATGCGCTTCACGCCTGCCATGGCCGACTGAATGGTTTGTATCTCCATGCCCAGGCTTTCGATAGGCGCAAAAATGCGGGAAATGTAATTGATCACGGCCACCGATGTGCCGACCGACATGCCGAACAGCGTTAAGATCTGGGCATTGCCCGAGGCAGAAAGCAGCATGACGATGCCCACCACCACGGCATTCAGCAGCAATACCACCGGTGAATAGATCGCATCGTAAAAATTCGTGCGCTCCATAGCGGCATAGCTTTTGCCAATGCAGCGGTCATAGCGGTGCTCCATATAGCTTTCTGCCCCCAGCGCCCGAATGGTGCGGATATTGTGCAGTGTTTCCGGTATCTGGCCGGATACTGCGCTGACGGCGCGGCGGTTATCCAGCTGCGCGGCCAGCATACGCTTTTGCATATGCCGGGTAAACACGGCAAACAGCGGCAGCGCCAGCAGTAAGATCAGCGCAAGGCCGGTGTTTTTTACGGCGATCACAGCCATGATCGAAAGAATGCGGCACGCATCCGCCGCCATGCTGATGATGCCGGAGCTGAACAGGGCCTCTACGGTATCTACATCGCTGGAAAAGCGGGCCGTCACTTCGCCGGGGTTCTGCTCTGCCAGGGTGCTGGCAGGCAGCAGCATAAGCTTTTGTGACATTTCCGAGCGCAGTGCATGGGTCATTTTTTGGCCAAACAGCACCAGCAGGCTTTCCTGTGCCGAGGAAAGCAGCCCCTCCAGCGCAAGGCTGCCAAAGTAGAGCAGCACCGCAAAAAAGGTAAGCGGAGCGCCTGCGGTCAGGCGGTCAATGATGCGGGCCAGCAGCAGCGGCGGAACCAGCGATGCCACGACCGCGGTCGCCACGCAGAGAACCGTGCCCGCCGTAAGCACGCGGTGCGACACCGTTGCCATTTGAATGGCGGCAAACACGCCATTTTTACGCCTGTTCTTCATGCTGTTTCCCTCCTTGCTGGCTTTCATACAGCTCGCGGTACACCGGCACAGAGGCCATCAACTCTTCGTGGGTGCCCACGGTGGTTTTTCCGCCGTCCATAAAGATCACCTTCTGCATCTGCGGAAAGTGATACAGGCGGTGCGAGATCAAGAATACGACCTTGTCTTTCGCGTAGGCCTGCAGGTTTGCAAACACAGTGTCTTCGGTGCTGCGGTCCAGCGCCGAGAATGGGTCGTCTAAGATCAGCACGGGGCGGGGGTGGGCAAGCGTTCTTGCCAGTGCCAAGCGCTGCGCCTGTCCGCCGGAAAGGCGCGTGCCGCTGCTGCCGATCACGGTATCCGCCTGCTCTTCCATGGCAAGCACTTCGTTTTTAAGGGCCGCTGCCGCAAGGTAGGGCATAGCCTCCTGCCCGCTGCCGCAAAGAACATTGTTCTGCACGGTGTCGGCGCTGAGCTCCGGGTCGTGCCCTAAGTAACCGACTGTGGCCGCGATCTGCCGCGGTGTGAGCGCAAAAAATTCTTTTTGCCCAAACTGCGCCGAGCCTCCATACGGCGCTTCACATAGAAACACGCGCCCAAAGGTGGATTTACCGCAGGCTACAGGCCCTGTAACGCCAATGATATCGCCGGGGTGCGCCGTGATGCTCAAGCCGGAAAAAATCGGCTCGTCTGCATAGGCAAACGAAAGATCTTTCAGCGTTACCTCGGCAGGCGCGGGAATTTGCAGAGGCTCCAGTTTTTCGGGTGCGCGCATCAAAGGCTTAATGCGCTTCCACGATACCTCGGCCTTCTGCACTGCGTTGAACAGCTTTGCCGCCTTGGACGATTTGACCGTCAGCTTGGTAAAGCAGGAAAGAAATGTGGTAAAAGCCGCAATATTCCAAGTGCTCCACCCTGTTCCCAGAACATTTTTAGCGCCGAACCAAAGAATAAACAGCACGCCCGCCTCTGAGGCCGCCAGGTACAGCGGCGGCAGAGCCGACTGCCATACATTGCTGCGCACCGCGGTTTTTTCATAGTTTTTAAGGGCTTCTTCATACTTTTCTATGCGGGCGTTCTCACAGCCGTAAATGCGGTAGGTCACGGCATTCTGGGCGCGGTCCAGCGTGGCTGTGCTCAGTGCGCCCGCCGCTTTTTTATAGGCTGCACCTGCCCGCTGCACCGGCTTTTTCATCCACGCCGCGCACACATAAGATACCGGTGTAAACAGCAGGCTGAGCAAAGCCAGCCGCCAGTCATACACCAAAAGCATGACCATATAGCCAACCAGCGCCACACCGGTGTCAAAAACCTCCGTGGTAAATTTTCGCATTCCCTCTACACAGTCATCCACATCCGAGATGGCTTTGGTCATCAGCTCACCGGCGCCCTCTTTTTCCAGCGCGGTGCGGCTCTGCCGCACCAGATTGGCGTAAAGAATGCCCTTCATGCGGCGGTTGATGTTGTTGGCAAAGCGGCGCACATAAAAGCGCTTTACAAAGCGTGCCGCCTGCACCACCAGCGTGACCAGAATATAGGCCAGCACCAGCACCGCCATTTTAGCGGCGGTCTCGTGCTTGCCAAGGATATCGGCAAGGCACTGAGCCAGCCGCCCCTCAAACCAGGGCGTAGCCAGCAGACCTATATTATAAACCAGGCCCGAGAGGGTCACTGCGGCCAGCGCCAGCCACTCTATGCGAAAATAAGAGCCGATCTTATCCGGGCAAAATGATGCTTTATTTTTCATCGGTATTTTTGCCTCCTGCTGCCTCCCTGAAATGCGGGAATCCCGCGCGGCTTTCCGTTTTTGAAACCAGATACAGTTTGTTCAGCGCGGCCGCAAAACCGGAAGCCTCCTGCGGGGTCAGCACGCTGGTCAGGTACTCATAAAACGCTGCCTCGATCTCAGCCTTAGATGCTTTCAGGCTCTCCGCTTTTTCTGTGGGGTACAGCAACTGGCTGCGCCGGTCTTTGGGGTCGCTTCTGCGCACAAGATACCCTTTTCCTTCCAGATTTTTTGTGCGCCGCGCAATGGCGGCTTTGTCCGCGTGCAGAATCTCTGCAAGGGCAGCCTGCGTGCAGCCGGGGTTATGGCGCAGGGCATGGACCAGGTCGATCTCCGCCGTGCCAACGCCCTTTTCCCGCAGTGTTCTCAAAACCAGCTTTTCTGCTTCGCGCGCAATTTTTGTGATCTTGCGTTCTGTAATATCCATAGATGCCTCCGGGCCTTTGATATGGTTTTTTGGATAGTTGTATATACAACTATCATAGTGCACTTATTCTGTTCGTCAATAAAAATTTTTTGGGGGGCTGGCAGCCTGTCTGCGGCACACCAGCCCCTTTTTTATTCTTCTGCAGGTTCTTCTGCTGCGGCGGTATCTTCATCTTCTGCCAGGTAGGCAGTTGCCGTTATGCTCGACTGCTTGCACTCTTCGGGTATGCTCAGGCGCAGGCATTCCTGCTCCGAATAGCTCTGGCCGTCCAGGTTGATCTCCCAATGGTCCAAATGCCAGCCCTCGGCGGCATATACCCACACTTCGCTGCAGGCATCGCCCTTTTTCACGGTCTGCGTGGTCTCTCCCTGCAGCGTGCCGTTGCCCTGCAGGCTGTACTGCACCCTTACGCTGCCGCCGGTGCTCTCGCCGCCCTCTTCTTCACTGCCGTTTTCTTCGGTTTTAGGCAAAAGGTCTACCGGCGTTTCGGTATGGCCGGGCACATTTTTGGGCTGCGAGGGGCGCTGATCTTCGCTGGGGTCGGCATGGGTGCGCACATAGGTAAGATAGGCATTTACGCCCTCCTCCGAAAGATGCAGCCCATCGCTGATGGTATAGCCGGTTTTGGCCCAGCCGCTGTCTGGGTCTTTCAGGGTCTCGGCGCTGTTTAAAAAGTACCAGCCTTCTTCCTTGCACATATCGGCCAGCATCTCATTCAGCTCGTCCACCTCGGTCTGCTTTAAGCTTTTGCTCGAGCGGTTTATATCCAGCGCGGGCACTGCCGAAATGATCACGGTAAAGTACGGATATTCGTCCAAACAGGTGTTCACCGCGCTGCGGTAGTTTTTCACGGCAGTCTCCAGATCACCGGTAAGGTTATTGCTGCCAAAGCCAAAGATCACGCGGCGGGGCTGAATAATACCAATGGCCTTGGGCATGGTCACCAGATTATTGTAGCCGTAAAACTGTACGCACGGAAAACTGGTGATTGAGCCGGTAGCCATGCCCGAGCAGCCGATATCGCTGCTCAGCGGCACCGCGCCGTACAGATAATAGCGCACGGTGTTTGAGTCGCCCACAAACAATGTTTCTTCTATGTAGCTTTCTCCTGCATCGGCGGTCTCTTCCAGCACGGTGCCCTTGTAGGCGCTCACATCCAAAAAGCCCGCCTCGGGGTTCGGCGTGGCCTGCGGCTCGGCAGCCTCGGTTTGTTTTACCGTATGGCTGTCGGCAGCAGGGGCAGCCGATGAGGCCGTGCTGCCGCAGCCTGCGGCGCTCAGCGCCAGTGCCGCTGCCAGCACCAGCAGCAGCGCTTTTTTCAAGCGATCCATAAAATTTTCCTCCATTATAGCAATACAAGTAAAAAGCACGCCGCAGCCGGGCAGCCCTTTTGCCGCCGCAGCACGCCGTGTATACAGAGGTATTATATACCTTTTGGAAACATTTTTCTACAAAAAAGCTCTGCATTCGCTTTTGCGCGGGCATTTTTTATGGTATACTTGCGGTGTAACTGAAAAATATTTTTATTCTATCTGTAAAAACTTCGGAGGAAGCGTACTATTTATGAAAGCAACCTATAAACAGGTCACCAAGGCCTCGTATATCCGTGCCGTCAGCGCTCTGGCTGCAGAGATCTGGGGCGAATGCTACCGCCGCGCCCTGCCCGGCAGGCAGTTAAAGCTGGCATTGGAGCAGTATCAGAGCCCCGATGCCATCAGCGATGCCGTGGACGAGGGCGTAAACTACTTTCTGGTGCAGCTGGGCAGCCGCGATGCCGGTTATTTTGCCTTTCATGTCACTGCCGGTACCGTGGTGATCGACCATATCTATTTAAAAAAGGAATGGCGCACCCGCGGCCTGGGCCGTGATATCCTGACCTACTGCGAAAAGCTGGCCGGGGGCGAAAATCTGAGCATCGTAAACCTTACCGTGCCGCAGAAATGCCAAGACACCGTTACCTTTTTTAAGCACCGCGGCTACCGCCCCGCCGAGGATGTTCTGCTGCCCATTGAGGGCGGCGAATCACTGCTTTGCTGGCGCATGGAAAAAGCAGCCCGCTTTTGAGCAGACTTCTTTTATAAACACAAATATAAACGCAAAAAGCCGCCGGGGCCCCGGCGGCTTTTGTTATTGCTCACATTTCGCGCGGTATTCCTTCAGCTGTGCCAGCGTTTCGGCACAGGCGCTGCCGTTTGCCGCGGCATGATACCACCTGGCAGCCTTTTCTACCGCCTGCGCCGCCGAGACCATCGGCTGCCAGCCCAGCATGGCGCGGGTAGGGCTTTCGTCTTTCTGCGGCTGCTCAAGCCCCTTTTGGCGCGGCTGGCCGTACTCAATGTTACGGTAGGCAGGGTCATATGCGGCGGTAAGCACTTCTACCATATCGCCCACCGTGAGCATGGGCTCATCTTTGGGGCGGAAGTTCCATGCCTGGCTGTATTCGGCGGGCTGTTCCCACAGCTTCTGCCCCAGGCACAGATAGCCGCCCAGAATATCCAGCACATACTGCCAGGGCTTTGCCGCGTTGGGGTTGCGGATCATAAGCGGCTCACCTGCCTGCATGGCGCGGATGCAGTCGGGGATCAGGCGGTCCTTGGCCCAGTCGCCGCCGCCCACCACATTGCCGCTGCGGCCCATGGCAATGCCCTTGCCCAGCGGCCGCAAAAAGGTATCCCGGTAGGTCGTGATCAGAATTTCCGAGGCCGCTTTGCTGTTGCTGTAGGGGTCAAAGCTGCCGAGTAATTCATTCGAGCGGCTCTGGCCGCCTGCCGTTTGCTGGGCACAGCGATCAGTGGTAACAAAAATGCCGCAGCGGCATTCTGCCGTTGCGCGAATACCTGCCAGCACATTCAGTGTGCCGATCACATTGATGGCATAGGTTTCTTCGGGGTATTCGTAGCTCAGGCCCACCAGCGGCTGTGCAGCCAGGTGAAACACGATGTGCGGTTTATGCTTAGCAAAAATTTCTAAAATGCAGGCTTCATCGCGAATATCCGCGCGCTCGAGCGTAATGCGGTTTTCCAGCCCAGCCTGTGCAAAAACACCGCTCGGGTTTCCGGTGCTGCGGGCTGTGCCCACCACCTTAGCCCCCATGGCACTCAGCCACAGGCACAGCCAGGCGCCCTTAAAACCCGTGCAGCCCGTGACCAGCACGGTTTTATTTTTCCAGAATGTCGAGTTGACCATAGCTTTTTCCTCAATACCAGTCTTTTCAGTATAGTTCAGTATAGCAAGAATCCCACACCGATTGCAAGCTTTCACAGCCCTTCGGGCTCCTGCCGGGCAAAACTTTTGCTGCCCACTTTTTTTAACGGGCGATTTGTATTATAATAGGGCTTATATAATAGACTTTCTGCCGGGCCTCGGCCCTGCTTTACAAAAAGGTGGATATTATGCTGATCGTGATTCTTCTTGCCGTGCTGTGGCTGGCACTGATTTTTTTGACTGTGCGCGCCTTAAAGCGCAACCCCCGGCCGCTTCTGCGGCTTTGCCGCGGGCTGGAGCCCCGCCGCTACCGCCCTGCCGGGCGCAGCGGGCGCAGGCTGCGCTACCGCTGGATGGGAGAAGCAGCTGCTGCCGCTGCCGTGCCCACCGGTGAAAGTGCTTTTGAAGCTTCTCCCGCGCCCCGCCGCCCAAAGCGTGCCCCGGCCTTTGCCATCGTGATGGCCGTCAATGCCGTGCTTGTGGCTGTGATCGCCGGTTTGCTGCTGCGTGATTTTGTACCGCGCCCCGGCACTGACCCCAGCCTTGTAAGCAGCTCTTCTGAGGCTTCCAGCCCTGCGCAGAGCGAAGGATCCAGCCAGCCGGAGGCTGAGCCTACAGCTACGCCGGAGCCCACCCCCGAGCCTGCACCTGCCGCGAACGAAGCTGACCCGCTGCAGCCGGAATGCAGCCTGTATGACGGCAGTGACTATGCCGCGGGCACCTGGATGAAGGTGCATCTGAACGAAGCAGAGGCCTGCGAAAGCGCCACGCTCACTGTAAGTGTGAGCGACCTTGGCACCGGCGAAGAGCTTTGGCATGCCGAAGAGCAGGTGAGCCGCGATGACGATATCGAGTACTGCCTTGAAGAGCCCAACAACTATGTGATCACAGCCTATACTACCAACGCCGCCGGGGTACAGAGCGAGTATCTTACCCTGACTGTTAAGATCTACGCAAGTTGACCGCACCGCCAAAAACAGCACCGCCCTGCCGAAAGCCCGGCAGGGCGGTTTTTATTTGCGGCAGCGCCGTATTTTTCCAAAGTACCGGTTCGGCGTAAATCATGCGGCACCGCCTTTGCTTTAGGGAATGCTTACAGCTCGATCTTGCCGGTTTCTTTGTTGATCACATAGTAAGCGGCGCTTTCCTCGGGCTTAATGTAAACCTTCATGGAATGGATGCCGATCTTATGGTCGGCACGGTAAGCGGCACGGCAGCGCTCCTGGATATCGGCCACATCAAACTCGCGGCCGCAGGCCTGCACATATACCTCCGGCACCATGGCGGCGCGGATCTTGCGGCTGCTCTCGCGCACCTTTTTTTCGGCGGCGCTCACTGCGGGGGCTGCCTTTTCCATTGCCTGGCCGGCGGTCTCCTTTGCCATTTTCACCACGGGCTCAGCTGCGGCCTGCAGCTCTTCCACTGCGTTGGTGATCACGGGCTCTGCTGCCTCGATCGCTTTTTTGGTCTCTGCCTTTGCGGCTTCTACGGTTTCTCTAATGCTCTTCTTCGCCATGATTGTTCCCTCCGATGTTGCGGTCTTATATTGTACAAAATCCCCTGCGGGTTTTTGTTTTCGTTCAGCGCTGGATGCGGCCCGAGATATCGCCGCCTGCCAGCTTTTCTACTTCGGCTACCGATACCATATTGAAATCGCCCTCAATGGTATGCTTGAGCGCAGAGGCTGCCGAGGCAAACTCCACAGCCTCCTTGTCGGTTTTGCCGGTAAGGATCGAATAGATCAGGCCTGCGGCAAAGCTGTCGCCGCCGCCCACACGGTCTATGATATGGATCTCATACTTGCGCGAGAAGAAATATTCCCCGCTGGCGGCGTTATACAGCAGTGCGCTCCAGCCGTTGTCGGAGGCACTGTGGCTCTCACGCAGAGTGATGCCTACCTTTTCCATGCCGAAGCGGTCAGCCAGCTGCTTGGCCACGCTCAGATATCCGGCTTCGTTCAGCTTGCCCTCGCGCACATCGCTGCCCTCGGCTTCAATGCCGAACACATCCTTTACATCCTCTTCGTTGGCAATGCACACATCCACATACTGGCACAGATCACTCATAGCCTGGCTGGCCTGCGCGCGGCTCCACAGCTTGCTGCGGTAGTTCAGATCACAGCTGATCTTTACGCCGCGTGCCTTGGCAGCCTGGCAGGCTGCACGGCACAGATCTACCAGATTTTCGCCCAATGCCGGGGTGATGCCCGTAAAGTGGAACCAATCGGCCCCATCAAAGATCTTATCCCAGTCAAAATCCTCGGGCCCGGCCTCTTGAATGGCGCTGTGTGCACGGTCGTAAATGCACACCGAGCCGCGCTGCGCCGCACCCTTTTCGTTAAAATAGATGCCCACACGGCTGCCGCCGCGCGTGATAAGGCTGGTATCCACGCCAAAACGGCGCAGGTCGTTTACCACGCACTGGCCGATGGTGTGCGCCGGAAGCTTGGTCACAAATGCGGTATCCACGCCAAAGTTGGCCAGTGAGACTGCCACATTGGCCTCGCCGCCGCCAAAGGTGAATTCCAAGCTGCTGGCCTGCACAAAGCGCTCGTGGTGATAGGGCTGCAGGCGGATCATGATCTCGCCGAAAGTGATCACTCGCATGGTTTTTTCTCTCCTTTATCTTTCTACCAGGTGCAAAGCGAAGCCTGCTACTTCGTCTGCCATATAAATAAATATGCGGCGGCCGTTTGCCACTTTTGCACTGGAAGGGTCAAATTTTATGCCGCGCTGCTCCAAATGGTACACCGCACGCTCGGTATTGCTGCACTTGATGGCAATATGCCCATATGTGCCGCGCCCCTGGCCCTTCATGATCTCAAACTCGCGCCTGCCCACAAAAAAACTGTTTGACTGCTCGGCGCTCTGCATATGCAGCATGCTGCACAGCAACTGGGCCGTTTGGGCTGCCGCCGCATCATCGGGGCAGTTGATGCCCACATGCCCCAGCCTTAGATCCAGCATGGCATCCACGGCCTCACGGCACATGGCGGTGATCTTATCCCACTCACCTGCCTTGATCAACTCGCTTTTGCACATCCAGGTGCCACCCACGGCCGCCACCTGCTCGTAGCCTAGATAGTCGCGCACATTTTTGGCGTTCACGCCGCCCGTGCACATCCACCGCGCACCTTTCAGGGCCGCGCCGATGTTCTTCAGCATGGCTACGCCGCCGCTGGCCTCTGCAGGGAAGTATTTGATCACCTCGCACCCCTGGTTCATCGCCTGCTGCATTTCGCCGGGGGTCATGGTGCCGGGGATCATTACGCCGCCGTGCTCCAGCACATGCTGCACCACAGCCGGGTCGTAGCCGGGGGCCACGATAAACTGTGCGCCCGCCGCCATGGCGCGGTCGGCCTGGTCTTTGGTGAGCACCGTGCCCGCACCCAGCAGCATTTCGGGCATTTCTTTATGAATGATCTTGATGCACTCCTCGGCGCACTCTGTGCGGAAGGTCACCTCGGCGGCGGGCAGGCCTCCGGCTGCCAGCGCACGGCACAGCGGCAGCGCTTCTTCGGGGGAGTTAAAGGCGATCACGGGAATAATACCGATCTTATAAATTTGTTCCAATACGGGATGCATAGGCAAAAACCTCCGTTCGTTGTTTGGGCCGTCCTTTTCCTATGTGTTATCTGCAGGGCCTTATGCTTTGCTGCGAAGCTCCGATTTATTTTATTCGTTCGTTTCGGTGTTTATACTCTTTAATATAGTAACAATATACCCTACTGCACCCGTTTAGTCAACGGGCGTTTTGGGCGAAAACGGGCGCTTTTGGCTTTACCGCCCGGCCCCGGCAAAAATTTTGGCATCTTTTTGCAAAAAAACTGTTGACAACACCCTTGCACTATGGTATATTCTAGTTGCAGTTAGTCAAGCCTAACCGCAAAAACAATACCGCACCAGCTCATACAATGTTTACCGCTGCACTTTCCCAAACACAAAGTCTGCACCTTTCCCATTCAGCAGGCTTTTGCAGCCAGAGTTTTAAACGATACGCCGGTTCTTTCCCCATTCATGCCGGTATGTGAGCTACGGTGCTATATCATTCGCTTTTTCCTATTCATTTCTCCATTCCTATTGAAAAAAGCCGCTCGGTTTTGCCGAGCGGCTTTTTTCAATCTGCCGTTACTGTATATTACCCTTTCAAAAGCAGGCAGCCGCCCCGGTCAAGGAGCGGCTGCCTGCTTTTTGGATATTGGATATGAAGAAGTTGAAACTGTCTTTTTCGTTCGGCTTCGGCTTATTTGCCGCTGTCGCCGTAGTTGGCCAGCACACGGGCCGAGGGGTCCTGCACATTGCAGCCTTCCCACTCCTTGTTAGGCATCCAGAAATCCACGACCATATGCGCCTGGCCGGGGTAGTATTTTTCAAACAGCTCACGGTACAAGAGCGATTCTTTGGTAAAGGGCTGGGCAAAATCGTACTGTTTCCGCTTTTGCTCGAATTCTTCGTCGGTATAAAGGCCCTCCGCGTATTCTTTCAAGTCATCTACCATCGAATGGCCCACGGCATCGCTGAAGGCTGCCTTTTCACGCATCAGAATATCATGGGGCAGCCAGTCGCCCTCAAAAGCGTGGCGCAGCAGGTATTTGCCCTTATGATACTTGTTCAGCTTCATTTCGGGGTCAAGCGACATTACATATTCGGCAAAGTCCAAATCGCCGAACGGCACGCGGGCCTCCAGCGAGTTTACCGAAATGCAGCGGTCGGCACGCAGCACATCGTACATGTGCAGCTCACGAATGCGCTTTTCAGATTCTTTCTGGAATGCCTCGGCGCTGGGGGCAAAATCGGTGTATTTATAGCCAAACAACTCGTCCGAGATCTCACCGGTGAGCAACACGCGCAGGTCGGTGTTTTCATGGATATACTTGCATACCAGATACATGCCGATCGAAGCGCGAATGGTCGTGATATCGTAGGTGCCCAGCAGCTCTACCACATGAGGCAGGGCCTCGATCACATCCTCTTTGCTGATGATCACCTCGGTATGCTCCGCGCCCAGATAATCAGCCACCTGCTTGGCGTATTTTAAGTCGATGGCATCCACATCCATGCCGATGGAGAAAGTGCGGATGGGCTTTTTGAGCAGGCGGGCTGCCACAGCGCACACCAGTGAAGAATCCAGGCCGCCGGAAAGCAGAAAGCCCACAGGCGCATCGGCATCGAGGCGCTTTTCAATACCGGATACCAGCTTTTCACGGATCTTGGTGCAGGCAGTCTCTAAATCGTCGTGGCATACAGCGCCCACCTTGCTTACATCACGGTAGCACACAAATTTGCCGTCTTTGTAATAGTGCCCCGGAGGGAACGGGCAGATCTCTTTGCACAGGCCCACCAGGTTTTTGGGTTCGCTGGCAAAGATCATATCACCGCTTTCCAGCTTGCCGTAATACAGCGGGCGAATGCCGATGGGGTCGCGCGCAGCGATCAGCTTATCCTCCTTGGCATCGTAGATGATCAGGGCAAACTCGGCATCGAGATCCTTAAACATTTCCACGCCGTACTGCTCATACAGCGGCAGCAGTATCTCGCAGTCCGACTCGCTTTTGAAGGTATAACCCTTGGCTTCCAGCTCAGCTTTCTTCTTGCGGAAGCCGTACAGCTCGCCGTTGCACACCACCGCATTGCCGTGCAGGGTAAAGGGCTGCATGCCGCTTTCGGAAAGGCCCATGATCGCCAGACGGTGAAAGCCCAGAAAGCCATGGTTCATTTCGGTCATGCGGGTCATATCCGGCCCACGGGAAATGGTGCGGTCAAAGTAAAGCCCGGCTTCGCGGGCAGTAAAAGAATCTCCGCTGAATCCAATAATTGCACACATAACTTTCTTTTCCCCCTTGGCAAAAAGTAAAAAGAGCGGCAAGGGGCTTCGGGGGCATAGGCCCTCGAAGCGACATCCTTGTCGCTCTTTTATATTTCACCTGTTTACAGTCTATTTTCTGCATCCAAACCGGCACTGCCACTTTTGAGGCCGGTTCAATGGAACTACTATAGCACCGCCCGCGCACTTTGTCAAACAAAAAATTAAAATTTTTATACGGAAAATTGCACAGCTTTTGCCCGCACAAAAAGCTCTATTCTTGGCATAAAACAAATTGACAGCGTCCTTTAAAACAGGTATAATCCAGTATGTAAACAAGGGAGTTTACTGCGCAGAGGCATAAAGCCTCTTGTTCAGTGACTCCCTTTTTCGCTTTTATACGGATACCGGCTTTTTATGCCGGGTCCCCCGGCAAGCACAGCACTACTGTAAAGGGGAACAAGCTATGTTTTACACCGAAGAGGATGTGTTTTCTTATATCGAGCAGGAGGATGTAAAATTCATCCGCCTTACTTTCTGCGATCTTTCCGGCAAACAGCGCAATATCTCTATTATGCCCCACGAATTAAAGCGCGCTTTTTCGCAGGGCATTTCTTTTGATGCATCGGCCATTGCAGGCTTTGGCGATGTGGTGGAATCGGATCTGTTTCTGTTTCCCATTCCCGCCACTTTTTCTGAGATGCCCTGGCGGCCCAGCCGCGGCAAGGTGGTGCGCATGTTCTGCCATATCCGCCACCCGGACGGGCGGCCTTTCCGGCTCGACAGCCGCTATATTCTGGAGGCTGCCGTAAAGAAGGCCCGTGCGGCGGGCATTTCGGTGCAGTTTGGCACCGAGTTTGAGTTTTATCTTTTCAAAACCGATGAAAACGGAGACCCCACCGACCAGCCGTTTGACCGTGCCACCTACATGGATGTTTCCCCTGAAGACCGCGGCGAGGATGTGCGGCGTGAGATCTGCCTGACCCTGGAAAGCATGTCGATCTCTCCCGAGACCTCGCATCATGAGGAGGGCCCCGGCCAGAACGAGATCGATTTCCGCTACAGCGATGCCCTTACCTCAGCCGATAATGCCATGCATTTTGTAACGGTGGTCAAGGCCATTGCATGCGATAACGGCGTGTATGCCGATTTTGGCCCCAAGCCTATTCCCGGCGAGAGCGGCAACGGCATGCACATCAATATGTCGGTAAAATCAGACGATGGCTGGGATGTGATGCCCGCCTTTATGGCCGGTGTGCTGGCCCATGCCCGTGAAATGACAGCCTTTTTGAACCCCACCCCGGCATCGTACCACCGCTTGGGCGAAAAAAAGGCCCCCCGCTATGTGACCTGGAGCCATCAGAACCGCTCGCAGCTGATCCGCATTCCGGCAGCCGAAGGCGAATACCGCCGCTTTGAGCTGCGCAGCCCCGACCCCACGGCCAACCCGTATATCTGCTTTGCACTGCTGATCTACGCCGGGCTGGACGGCATTCAGCAAAACCTTACCCCGCCCGACCCGCTGAATGTAAACCTTTATACCGCCGGGCCCGAGATCACGGGCGATCTTGCCCGCCTGCCCGACTCGCTGGAGGAAGCCCGCGAGCTTGCCCGAAAAAGTGATTTTATCCGCGCAGTGCTGCCGGAGGATCTGCTGAAATAAAAAGGAGTGGGCTGCCATGGTAGCAGGAAAAAGAAAATACCGTGTTCTTGTTGCCGGCGCCAACGAAAAGCTGGGCGAGAGCATTGCGGCGCTGTTGCCCAAAAGTGAATATGAAGCGCCCGTATTTGCCGCAAGTGTGGGCGAAATAAGGCGTTTGGCGCTGGATTCCACCATGGATCTCGTGGTGCTGAACACGCCCTTGAAAGATGAATTCGGCACGCGCCTGGCACTGGATCTAGCCGATTATAACATTGGTGTTTTGCTGATGGTGCAAAGCGATGTGTATGACCAGGTGTGCTATAAAGTAGAAGATTACGGCGTGCTTACGCTGGCCAAGCCGATCTCACGCCAGAGCTTTTACACAGCCATCAAGCTGCTTACCGCCATGCGGGCCAAGATTCTGCGCATGGAAAAAAAGAACCAGGCCCTGCAGGAAAAAATGCTGGATATCCGCACCATCAACCGCGCCAAGTGGCTGCTCATCACCAATTTGCAGATGACCGAGGACGAAGCGCATTACCATATAGAGAAAAAGGCCATGAACAGCCGCCTTTCGCGCCGCGAGGTGGCCGAAGAGATCATTCGCACATACGATCAGTAAATTGAAATTTTACAAAACAGCTTTTATGCCGCTGTTATAGGGAATGGGCACTGCTTCTCCCGTTAAAAGCCCAGCGCGATTGCAGGGCCAGCGGGCGGAGCAGAGCCCCGCCCCTACAAGGCCTTACAAAATTTGTGTATTATTTTACTGGCAGGCTTTGATTTTTGTTTTTATTGTTACTCATAAGGGGGATTTTGGTATTATGAAGAACACGAAGTATATTTTTGTTACCGGCGGTGTGGTTTCCGGCCTGGGCAAGGGCATCACAGCCGCTTCTCTGGGCCGCCTTTTGAAGGCGCGCGGCTTAAAGGTGGCCGCCCAAAAGCTGGACCCGTACATCAATGTTGACCCCGGCACCATGAGCCCTTACCAGCACGGCGAGGTGTATGTGACCGAGGACGGCGCGGAGACCGACCTGGACCTCGGCCACTACGAGCGCTTTATTGATGAAAATCTGAACCGCTACTCGAACCTGACCACCGGCAAGGTGTATTGGAATGTGTTAAATAAAGAGCGCAAGGGCGAATACCTGGGCTCTACCGTGCAGGTGATCCCGCATGTGACCAACGAGATCAAGGAATTTGTGTACCGCGTGGGCAAGCAGACCGATGCCGATGTGGTGATCACCGAGATCGGCGGCACCATCGGCGATATTGAGTCGCAGCCGTTTTTGGAGGCTGTGCGCCAGATTGCGCTGGAGGTCGGCCCCGAAAACAGCCTATTTATCCATGTAACGCTGGTGCCCTTCCTGCGCGGATCGGACGAGCATAAATCCAAACCCACACAGCACTCGGTAAAAGAGCTGCAGGGCATGGGCGTAAAGCCGGATATCATTGTGCTGCGCTGTGATGAGCCTTTGGAGCCCTCGATCTTCCAGAAGATCTCGATGTTCTGCAATGTCAAGCCGGACTGCGTGATCGAGAACATTACCCTGCCCACCCTGTATGAGGCCCCCATCATGCTGGAGAAGAACAACTTCTCAGCCATCGTATGCCGCGAGCTGCATATCGATGCCCCGAATATTGATTTAAGCGGCTGGAATGCCATGCTGGAAAAGATCCACAGCCGCAGCAAAACCGTTACCATCGGCCTGGTGGGCAAATATGTGCAGCTGCACGATGCCTACCTTTCGGTGGCAGAATCGCTGCGCCACGCCGGGTATGAGCTGGGCACGAATGTGGATATCCGCTGGATCGACTCGGAGACCATCACTGAAGAGAATGTAGCCGAGGTTCTGGCCGACTGCTCGGGCATCCTGGTGCCCGGCGGCTTTGGCGAGCGCGGCATTGAGGGCATGATCACCACTGCCAACTACTGCCGCAAGCGCCATGTGCCTTACTTTGGCATCTGCCTGGGTATGCAGATTGCCGTGATTGCATTTGCCCGTGCCAAGGCGGGCATGGCCGATGCCAACTCTGGCGAGTTTGACCCCGCCAGCACCCACAAGGTCATCGACTTTTTGCCCGACCAGAACGACAATGTGGCCAAGGGCGGCACGCTGCGCTTGGGTGCTTATCCCTGTGCCATCAAGCCCGGCACCCGTATGCACGAGGCCTATGGCTGCGAGCTGATCAGCGAGCGCCACCGCCACCGCTATGAGTTCAACAACGACTTCCGCGATGCGCTCACGCTTTCCGGCATGGTGATCAGCGGCACCTCGCCCGATGGCTACATTGTAGAAACCGTGGAGCTGCCTGACAATAAATTCTATGTGGGCGTGCAGTTCCACCCCGAATTCAAGAGCCGCCCCAACAAGCCCCATCCTCTGTTTGTAAGCTTTGTAAAGGCTGCTCTGGATACCCAGGAAGAGAAGTAAGCTTTTCGCATTTTTATAAAGAGAAAGCCCGGCAAAAGCGTTTTTGAACTGCACCCCATTTGTTAGACAGTATGATATACTATCTAACAAATGGGGTGTTATGCTATGCC
>CAVGKH010000026.1:0-16812 GCA_963629755.1 Gemmiger sp.
TTGAAGCTGAGCCTTATCCTGGGGCTCAGCTTTTTTCTGCCATTTGACGCTTACAATACGACGCTCAAAATCGCCAGAAATGAAAATAGCCCTGTGCCGCATTTGATACGCAGCGCAGGGCTTTTCTGTGTTGTAGATTTCTGATTGCATTCGCACCGCGATTATTCTTGTCATGCTTTATGCAAGGTTGTCATTGCTTATGTTCCCTCCTTCAGCAGGCGCTTCGGTGCAAAAGCACCGGCCCTCTGTTAAAGGCTATGCGCCGCCCGCAAAAGATATTTGCCTTTGCTGGCGTACTTTTTGTACCCTGCCCTGCGCACCAAACTTGCATTTTTTCTGTTTTTGTATATAATGGGATAGATTACGCCGCTGCTCCGGCAGCCGCGGCCTTTGTTTAAGATTTCACAATCTTGCATAAAACCGAGCATTTTTGTAAAATCTAATGAAAATGTCTTGACCTTTGTTTGCAATCATGCTATATTATTGTAAACAATTTGTAACCGTTTTTGGTTTTTATGCCAAATTGCCTTTGAACCGATCTGAGGTGACACTTGCTTATGAAGCGAATCTGCACTATGCTGTTTGCCGCTGTGCTCGTTGTGGTGCTTATGGGCTGTAGCATGAGCCTTTCCGCTGCCGCTGCTCCGGCAGCCCCGCAAAGCCAGGTGCTGGCCTCTGTAGGAACCGGCAGCGCCCAGCCCCAGCAAGGCGATGCTTCCTCTACCGATATTCTGCGCGCGCGCCTCGGCTTAAACGGAGACCGCGCCTCGGCAGTTTCTATCGTAGGCGGCCTTGGCCTGATCGCCGTAGGCTGTGCCGGGCTGTATCTGCTGGAAAAGATTTGATTTTATGCAAAAATGCCTGCCATGGCTTTACCATGGCAGGCATTTTTATTTTACCGCAGTTCAAATGGAACCGCTGCGAAGTGATTGCTTTATATTTTATTTGATTTCCAGGCTTCATAATACATAAAGCTCATTTTTTCTCCACTTAAATGGCATGCAAAGCTATAGGCATCCTGCGTTTTCATTACGGCTCCGATCTCTTCACTTTTCACTCTCCACCCCAGTTTTCCGTAAGCTTCCTGCAGCCGTGCAAAATTCATCAGCTCTGCCGTTCCCTCCGGGTACTTCTGATGATATCTTTTGCGCGAACGAGATACCGGCGGTAAGGCCATCACCGTGCCGATCACTTTTGCATTTTTTCCAAGCAGCGGTTCTATATGATCGCAGTACGGCTCCGGAAAATAAAAGTCATGCTCGCTGGTTGAAAAGAAATCGATCACAACATCCACACAGCCCTTTGCCAGCGGATAGTCCGGGTTCTTATCGGCTATATATAAAATATCCAAATCCAGCCCCAGTGTAGAGATCATTTCTTTATACATTAAAAGCATTTCGGGGTATTTATCCGCCACAATATAAAGAGCATCTTTGGGCAATTCATTAAAATGATTGTACAAATAAAAATAACCATTGATAAAGTTTTCAAAGATCACCTTACCCTCAAAGCCGCCCGTTTGCAGCCTGCGGGTGATCTTGTCGCAGCATAGCTGATACATGCGCACAAAATCCACATTTAATGTATGGTAAAGGTTCCGGTTCAGATCCGGGCTGTCATGCTCGCCGGTATAGTATTGCAAACAGCATCAGCGACATTGCCGCGATCCAAAGCCCTGCACTGCCCAAAGTACTGTCAAACGAATTGATTGCCAGCACAGACCCCTGATCGCCCGTTTGCCACTGGCCGGTGGTTAAGATCACGAGTGCTGTAAAGTTGCAGACGATGATGGTATCCATAAATACTTCAAAGATTCCCCAAAAGCCCTGTTTCACCGGCTCTTTCGTATTTGCCTGCGCATGAATGATAGCTGCAATGTCATTGCCTGCATCGCTGGAGTACATGCCGCGTGCCAGGCCGTACCGGATCGTTGCCGCCACGGCAGCTCCGGCAAATCCGCTTACAGCGGCATGGCCTGTAAAGGCAAACTCAAAAATGGAAATGATCGAGGGTAAAATATTGCCCGCATTCATAGCGATCACGGCCAGACCGCTGCCCAGATATAAAATCGACATAATGGGCACCAATTTATCGGTAACATCGCACAGCGCCTTTACCCCGCCATACATAATGGCTGCTACAAGCAGTACCGCCACCACCAGCACCGGTATGCGCGGCAGGCCTAAGCGTGCAGCGGCATCACAGGTAGACCCTGTATGGATCGCAGCCGCCAGCAAAAGTGTAGGGACCAGCACAACATTCCAAAATACTGCCAAAGGCTTGCATTTTAGTCCATCCCGAATATAGTAGTACGGGCCGCCCGCATAGCTTCCATCTTCTTTTTTTCTGCGGTATTTTACCGCCATCATAGCCTCGCAGTATTTAATGCACATCGCGATGCAGCCGGTCAGCTCCATCCAAAAAACAGCGCCGGGGCCCCCCATGGCAATAGCGGTGCCAACGCCCACGATGTTGCCCGTGCCAATGGTTCCGGAAAGCGCCGCACACACGGTCTGCCAGCCGGTGATTCCGCATTCACTTTTTGTTTTGCCCTTATTGAACATTTTACCGATCGTCATTTTCATGGCTATATTAAAATGGCGGAACTGTACAAATCGTGTGCAAAAGGTAAGCCAGATACCCCCGCCTATCAGAACAATCAGCGCCGGAACGCCCCAAAACCAATCTGTAGCAGCTGAAACCGCATGATATACAGCAGCAAACATATTTTTACTCCTTTCTTTGCCTGTTAAAATCAGATCCATGCAAAGCCGGGGCCCTCGGCTTTTGTTTGACTGTATTTTAGCGAATGGAGCAAAGTATATGTCAATTCTCTATTTTTTCCTTTTTTCTTAAAAATGTTGGGTCACCCAATGCTTTTTATCTGTGAAAATTTTGAAGCATATTCCCGTAAAGACCTTTCGTTTTCTGTTTTTGTTTGTTAAAATAGATTTACTATCTTTTGCGTTTTGTCGCTTTTACTTACTACGAAAGAGAGTTTTTATCTTATGAATACAAAAGAGATTGGCGAACTGCGCCGCCGCCTGCGGCCCGGTAAAAACAACATTCCCCGCATTCTGGGCTGCTATGTGAACGAAAAGAAAGAGATCCTTTCACGCTTTGAGCAAAACCCGGCTATGCTGCCCGAGGCCGAGGCCGAAAAATATTTAGCGCTTTTTAAGCGCTGCCTCAGCGGCGGGCTGGGCAAGAATCTTTTGGATATCAGCTTTACCACCCAGCAAGTGGCCGACAGTGACGAGCACCGCCTTTTGATGGCGCTGCGCGGCAGCCGCCTGCGCGACGAGGGCGCGCTGGCAGCCTTTTATGAGCGCGTGATCGGCACACTGCACATAGAGGGCAACTTTTTGATTTTGCTGTGCTGCGATGTATTTGATGTGCCCTACCGCAGCGCCGACGGTGAAATGGCCGAGGGCGACAGCGAGCGCGTGTATGAGTATTTTCAGTGCGCTATCTGCCCCGTAAAGCCCACCAAGCCCGGGCTGAGCTACTTTCCTGTAGAAAATATTTTTCATGACCGCGATGCCGACTGGGTGGTGGCCGCGCCGCAGATCGGCTTTTTGTTCCCCGCTTTTGACGACCGCAGCGCCAACATTTATGATGTTTTGTATTATACGCACGATGTGCAGCAAAACCAGACCGAGCTGATCGATACGCTGTTTCACACCGAGCCGCCCATGCCGGCTGCCCGCCAGAAAGAGACCTTTCAGGGCATTCTGCAAAGCAGCCTGGGGGCCGACTGCAAATTTGAGGTGGTGCAGAGCGTACACGACAGCATTGCCCGCATGACCCTGGCCGCCAAGGAGGATAAAGAGGCCCCCGCCCCCGTGCTGGATAAGCAGCAGGTGAGCCGCGTGTTGCAAAGCTGCGGTGTGCCCGAGCAGCGCATTGATGAGTTTCAGCAGCGCTTTGACGAGGAGTTTGGCGAAAAGGCTGAACTGCCGCCCAGCAATCTGGTGGACGAAAAGCAGTTTGAACTGCGCACCCCCAGCGTGGTGATCAAGGTAGACCCCGAGCACAGCGATTTGGTGGAAACGCGCGTGATCAACGGCTGCCGCTATATTCTGATCGATGCCTCTGAGGGTGTGGAGGTAAACGGCGTGAATATTCAAATCGAAGATTGACCTTACTTATATAAATATAAAAAGGCGCAGCCGCCGCAATGCTCACGATGGGCAAAACGATGTGCCCAGCCCCCTCGGGGATCATATGGGCCAGCGGCGGCTCGATGTTTTCGATTTTATCCACCAGTATGCTTTTGATCTCACCGATCGAATGCTTTTGCACCTCGCCCAGCGGGGCGTGCAGAAAGCGCTCGACCAGCCGCAGGCGCAGCCCCTCTAAAATATGGTAGGCTGCATGGTGTGAAATGCCGGTGAAAAGGCTGAAGCACACCACCTTGCCCACATAGGCCGCCAGCGCCCATGCACACCAGCTGAAAACCGCCGCTTTTTCAGCGGTGCCCGCCGCAAACAGGCAGATGACCTTGTACATGCAGTAAAACGGCGCAAGCCCCAGCAGAATGCTGAGGATAGACAGCGCCACCGATGCTCCCAACTCGGCTTTAGCCTTTTGGGCATAGGCAAACAGGCTGTGCAGCAGCCCGGCTTTTTTTCGTTCATTCTGTTCCCTCCTGTTTTTCGTGCCGCTGCTCTGCGCGGTATTCCGCCGGTGTGCGGCCGGTGGCCCTTTTAAACGCAGCCGCAAACTTGCTGGCGTTTTCATACCCTACAGCAGCAGCCACCTCGGCTACGGTCGTGCCGCCTTTGCTCTGCCGCAGCAGCTGCGCGGGGCGGTCCATGCGGCAGGCTGTGACCCATGCGCCCATGCTTACGCCATACATGGATCTAAAGCAGTGCTTCATAGCGGTAAGCGGCAGCCCGAACCGGCGCGACAGCTCGGCCTGCGAGGGCTCCTGCGCCAGGTTGGCCGCCAGATACTCCCGAATGGCCTTTACTTTTTCGGTCTGCGTTTTATAAAAATACGGTGGCTCTTCACCGGCGGGCACCTCCATAGCCTGCAGGTACAAAAGCAGCTCCAATACCTTGATCTTTAAGTGCGGCAGGCGGATGCTTTCGGGCATGCGGTACATTTCTTCAAAAATGCGCTGCGGCAGCTCGCCGCTGTGAAACACCCTGGGGTAGCGCCCCAGGCTGAATTTTTCAATCAGTGCCCCGGGTGTTACCGGAAAGCCCGGCATCTGGCGCGGCAGCTCGCTTTCGGCCTTTTCCAGCTCCAGCGCCACCGTGATGCCGTGGTAGTGGCTGGAGGGAAACACAAAGGTGCCCTGGTGGTGCAGGCGGCGGTCGAGTTTTGCGATAGACCGGGTGTACTATTACACTGGCGATTATACCGGCCTTGAAAGTATGAGCCGCGATGAGATGCAAAAAGTGATCGATGCTTCTGTGCTGCTGTGGAGTAAGTATACGGCCGCTGCTGCAAAATGGGTATAAAGCCCAAGGCAGGCACGCAGAAGACGGCCGCCGCACGAAAAACCGTGCGGCGGCCGCCTTTTTATGCATTATCAGTTTTTATCCATGCTTACAGCTCTGCAATGATGGCGCTGCCCATGGCGGCACAGCCTACCTGGGTGCAGCCCTTGCTCATCATATCGGCAGTGCGCAGGCCCTTGTTGAGCACAGCGTTCACAGCCGCTTCGATCTCATCGGCTTCTTTGGCCATATCAAAGCTGTAGCGCAGCATCATGGCAGCCGAGAGGATGCAGGCGATGGGATTTACCATATCCTTGCCCGCAATATCGGGAGCCGAGCCATGGATAGGCTCGTACAGGCCGCAGGTGGTAGCGCCCAGGCTGCTGCTGGGCACCATGCCGATGCTGCCGGTGATCTCGCTGGCTTCGTCCGACAGGATATCGCCGAACATATTTTCAGTTACGATCACATCGAACTGGCTGGGGTTTTTGCAGATCTGCATAGCGCAGTTATCCACAAACATTTCGCTGTACTCCACTTCGGGGTACTCGGCCTGCAGTTTGTGCATTACAGCGCGCCACAGGCGGCTGGTATCCAGCACATTGGCCTTATCCACGCAGCACAGCTTTTTGCGGCGCTTCATAGCGGTTTCAAAGCCGATGCGGCCAATGCGCTCGATCTCATGCTCAGAATAGGGCATGGTGTCGATGGCCTGCTTTTCGCCGCTTTCCAGCTCTACCGTTTTATGCTCGCCGAAGTACACGCCGCCGATCAGCTCGCGCACTACGATAAAGTCAATGCCCTTTTCCACGATCTCGGGCTTCAGGGGGCTGGCTGCTGCCAGCTGGGGCCAGATCTTGGCGGGGCGGTTGTTGGCATACAGGCCCATGCCGCTGCGCAGGCGCAGAAGGCCTTTTTCGGGGCGCTTGTCGCCGGGCATGCCTTCCCACTTGGGGCCGCCGATGGCGCCCAGCAGCACAGAGTCGCTGGCAAGGCACTTATCCAGCTCGTGCTGGGGCAATGGGTCGCCGTATTTATCAATGGCAGCGCCGCCCATATCCACTTCGGTATAAGTAAAGGTGTGGCCGTGCTTTTCGGCGATCTTATCCAGCACACGAACGGCCTGGGCCACGATCTCGGGGCTGGAGCAGTCGCCGCGGATCACTGCGATATTCTTGTTCATGGGGTTTCCTCCTTAGCCTTTGATAGAGTTCATCAAGCCGCCTGCGGCAATGATCTTCTGAATGAATTCGGGGAACGGCTCGGCCTGATAGGTCTTGCCGGTGGTTTCATCGGTGATCACACCGGTGTTGAAATCTACGCTCACGGTATCGCCTGCCTGGATCTCTTCGGCAGCGGCCTCACATTCCAGAATGGGCAGGCCGATGTTGATGCTGTTGCGGTAGAAAATGCGTGCAAAGCTTTTGGCGATCACGCAGTTGATGCCGCTGGTCTTGATGACCAGGGGTGCGTGCTCACGGCTGGAGCCGCAGCCGAAGTTCCAGCCGCCCACCATGATATCGCCCTCGTGCACCTTGTTCACAAAGTCTTTGTCGATATCCTCCATGCAGTGCTGGGCCAGCTCTTTGGCGTCCTGGCTGTTCAGGTAGCGGGCGGGAATGATAACATCGGTATCCACATTATCGGGATATTTAAAAGTAATGCCTTTTGCGTTTTTCATAGTGCTTATACCTCCCGGGGGTCAGTGATGAAGCCAGTGATGGCACTGGCGGCGGCGGTGGCGGGGCTGGCCAGGTAAACTTCGCTGGTCACATGGCCCATGCGGCCCACAAAGTTGCGGTTGGTGGTGGAAACGCAGCGCTCGCCCTCGGCCAGAATGCCCATGTAGCCACCCAGGCAGGGGCCGCAGGTAGGTGTGGAAACTACGCAGCCTGCATCGATGAAGGCTTCCGTCCAGCCGCGCAGCAGGCACTCTTTGTATACGGCCATAGTGCCGGGAATGATGATGCCGCGCACGCCCTTGGCAATGGTTTTGCCCTTGAGAATGTTGTAAGCGGCCTCCATATCCTCGAGGCGGCCGTTGGTGCACGAGCCGATGACGACCTGGTCGATCTTGATATCCTTGCCCTCTTTTGCCAGGTGGGTGTTTTCGGGCAGGTGGGGGTAGCTCACGGTGGGCTCCAGGGCAGAAAGGTCGATGGTAACGGTCTTTTCATACTCGGCATCGGCGTCGGCCTCAAACACCTTCCACTCTTTTTTGCTGCGGCCGGTGAGGTAAGCAACAGTAGTCTCGTCCACGGGGAAGATGCCGTTCTTGGCACCGGCTTCGATGGCCATGTTGCAGATGCACAGGCGGTCGTCCATCGTGAGGCACTTTACGCCCTCACCCACGAATTCCAGGCTGCGGTAGAGTGCGCCGTCCACGCCGATGAGGCCGATGAGGTGCAAAATCACATCTTTGCCGGAAACAGGCTTTTTCAGTTCGCCCTTCAGCTCTACTTTAATGGCGCTGGGCACCTTGAACCATGCCTTGCCGGTAGCCATGCCGGCGGCCATATCGGTAGAGCCCACGCCGGTGGAGAATGCGCCCACCGCACCGTAGGTGCAGGTGTGGCTGTCGGCGCCAATGATGCAGTCGCCTGCCGTTACAAGGCCCTGCTCGGGCAGCAGGGCGTGCTCGATGCCCATTTTGCCCACATCGTAGAAGTTCAGAATATCATACTTGTTGGCAAAATCGCGGCACTGCTTGCTCTGCTGTGCGCTCTTGATATCTTTATTGGGCACAAAGTGGTCGAGCACGATGTTGATCTTGGTGCGGTCGAACACCGAAGTAAAACCGGCCTTGTTGAACTCGTTGATGGCCACGGGGGTGGTAATGTCGTTGCCGAGCACTACATCCAGATCAGCGTTGATCAGCTGACCGGCCTTGACCTCGGGCAGCCCTGCATGGGCGGCCAGGATCTTCTGCGTCATTGTCATTCCCATTGTAATTTCTCCTTATGCAGTTATACTTCCCTGGTGGGAAAATCGGATCAGTGGTTGTTTACAGCCGAGACCAGCGCGCGGGTACCGGCCATAATGATATCGGTGTGGGTGCCTGCGCCCCAGGTCATGCTGCCGTCGGGCCAGCGAACGCCCACATAGCTGCAGGCACGGCTGGTAGAGTCCTCGTCGAGGCTGTGCTCGCTGTAGGTCTCCAGCTTGAACTCAAGGCCGGTGGCATCTTTAATGGCATTGCAGATGGCATCCAAACGGCCGTTGCCCTGGCTGGTGACCTCGCGGCTGTTGCCGCGGTTTTCTATGGTAACAACGGCATAGAACACATTGTTGCGCACGGTGAAGTGGGCTTCGGGCACATTCAGGGGCACATTGCGGTTGAGGTAGGTTTCCTCGAACACATCGCAGACCTCACGCACAGAGAGTTCCTTGTGGCCATGGTCGGAAACACTCTTGACACGATAGCCCAGGTCTTCGCGCATCTTGGGGGGCAGGCTATAGCCGTAATTCTGCTCGAGCAGGAAGCCGATGCCGCCCTTGCCGCTCTGGCTGTTGATGCGGATCACATCGGCATCGTAGGTGCGGCCGATATCGGTGGGGTCGATGGGGATATAGGGGCAGTTCCACTGATGCTGTGCGTGCTGGCGGTAGTAGGTCATGCCCTTGGCAATGGCATCCTGATGGCTGCCCGAGAAGGCGGCGAACACCAGTGCACCTGCATAGGGCTGGCGCTCATACACATGCATGCGGGTGAGCTTTTCGTACTTTTCGCAGATCTCAGGCATGTTCGAGAAGTCGAGCTTGGGGTCTACGCCGTGGCTGTACATATTCATAGCCAGCGTGATGGCATCCACATTGCCGGTGCGCTCGCCGTTGCCGAACAGGCAGCATTCCACGCGCTGTGCGCCTGCCAGCACGGCAAGCTCGGCGCAGGCAACACCGGTGCCGCGGTCGTTATGGGGATGAGTAGAGAGGATCACGCTGTCGCGGTATTTCAGGTTTTTGCTGCACCATTCGATCTGGTTGGCATACACATGGGGCATACTCATCTCTACGGTAACGGGCAGGTTGATGATCATGGGGCGCTCGGGGGTGGGCTGCATTACATCAAGCACGGCGTTGCACACCTCTACGGCATACTCGGGCTCGGTGCCGGTAAAGCTTTCGGGGCTATATTCAAACAGGAAGTTGCCCTTGTACTCTTCGCTGAGCTGTTTTACCAGCTTTGCGCCGTCCACAGCGATCTGCTTGATCTCTTCCTTGCTCTTTTTGAACACCTGCTCGCGCTGGGCCACGCTGGTGCTGTTGTAGAAGTGAATGATGGCACGGGGTGCGCCCTGCACAGCCTCAAAGGTTTTGCGAATGATGTGGTCGCGGCACTGGGTAAGCACCTGCACGGTCACATCTTCGGGGATCATATCCTGCTCGATCAGCGTGCGCAGAAACTCATATTCGGTCTCGCTGGCGGCGGGGAAACCGACTTCGATCTCTTTAAAGCCGATGGCCACGAGCATTTTATAGAATTCGAGCTTTTCGTGCAGGTCCATGGGCACGATCAGGCTCTGGTTGCCGTCGCGCAGGTCTACGCTGCACCAGGCAGGCGGGGTGGTGATATGGTCTTTTTTGACCCACTCATACTCCCCGGCCGGCGCGGGGTAATAGCCAATCTGATATTTGGTTGCATCCATCATAATAATTTTCCTCCTGATCGCTGCTTTGGGGCGGCGCTGCCGCCTGCTTTTTCTGCCCTGCGCGGGGCAATAAAAAAGCCTCGCCTCTGCAGGGTAACACCCTGAGAGGCGAGGACGAAACTTTCAGCTTGCGTACCCGCGGTACCACTCTCTTTGCCGGGCACTCCCGGCCGCTCTGCACAATCGGCCCAAAAGGCGAATTGCTGCCCCAAGATAACGGAAGGCTTCCGGCCGCGCCTACTTTGCTTTTCAGCGGGGCTGCTCAAGGGCCAGTAACACAAAAGCGGCGGCGCTGCCTTGCACCATACGGCAGCTCTCTAAAGCGCGCGGAAGCCTTTGCTTTTTCCCTGTCAACGCATTTGAAAAATATTCAAAAGACAATATTATTTTAGCAAAGCGCCGCATGATTGTCAATAACTCATTACATGAATTTAATTCATGTTTAAACTGTGTATCACATCATGTTTTTGCCTTTAAAATGGCCTGCAATACCCGCCAGGTACGCTGCACCGAGGGAATGCTGGCGGTTTCGGTGGGCGAATGCAGCCCCCAGTGCGCCGCGCCCAGCGAAACGGCATCCAGCCCCGGAATGGCTTTGATCATGGCGCCGCTTTCCAGCCCGGCGTGAATAGCGCGCACCGTGGGCGCCTTGCCATACTCGACCTCCAGCTTTTCAGCGGCGAGATGCAGAATCTGCGAATCCGGATTCGGGGCCCAGCCGGGGTAATCGCCGAACAGGCGTACCTTTGCCCCCAGCAGCGCCGCCGCCATGCGGCACTGGGTAAGCTGCCATTCCAGCGTGGAATCATGCGCCGCGCGCACCTCGGCAATGATCACGAACGCATTTTCATTCTGGTATACTTCGCCCAGATTGCAGCTGGCCTCCACGACCTCGTGGTAAGCGCCGTTCATTTCTTTAATGCCATTTGGCAGCAGCAGCATGGCCTGCGTGAATTTTTCGGTATCGGCGGCAGTGGCTGCTTTGGCCGGGCAGGGAGTCTGCGTTACACACAGCGTGAGCGCCGGAGCCGTGGCCTTGTATTCGGCCTGCAGCTCGCCCTCGAACTGGGCTGTCAGCGCCTGCAGGGCGGGCAGGTTTTCGGCAGGCAGGGCCGCCTGTACCCGGCAGCTGCGGGTAAGGGCCACACGGAAGGTGCCGCCGCGCACATCGGCCACACGAAGTCCCAGGCCCAGCGCCTTGGCCAAAAAGCGTGCCATAAGCACATTGGCGCTGCCGCGGCCCTTATGGATATCCTCGCCCGAGTGGCCTCCTGCCAGCCCCTGCAGCACGATCTCTGCGCCCGCATAGCCGCCGGGCACTTCGGTTTGCGGGGCAGGCAGCGTAAGTTCCATGCCGCTGCCGCCGCTGCTGCCCACGATAAGCTCGTTTTCTACCGAGTTATCCAGGTTGATCATGCGGCGCGCATGGAACCACTTGCCGTCGGCCGCCTTGGCCCCGGCAAAATCGTCCTCCTCGGCGGTGGTGAACAGCACCTCCAATTCGGGGTGCGGGATATCCTCGCAAAGGGCGGCCATGGCCAGCGCCACGCCCAGGCCATTGTCTGCGCCCAGCGTGGTTTTGCCGCCGGTGGTGAGCATATCACCCTCGCGCTGCACGGGCACGGGGTCGCGGTCAAAATCGTGCTGCACGCCGGGGGCCTTTTCGCATACCATATCTATATGCGCCTGCAAAAGCAGGGCAGGCTCGCCCTCGCAGCCGGGGCTTGCCGGGCGGCGCAGGTATACCTCCAGCGCTTCGCCGCGCTTGCATTCCAGCCCCTGTGCCTGGCCCCAGGCGAGCAGATAGTCGCTCAGTGCCTTTTCGCGGTGGCTTGGGTGCGGGTATTCGCAAATTTTCAAAAAGTGCCTGAGCACCGGGTCACTTTGCAGCTCCCGCAAGGTTTTTTCGTTTTCCTGCGCCATAAGTTTTCCCCCTCCGTATGCGGTGTTTCTTTTTACTACTCTACCATAGTAGCATACTGCCGCGGCAACGGCAAGCAAAACAAAAAACGGCAGGCTGTTGCACGCAGCCCGCTGCCGGGATCACTGAAAAATTGGGCTATATTCTGCAAATTGGGGTTTGTGCGTATAGAGTCGAATGGTCACCATGTGGTTCGTCACGGTTGGCCTTGCGGCCAAATGTTCCTCACCGCACGGTGGCCATTCTTGGAAAAGCTTGAAGCTCACAAAAAATGCACGAATTTCAGCGTTTTATTGTAGGGGCGGGGCTCTGCTCCGCCCGCAGGTGACCGTGCGGCTAACGGCCAGAGCAGAGCCTTGCCCCTACGATGGTCTATACAAAAGTGCCCCTTTGTAACCATCAATTACCGCACTCTGCAAGGGCTGACGCCCTTGTGCCGAGGAGTTCTTGGTCGAAGGCGGGCCGTGACGAGGTATAAGGGGGTCAGCCCGAATGGCGATGCGCCAACCCCAATTTTACTCTTTCAACAGCCTGCCATATTATTGCCTGTTTTTCTCTTCCAGCGCTTCTATTCTTTCTTCCAGCTGCTCTATTTTTTCTTGCTGGGATACAAAAATAAATACGATCAGCGCCGCCACGAATGTGCAGACCAGCAACGTTATAAACCAGTGATACTGCAATCCGTCAGCGACAGAAACACAAAGAGCAGAATAAATGTAAGGATGTATATTTGTACAAATCTCTTTATAAGCCTCATTTGCTCCCCTTTATTTTTTCAGCAGCACCTCGCGGATATAGCGAAAGGTCGCTTCCTCGCCTTCTTCATGTAAGATCCAGAGGCATTTTTCCATTTGGGCACGCGTTTCGGGGTGCAGCAGATAGTGGTCTTTGCCTTTTTGGTAGTATTCCCACGGGTAGGTATGGTCGTAGTTTTTGCCTGCATACACCTTGCTGGCGGCAATGCGGTCACAGATCATTTCGGCCACATACTTTTCAGGCATGCGCATGCCCACCATGGGGCTTTTCCCCTCGGCGGCTGTGGGGTAGTCGATCCAGTATTCCAGATGGTGCTTGTTGCGGCCCTTGTGGTGCAGCCAGGCGGCGCTGTAGCCCACAGCCTCACGCTGGGCGTTGTTGGGGCTGCGGGTGCCCTGCCAGTATTTGGCCCCGGCCCAGAATTCCACCGGGCTGAGCTTGCTGAGGTCGTGCACGAGCCCCTGCCAGTAAAGCCCGCATTTAAAGCAGTGGATCATCACCAGATTGTGATGCCGTGTAATGGTTTGCAAATGCTTGATGGGATGCCACATGGCTGCGTATTCCTCCGAAAACCAAAATTGCCGGGGCACGGCAGGCAAAAGGCCGCGCCCCGGGTGTTGTGCTGATTCAGCGGGTCCACTGGTCGCACAGGGCTTCCAGCTGTGCCGCAAATTTCTTGAGGTCCTTGTTGGGCAGGCCCTCGCTGTTTTTGACAACGCGCTGCAGCTTTTCCTGCACGAGCACCAGCTGCTGATAGAAAGCGCTGGCAGCACGGCCGCCCTGGCTCTGCTTTTTGGGCGCCAGGCGAATGCGGTTGCCCTCGGCCAGCCAGGTGACCTGGCCGTCCATCAGCTCGCACACAGCGCCGTTATACGGTGCGTTGGCATCAAAGCCGAGCTCTTTTAAGTGGTCGGCGTAAACATCGGTCACGGTGTCTTCGCCGTGGATCACAAACACATGGCCGGGCTTTTGCTTGGTAAAGCTCTGGATCCACTTATCCAGGCCGTTGCGGTCGGCATGGCCCGACATACCCGTCAGCTTGCGGATCTGTGCCTTTACCTCGATATGCTCGCCGAACAGGCGCACTTCCTTTGCGCCCTCCACCAGGGCACGGCCCAGAGTTCCGTTAGACTGATAGCCCACGAACAGCACCGTGCACTCGGGCCGCCACAGGTTATGCTTTAAGTGGTGGCGGATACGGCCCGCATCGCACATGCCGCTGGCCGAAATGATGACCTTGGGCGTTTCATCGGCGTTGATGGCACGCGAATCATCGCTGGTGAGCGAGATCTTCAGATCTTTAAAGCCGATGGGGTTGATCCCCGCATTTACCAGGCGCATGGCCTCTTCGTCGTAGCACTCGATAAAGCTCTTGCGGAAGATCGTGGTGGCTTCGTTGGCAAGAGGGCTATCGACATACACGGGGAAGCCCTCGTGGCCCTTTACCAGCTTTTCTTCTTTGATCTGGCGCAGGAAGTATAGCATCTCCTGCGTGCGGCCCACCGCAAAGCTGGGGATCACCACATTGCCGCCCTTATCCAGCGTTTCCTGCACGATCTGCGCCAGCTCTTTTACATAGTCGGGGCGGTCGCCGTGGAAACGGTCGCCATAGGTGGATTCCATCACCACATAATCAGCGCTGTCGAGATATTCGGGGTCTTTGATCAGCGGCTGATCCAGGTTGCCGATATCGCCCGAGAATACGATTTTCTGGGTCTTATCGTTTTCGGTGATCCAAACCTCGATCGAGGCCGAGCCGAGCAGGTGGCCGGCATCGGTGTATCGCACCTGAATGCCGGGGGCGATCTCTTTGATTTTTTTATATTTGCAGTCTTCAAACTGCGTCATCACATTTTGGGCATCCTCAATGGTATACAGCGGCTCTACCAGCGGTTCGCCTGCACGCTGCGCCTTGCGGTTTTTCCACTCGGCCTCCATCTCTTGAATGTGCGCCGAATCCTGCAGCATCACCATGCACAGCTGAATGGTGGCCGTGGTGCAGTAGATCGGCCCGCGGAAGCCCTCTTTATACATCAGCGGAATGCGGCCCGCATGGTCCATATGGGCATGGGTGAGCAGAATGGCATCGATCTCGCCAGGGGCGATCGGCAGAGGCTGGTTTTCGTAAATGTCGATTCCCTGCTCCATGCCGCAGTCTACCAGAATGTTTTTTCCGCAGGCCTGCACCAGTGTGCAGCTGCCGGTAACTTCATGGTTCGCACCCAAAAATGTGAGTTTCATTCAAACAGCCTCCTTCAAGGGGTTTCTTTGAAGCAATACCGCGTAAGCCGTCCGGCGGAAATTGTGTGGTGTTGCTTGAGTTCAGTATACTCCTTTTATGCCTCTTTGTCTATGCGCAGGCGCTACCCACGCGCCGCTTTTCTGTGACATTTTTACAGTTTTTTCTAAAAATCAGCCTTTCTTTTTGTGATATAATCAAACCGTTTTTTCTGAATTTTATGCGCTTTTTTGTGGCGTTTCGTTTATAATGGTATTATTAGAAGTATTGAAAAGGAATATGGGGAACATATTTTTTCGGTATAGGGCGTGCGGAAATGCCCCAGTAGCCGAAAGCCGGAACGAGAAGGAGTTATTATGGATCACAAACAGGCCGCGATCACGATTCTCGGCGCTGTAGGCGGGATCAAAAACATTATTTCAGCCGAGCACTGCGCCACCCGCCTGCGCTTTGTGCTGCGCACACAGGAGCTTGCCAACGATAATGCCATTCGCGCTGTGCCAGGCGTTTTGGATGTGGTGCATGCCGATGGGCAGTATCAGGTGGTGATCGGCCCCGATGTGGTGAATTTGTTTTCGGCGCTGCTTGAGCAGCCGGGCTTTGATGCCGTGGCCGCCTGCGATATCGGCGACGGAGCTGCTGTGCCCACGCCCGAGGAGGATAAAAGCGGCGTGCCATGGTGGCGGGCGGCGCAGCGTGTGTTTATCAGCACGCTGGCGGCGATCGTTGTGCCCATTGTGCCGGCCCTTACGGCGGCGGGCAGCCTGCGCGCTTTGCTGATGGCACTGAATGCGCTGGGCCTCACGGATGCCTGGCACACTTATTATGAGCTTTTGTTCGGGCTTTCCAACCTGCCGTTTCGGTTTTTGCCCATTTTGCTGGCCTACACCTCGGCCCGGCGCTTTCGCTCAGAAATGGGCGTTTCGCTGCTGGCAGCCTGCGCGCTGGTAAGCCCCGAGCTGATCGATTCGTACACGCTGGGGCTGGCGCACGGCGCGGCGGCTACCTCTGTGCTTACCAGCGTAGGCTCGCCCAAAAACATGCTGCCCGTGGTGCTGGTAGTGTGGTTTATCGGCGTTGTGGGCCGCCGGGTGGAAAAATACAGCCCCGGGACCTTAAAATTCTTTCTGGTGCCGCTGCTCACCTTTTTGTTTGGCGCGCTGCCGGCCCTGTTTGTGCTGGCCCCGGCCGCCGGTGTGCTCTCGGCACTGCTGGCCGATGCCATACACTATGTGAGCCTGCACCAAAGCTGGATCTTCGGACTGCTGCTGGGCATCTTTAATCCCCTTTTGGTCATGAGCGGCAAGCACTATATTTTTGTAGCGCTCGGCATTGCCAGCTTGAGCCACTTTGGGTGGGACAGCCTGGTAGGCCCCGGCATGATGGCCGCCAATGTGGCCCAGGGCGCCGCCGCACTGGCCATTGCGCTGTGCGCAGGCGGTGCCTGGCGCGGCCGGAGCTTAAAATCCGGCATTACGGCGCTGTTCGGCATTACCGAGCCCGCGATGTTCGGCTGTAATCTGCGCTTAAAATACCCCATGTGCGCTGCTATGATCGGCGGCGGCGCAGGCGGTTTGTTTATGGGCCTTGCCCGAGTGCGGCGCTATGCCTTCGGCTCGCCCGGCCTTTTGATGCTGCCCTGCCATATCGACCCTGCCATGCGCAGCTTTCTGTATGCCTGCTGGGGCTGTTTGATCTCGGCCGCTGTTACCTTTGCCGTTACCGCGCTGATGCATTACCGCAAAAGCACGGTGGGCGAGCGAAAGTTTGAGGGCAAGCGCATGGTGTACGCCCCGG
>CAVGKH010000027.1:0-402 GCA_963629755.1 Gemmiger sp.
GCCTATAAGCATATAGCGCGATGCCATCATGGGCACCTTGGTCACCAGCAAAAGCAGTGCATGGATCGCCAGCAGGATCACATTAAACCGTATCGAGATCAGGCACTCATCCTGTACATGACGGCCCACGATATTGATTTTTTGGTCAAACAGCAAAAAGGTGACAAGATATGCCACCAGCAAAAGCACAGCAAACTGATACACAGCCAGCCGGTCAAACAGGTCAGCTGCGCGGCGCATCCACACGCCAAACAGCATCCATGCCAAAATAAAGCTCAGTGCCAAAGAAGCCAGGTCTGTAAAAAACACAAATAAAAATTGCAGTTTTTCACGCTTATTCATGCTGCAAATTCTTCCTTCCCAGCGGGGCCTTGTTTGGCAGGCAAAGCCCTCGTTCGCTCT
>CAVGKH010000027.1:412-16657 GCA_963629755.1 Gemmiger sp.
CGCATAAATGGCATTTTGGCAAGCCGGTATTCCCACTGCCGCGCAAAGAAAAAAGTGCGGAAAACCGGCAGCTTTCCGCACTTTTTGATTTTTGCTGTTTCAGGCCCTGCTTTATCAGCCCCACAGGTGCTCGGGATACTGCCCTGCCGCGATCATATCGGCAAAGCCCTTCTGCGCTGCGGCGGTATCCTCTTTGTAGGTAATGCCGATCCAGCGGTCGGGAGTCTCCAAGATCTTCACGGTCGCCTTACCGGCCTTGAGCAGGCCGTCGATGATCACAGGCACCAGATATTCCTTCTTGCAGGGGTCGCCCTCGGTGCTGGCCAAGAACTCTTCAAAGCCCTTGCCCAGGCATTCCAGAAAATCGGGATAGCAGGCCCACATATTCATCGAGACCCAGTTTTCGGGCTTCAGCCATTCTTCTACCTCGGGGCGGTCGCACACCAGTTTACCATCTTTTTTGGCAATGCCGGTGGTCTCGATCACATGTGCCAGCATTTCGTTTTCATCGGCCACGCACACACCGCGGGTCACCGCGCCGTTTTCGCTCAGCGTGTTTTTCAAAATAAAGCCAGCCATGCCCATGGTCATCACCTCGGGGGTGGTTTCATGGTTCACCAAAAAATCATGCAGCTTTTTAAAGGCGGTCTTGCCGTAGTAATCATCGGCATTGATGATCACGAAAGGCTCTTTTACTACGCCGCGGCAGCACAAGATTGCCTGGCCGGTGCCCCAGGGCTTGGTGCGACCCTCGGGCACGGTAAAGCCGGCGGGCAAATCGTTCAGCTCCTGGTATACATATTCTACCTGGATCTGCTTTGCAATACGGTCACCGATCACCTCGCGGAACTCTTTTTCAATATCCCTGCGAATGATGAAAACCACTTTATCAAAGCCGGCCTGTTTGGCATCGTAGATAGAATAGTCCATGATCACTTCGCCGCCAGGGCCCATTTTAGCCAGCTGCTTGATGCCGCCGCCAAAGCGTGAGCCAACACCTGCGGCCATGATTACGAGTGTAGTGTGCATGTTCAACACATCCTCCTGTTTTATGCCGGAGACCCGGGCTCTTTTTTTGCCCGGCCGTTTCCGGCTTCATTCCGTTTTGTTCGCTCCATTATACGCCCAATTTGTACTTTTCGTCAAGCAATATGGATTTTTTTACCGCAATCCCTGGTAAACGAGCACCAAAACCAGCAGCGGCAGCACATAGCGGAAATAATATTTTAAGCATTTCGGCAGCTTGATGCCCTGGCCCTCGTTGGCTTCCTTGAGGTAATTGTCAAAGCCCCAGCCCCAGCGGGTAACGCAGAATAAAAGATAGACCAGCGAGCCAATGGGCAAAAGCAGGTTGCTCACCAAAAAGTCTTCGCTATCCAGCACATCGCGGCCGCCGATCAAATGCAGGCCGCTCCACTTATTATAGCCCAAAACGCAGGGCAGGCTGGCGATAAGAATAAAAATGCAGCAGATCACCGCGGCCTTTTTACGGTTCCAGCCGAAGGTGTCGCGGCAGAAGCACGAGATATTTTCAAACACGGCCAGCACCGTAGAAAAGCTGGCAAAGGTCATGAACAAAAAGAACAGCGCGCCCCAGAACCGGCCGCCGGGCATATTTACAAACACATTGGGCAGCGTGATGAAAATCAGCTGCGGGCCTGCATCGGGCTGCACACCATAGGTAAAGCAGGCCGGAAAAATGATCGTGCCTGCCATAATAGCCACAAAGGTATCCAGCACGCAGATGCGCACGGCCTCACTGGCCAGCGTGTTATCGCGGCTCATGTAGCTGCCGAAGATCTCCATAGCGGCAATGCCAAGGCTCAGCGTAAAAAACGCCTGGTTCATGGCCGCTGAGACCACGCTGCCGATGCCGATCTCTGCCACGGCGGCAAGATCAGGCACCAGATAAAAGTGCATGCCCTCGCCTGCACCCGAAAGCAGCAGGCTGTGCCCCGCCAGAACCAAGATCAAAACCAGCAGCGCACTCATCATCCACTTGGAAATACGCTCAAGGCCGCTTTGCAGCCCAAAGCTACACACTGCAAAGCCCAAGATCACGGTAATGGCCATCCAAAGTGCCATTTCGGGGGCTGAGCCCAAAAGGCCGCTAAACACGCCCGCCACGGCCTCTGAATCCATACCGGGCTGAAAGGTGCCCGTGGCAAACTTTACCAGATAGCTGAGCATCCAGCCCGATACCGTTGTATAGTACATCATCAAAAGGCAACACCCAGCCATGCAGAAATAGCCGTGGATATGCCATTTGCTGCCCTTAGGCTCCAGTGCACGGTAGCCGTCTACCGCACTGCGGCGGCTGGCACGGCCCACGGCCAGCTCCATGGTGAGCACAGGCACACCCATGCACAAAAGAAACAGCAGATACAAAATCACAAACAGGCCTCCGCCGTTCTGGCCCGCCACATAGGGAAAGCGCCACACATTGCCAATGCCGATGGCACAGCCCGCGCTCACCAGCAAAAAGCCCATGCGTGACTGAAAAGACTCACGCTGCATACAAGATTCCTCCGTTATCGTTTTTACCGTCAAATAACGTTATTTTAACAGGTTCCGTATCAAAATGCAAATTTTCTGTGAAATATAGATTTTTTGTTCACGCTTTATGCGCCAAGATCTTATCCAACCGTAAAAAGAATGTGATCGTGGTCGTCAGCGCCGCAATCATATCGCTGACGGGCTCTGCCAGAAATACCGCAAATACCGCGTTTGGCAGAAGGTGCGGCAGAAGAAAGATGAGTGGGATCAGCAAAATGATCTTGCGCAGGCAGGCCAGCAAAAGGCTTACCTTTGCCTGCCCCAGCGCCATAAAGCTCTGCTGGCACGCGATCTGAAAGCCCATGGCAAAAATGCCCGCCATGTAAACACGCATGGCCCAGCCGGTATACTCGATCAGCGCCGCATCGGTGGTAAAAATACCCGCTACTATGCCGGGGAAAGCCATCATTACCGCCCAGAACACAAGCGTATAGCCCCCGCACAAAGTGATTTGAAAGCGCACGGCCTCTTTTACGCGCTCTTTTTTGCCTGCACCGTAGTTATAGCTGATTATCGGCTGGCCGCCCTGGCAGAGGCCCTGCAAAGGCATGAGCGCCAGCTGTGATGCGCTGGAGATCACGGTCATGGCGCCCACGGCCAGATCGCCGCCGTAACGCGCCAGGCTTGCATTAAAGCTGATGGACAGCAGGCTTTCGGTAGAGAGCATCACAAATGAAGAAATGCCCAGCGCCATGACCGGCAGCACCACGCGCATATCCGGGCGGATCAGTTCTCTGCGCAGCTGTAAAATGGTTTTGGAGCCGGTCAGAAAACGCAGGATCCACACTGCCCCCACAGCCTGACTGAGCACTGTAGCAATGGCTGCGCCGTTTACGCCCATGCCCAGCACAAAAATAAACACAGGATCCAGCACAATGTTGATCACCGCACCGATCAGCGTAGTGAGCATGCTGATCTTGGCAAAGCCCTGCGTGGTAATAAACGGATTCATGCCCATAACGATGAGCACGAACACCGAGCCCAGAATATAAATACGGCTGTACGAAAGCGCATAGGGCAGCGTGGCGCTGCTGGCGCCGAAGAGTTGCAGCAGCGTGGGAGCCGCCGTGTAGAAAAACGCAGTAAGCACTGCCGCAAAGATCAGCAGCATGCAAAAGCTGGCGTTCACAATCTTTTCAGCGGTTTCTTTTTTACCCTGCCCCAGCGCAATGGCCGTGCGGGGCGCACCGCCTGCGCCGATAAGCATGGCAAACGCATTGAGCAACATCAAAATGGGCGTAAACAAGCCTACGCCGGTAAGCGCTGCCGCACCAATGCCCGGAATATGGCCGATATAAATGCGGTCTACGATATTATATAAAAGGTTTACTACCTGGGCTACCACGGCGGGGATCATCAGCTGCAACAGCAGCTTTTTCACACTGCCGGTGCCCATATCCTGTTTTTTCTGGTTCAAATATAATCCTCTTTTCCTTAAAGAAAGCTGCTTCGGCGGAAAGTGCGGGTGCGGCTTACAGCTTTTCCAGCGTTTCCAGCAGCTGGCTGCGGGTATACAGCTTATTCAGCACCTCTACCAGCGCTTTTTTAGAAAGCCGGGGCGGCAAATCGAGCGCCTGCAAAAAGGTGCGGCGGCGGTCGCTGCTGCCTTCACCGCCCGAAAGCCCCCATTCATAGAGGTCGTAATAGGTGATGGGCTCTTCGTTTGGCTCTGCCGGTATTGTCTGCGCCGGGTGCTCCCCCGCCGCCGGCAAAAGTGCATCGGCGTTTTCCAGCGCGCGCAGGATATCGGCATCCGATACGCCCTCTACGCCCAAAAGGCCTTCTTTGCCGGGCAGGGCCTTGCGCTTTTCTTTGCCGGGGCGCGCCGGAATAAATGCCTGGCGCACATACTCTTTGCCGCAGAAATTCATTACATAATTGCGTATCTGAAAGCCTGCACGGTCAGAATCCGTTAAGATAGTGATGCCCTCCTCGCGGGCGATCTTCTGCAAAAGCATTCGTTTTTCTTTATTGCTGTATATTTCAAAGCCGTCCGTTGTGAGGATCAGCCCCTCTACGAGGTTAGCCAGCTTGGCGGCATCGTATTTGCCCTCTACCAGCACTGCCCCCCGCAAAGTGCGTTTTGGCATACTGCTGTCTCCCTTCTATCGTGCCGACTGCTGTGCGGCAAGCTCACAGATGGCCGCCTGCAGCAAGATCGGCTTGCGGTCCTCCGGCACCGATTTCAGCTGTGCATCCAGCTCCAGCAGCACCTTCAAGCAGCCCCGCAGGCGTGCCTTGCCCAGGCGGCTGGCGGCCTCCTGCTTTTTGCTCAGCCGGTAAACTCTGCGGTAGCCAAAATCCTTGGCGATCTGCTCGTTTGGCTTTTGGCGTGCCGCACACAGGCGATACATATCCAAATACCCGGCCGCCATGGCTGCCGAAATGGCAATAGGGTCGTTTTGCAGGCGCAGCAGCACCTCCAGCTTTTGCAGGGCCTGCGCCGTTTTGCCTTGGTTCAAAAGGTCGGCCATATCAAACACATCGGCATCCAGGCTGCGCGTGCCCAGCTCGCTCACCATCTCGGGCGTGATCTCGCCATAGCCCGCATAAGCAGCCAGCTTAGCCACCTCGTTTTCTAAAAGAGCGGCATCGGGGCCGCAGTTTTCTAAAAGCCGGCTGGCCGCCTGAGGTGTGATGCTTGCTTTCTGCGCGGCAGCCCAGACATGGATCATTTTGTTCAGCTCTGCCTCACCGGGCTTTGCCAGAACTTCGCCCATGCCCAGCTTGCCGCACAGGTCTAAAAGGCGCTGCTCGGTTTTGTTTAGCCGCGGCTTGCCCCTTTCCTCAGCGATCTGGCAGGTAAGCACCAGCACCGAGTTTTCTGCACCGGACAGCACTCCGCAAAGCTCTTTAAAATCAGCCTCTTTATAGCTGGCGGGCTTTAAGCGCGGCAGATAAATGATGCGCCTTGTGCTGAAAAACGAAATGGTGCCCGCCGCCAGCACGACCTCTTCGATCGAAGGGGTAGGCCCGTCCAGCCGGGTCACCTCGGTATCCGCACCGCCCAAAAGCGCGATGGTTTTTTCGGCTGCCTGCTCCAGCTGGCTGCCGTCCACCGAAAAAAAGCCGAATACCGGCAGTTTCTTCTGCACAGCCTCTTTCAGCCGTTTTTCATTCAGTGCCATAAAAAGCTCCTCCTGTATAGCAAACGCTTCTGCCCGGCCTTACCGTGATCTTAGGGGCATAGTTGCCCCGGTATATCGCCGCTTTTGCGGCAGTTTCCACTTTAAATTTCGTGCTTTTGGTCAGCACGGTTTCTGCCTCTATGCCCTCGGGTACGGCCATGCCTGCGCCGTAGGCATCCAGCATGAGCGGCTGTTTCAGCTGCGGTGTTCCGGCGCTCAGCGCCATCTGCCAGCCGCTGATATCCACCACGGCCATGTTTCCCTTTGCGGTATGCAGGCCTTTGAGCCAAACACCGGGCCAAAGCTCTTTTTCTTCGCTTCCGCACTGGGTAAGCACAGCGCTTTCTCTGCCCGCCGGCAGCTCACGGCCCGGCTCTAAGCGCAGGTCTACAACATGATCTGGCGTGAGCAGGCCATGATTATCCAGATAATTTTCTACCGAACGGCAGTTAGCCACACCGCCGCGAAAGATCACTGCCGTATGTGCGTTTTGCGTGATCACCAGACAGGGCGCTGTGCGACTGCCCACCAGCGCCAGCTCTACCGTATCTTTTTGAAACGCCGCGCCTATACCCAGCGCCAAGCACAGCACCAGCGGCATGGCTGCCGCCAGCCAGCGCCAACGCCTGCGGTACCAAGCCAGCCACACAAGCGCGGCCAGCACCGCCAGCACAAGGCAGGTGTAGCCCTGCGGCAGCGGCAGGCGCGAAAACGGCAGTGCCGCACAAAGCTGCGCGGCAAAGCGCAGCGCACGCAGCAAAAGCTCCAGCACAAGGCTCAGGCCCCGGTAAAGCGGATAGGCTGCCGGCACAAGGCCCGCCAATATCACACACCAGCTACCCAGCAGAATATAGGGCACCAGCCACATGGTGAGCAGGTTGCCCAAAATACCCGCGCCGCTTACCGCCATATCGTGCAAAAGCAGCACAGGCACCACGAATAGCGAGGCCATAAAGCTGACGAGCAGCGGCTGGGCCGCCCTAGCAGCGGTTCGCCGCAAAATTGGCGCTTTGCCAGGCTTTTGCTGGGGCCGCCGCGCTAAGTGCCGCGCTGCTCTTTCATATACTGTGCCGCTGAAGATCATGCCCAGCGTAGCCGCAAACGAAAGCTGCATGCTGATATCCGCTATACGGTAGGGCTGCGGCACACACAGCAGCATGCCCGCAAGGGCCATGTTGGTAAGGCCGTCGGGCCTTTCGGTAAGCAAAACGGCGGTATAGCAGAGCATTGCCGTGATGCCAGCCCGGCACACCGAGGCCGTAAAGCCGGTGAGCGCCATCAAAAACAGTGCCACGCCCATGGCAAGCACCGCCCGCAACCGGTAGCGCCTGGCTCCGCGCCGCTGCAGCGCCGCGCACACAAGGCTTACATGCAGGCCGGATACCACCAGCAAATGCGAAATACCTGCGCGGCTCATCAAGCGGCGCAGGGCCGTATCGATGCGTGTGCGGTCGCCCACCGCCATGGCCGCAGCCATGGCGCCGTTTTCGGCCGAAAGCCAGCGCCGCAGCAGGTGTGAAAGGTGCAGGCGCAGGCGGGTAACCCTTGCCCACAGTGCGTTGCTTTCGCCGATATAGGCATAGCCGCCCTGATACTCGGCGGCGAGATATACGCCCTTGGCGTAGTTTGCAAGCTGCTCTTCTGGCTCGGGGCTTTGCAGGGTGAGCTGCAAAAAGGCACACTCGCCTACCTCCATTTCAGGGCAGCGCTCTGCCTGGGCTTTAAAATGCACACTTTGCCCCTGCCACTGCTCTATTTGCAGTACGGCGCTCATAAAGCCGTCTTCGCCGGTATCGCTGCTTTCCAGCACCGACACCCTGGCTGTGCCCGTTTGCCCGGCAAAAGCCGAAACGGGCGTAAGCACAACCTGCCGCCACACAGCAAGGCCCAAAAGCGCTGTAAGGCCGCCTGCCAGCACGATGATAAAATAATCGCGCCTGCCGCCCCGCACGGTGCGCAGCAAAAGCGCCGCCGCCAAAAAAGCCGCCGGAAGCAGCAGCGCCGCCGGCGGCAGACAGACTGCAGCCAATAGCGCCGCCAAGTAGCTTATGCCAAAAACTGCGAGCGGCTGCAGAACCATCTTTTCACGATCCTTTTTCTTTTACTTCAAATACTTTTATAGTATTACTCGTTTTCAAACAAGGGCAGAGGCTCCAAGAAGAAGATATCCTTGCGTTCGGCGGCATCGCCCTCGGCCAGCACAGCACAACGGCCCACCACCGTGCCGGTGCTCTTAGAGGTAAGCGCCTCAATGGCGTGCATGCTGCCGCCGGTGCTGATAACATCATCTACCAGCAAAAGGCGCTTGCCGTTCATCAAATCGATATCGGTCTGATCCAGCACCAAGCTCTGCTTTTGTGCCGTGGTAATCGACTGATCTTCGATTTTAACGGGGTTCTTCATATACAGCTTTTCGCCCTTGCGTGCCGTAATGTAAGGCTTGCCGCTCTGGCGGCTCATTTCGTAAGCCAGCGGAATGCCCTTAGCCTCGGCCGTTACCAGCACATCAAACTCGGGCGCTTTGGCCAGCAGATCTTTGGCGCTGGCCACGGTGAGCTCTACATCATTGAACATGATGAAAGCTGCGATCGACAGTTTATCATTCAGCTTGCAAAGGGGCAGCTTGCGGGTAAGGCCAGCCACCTGCAGCGTATAGAATTCTTGCATTGATCACACGATCCTTTCTTTTAAGAGAAACCCGGCAAATCCGCCGGATCAAGCCGCTGCATCAGCCCGGAGGCCATGCCAGGCTGCGTTTTGCCAGCACATGAAAATGCAGGTGCTTCACGCTCTGGCCGCCGTCTTCCCCCACATTGGTCACCACACGGTAGCCGTTTTCACAGCCCAGCTCTGCGGTAAGCTTGGCGATGGTGGCAAAAATATGCCCCACCAACGCGGCATCCTGCTCGGTCAGGCAGGCTGCGGAGTCAATGTGCTTTTTGGGGATCACCAAAAAATGCACCGGGGCCTGGGGGTCGATATCGTAATAAGCCAGAATTTCATCGTCCTCATACAGCTTATTCGAGGGGATATCGCCGTTTGCAATTTTGCAAAAAAGGCAATCTGCCATGTTACTGCGCCTCCTTTTATGATTTTGCCCGTCCCCATAAGCCGGGCGGGCATTGATAATTAGTTCATGTGAGACTTGATGATCTCGGGAGCAGCCTTCAAAGCTTCATCGATCTTGGTATCATCCTTCATGCTGCCCATCGCAAAATCGGGCTTGCCGCCGCCGTTGCCGCCTGCAATGGCCGAGATTTCTTTTACCAGCTGGCCAGCCTTGATGCCGGTCTTGAGGGCACTGGCGCCTACTGCCACAGCGAGCGAGATCTTTTCGCCGCTGGTGCCCACCAGCACGGCTACAGCATCGGGAGCCTTATCGCGCAGGCGGTCGCACATGGTGCGCAGAGCGCCTGCATCCGTGCCGCCAAGCATGGCGGAAACAATCTTCACGCCGTTCACTTCCACAGCGTTTTCAAACAGACCGGCGGTGCGGGCTGCGGCGATTTCGCTCTTGAGTTCCTGCAGCTCGCGGCTCAGGTTCTTGTTCTCTTCTGCCAGAGCAGCCGCGCGGGCGGGCACATCCTTCAGGTTGTTGGCCTTCACAGCATCGGCAGTTTCGGCCAATGCCTTGGTGCGCTCGTCCAGCAGGCGCAGCACGCCGTAACCGGCGGTAGCCTCAATGCGGCGCACACCGGCAGCCACGCTGCCCTCGCTCAAGATCTTAAAGCAGCCCAGCTGTGCAGTATTCTTCACATGAGTACCGCCGCAGAACTCGGTGCTCCACCCCTGCACATCCACCACGCGCACAATGTCGCCGTACTTTTCGCCAAACAGTGCCATAGCACCCAGCTTCTTGGCTTCCTCGATGGGCATTTCCTTCACATCCACATCCAGAGCCTCAAAAATCTTTTCGTTGACGATCTTTTCTACCTTGGCGATCTCCTCGCTGGTCATAGCGCTGAAATGCGTAAAGTCAAAGCGGGTGATCTCGGCATCCTGGTAAGAGCCGGCCTGATGCACATGCTTGCCCAGCACATCGCGCAGTGCGCGCTGCAAAAGGTGGGTAGCGGTATGGTTGCGCGAAATATTCATACGGCGCTCTTTGTCCACGCTGAGCTGTGCGCTGTCACCCACTTTGATGGTGCCGCTTTCCAGCACGCAGTTATGCACAAAGTAGCCCTTGGGGGTCTTGTTGACATCCTGCACGCGCAGAGTCGCCTCTGCCGTGGTGATCACACCGTGGTCAGCTACCTGGCCGCCCATCTCGGCATAGAACGGGGTCTTATCCAGAATCACCAGCACGCCTGCCTTGGCACCGTCATCGGTAGCAATGGCATCCATCAGCTCATTGCCGTCGCTCAGAGCCAGCACCTTGCCGCAGTCTTTCAGGGTAGTGTAGCCCGTAAACTGGGTAGCCTCGGTGTTCAGCTCGGCAAACAGGTCAGCTTCCCAGCCGGAAATATTCTTGGCCAGGCGCTCTTCGCGGGCGCGCTTCTTCTGCTTATCCATCTCGCTGCGGAAGGTCTTTTCGTCCACGCTGAAGCCGCGCTCGGCAGCAATCTCCTTCACCAGGTCAAGCGGGAAGCCGAAGGTATCGTTCAGTTTGAAAGCCTCAATGCCGCTCAAGATTTTGGTCTTGCTGCGTTCCATGCCGTCGATCAGGCCATTCAGAATGTTCATGCCTGCATCGATGGTCTTATAGAAGCGTGCCTCCTCGGTGCCCACGATCTTCTTGATGTATTCCTCGTGCTCACGCAGCTCGGGGTACCCCACCTCGCTGCTCTTGATCACAGTATCGACCAGCTCCACCAGGAACGGGCGGTTGATGCCCAGCATACGGCCATGGCGGGCAGCGCGGCGCAGCAAACGGCGCAGCACATAGCCGCGGCCCTCGTTGCTGGGCAGCACGCCGTCGCTGACCATGAACACGGTCGAGCGGATATGGTCGGTGATCACTCGGATGGAAATATCGTTGCGGTCATTTTCGCCGTACTTCTTGCCCGAGATCTTTTCCACATGGCGCAGCACGCTCTGCACGGTATCCACCTCAAACAGGTTACCCACGCCCTGCATTACGCAAGCCAGGCGCTCCAGACCCATGCCGGTATCAATGTTGGGCTTTGCCAGGCGCTCATAGTGACCCTTGCCGTCAGAGTCAAACTGGCTGAACACCAGGTTCCAGATCTCCATGTAGCGGTCGCAGTCGCAGCCCACACGGCAGTCGGGCTTGCCGCAGCCATACTCGGGGCCGCGGTCAAAATAAATTTCCGAGCAGGGGCCGCAGGGGCCGGAGCCGTGCTCCCAGAAGTTGTCTTCCTTGCCGAAGCGCACCATGTGGTCGGGGTTAATGCCGATCTTCTTGGTCCAGATATCGTAAGCCTCGTCATCATCGGTATAAACCGAGATATACAGCTTATCCTTGGGAATGGCCATCCACTCATCGCTGGTCAAAAACTCCCATGCCCAGGGAATAACCTCTTCTTTAAAGTAATCCTGGAAGCTGAAGTTGCCCAGCATCTCAAAGAAGGTGCCATGGCGGGCGGTGATACCCACATTCTCGATATCCGGGGTACGGATGCACTTCTGGCAGGTGGTCACGCGGTGGCGGGGCGGCTCTTCCTGGCCCAAAAACCACTTTTTCATGGGGGCCATGCCGCTGTTGATCAAAAGCAGGCTGGGGTCATTTTTCGGCACCAGGGGAAAGCTGCCCAGGCGCAGATGGCCCTTCTGCTCAAAGAAAGTGAGATACTTCTCGCGAAGCTCATTCAAACCGGTCCATTCCATTGTTTTTACTCCTCTAATAAAAATATAACGATATTCCGGCAGAGCAATGCCTCGGCGGGCAGGAGCAAAAAATAAAAAGCCTCCGTCCTTATAGAAAGGGACGAAGGCTTTGAAAAGCTCCGTGGTACCACCCAGATTGCGGGCAGAGCCATAAAAAGGCCGCCCGCCGCTTTGCCCTGCGTTAACGCCGCAGATACGCCCGCTGCTGACGGGGGCTCCGGGGCGGCACAAAGCCGCAGCCTTGCAAAGCCTTGCACCACCCGGCTTTTCTCTGAAATCAGCTGCCTGCTCTTTGACCCCATCACGGCCATTTTTTCATATCTGTTTCAGATTATAAACCGCCGCAAAATATTTGTCAATCGGTTTTCAGCAAATACAGTGCATTGCACACCTCGGCAAAGATCCCGGCGCAGCTTACGGCCGGGTGCGATCTGTGTTTGGCGGCCAAAGCCAAGCGCTTCGGCCATATCCACAATACTTTTTGCCCCCAGCGTGCGCCCCAGGCGGATAAACAGACAGTTGCAGCTTTTTTCCAGTCCATAGCGCAGGTTCACCTGGCCGTGTGCTATGCTTTTGGCGCAGCGGTACACCTGGCCGTCCACCTCCACGGCGCCGGTGCACTCGGTGGAATACCAGCCCAGGCCCTGCTCTAACGCGGCGGCGGCCAGCACCGGCTTAAACACCGAGCCCACGCTGAATTGCGCCGAAGCACAGTCGATCAGGCTGGTATCCCCTGCCTCTATGCTGGCAGCGATATTTTCGGGGTCATACTGCGGCATACTCACACTGGCCAGCACCTGCCCACTTTCGCGCTCCAAAACCAGAATGCACCCGCGCTGCATTCAGCTCACGGCTATGCCCTCGCAGGCACACTGCACGGCCTCGTGTAGCGTTGTCACTACGCTCTGCCCGCTGCCGGCTGAAACGCTTTCCAGTGGCTGCAGGCCCTCTACCAGGCGGCCTCGCGCGGTAACGGCGCACTGGACCCGGTGCTGATTTCCAGCCTCGGCTAAAAGCTGGTCGTAGGCGGCCTCCAGCCCCGAAACACCGTGTCCATCGCCGTTTAAATAGCCAACCAGATGCTCTGCCGCCGGAATGCCCGCCGTTCGCTGCTGTGTTTCGTAGCAGTATACTCCCTCTGCCGTGCCGCCACCCGCCAGCTGCGCCAAAAATGGGGAGGCCGCGTTGCCCGCAATCGCACCGCCCCCTTTTTAATGTTTCTGCCAAAAAGCATGGGGCAGGGCGGCGTTTTTTATTCAGCCAAGCGCTACATCCAGAATCATCATCACGCTGAAGCCCACTGCAAAAAACACGGTGCCGATGTTGGAATGCTCGCCCTCTGACATTTCTGGGATCAGCTCTTCCACCACAACATACAGCATGGCACCCGCCGCCGCGCTGAGCAGATACGGCAGTGCGGGCACCACCAGCTGCGCCGCCAAAATCGTGAGCACTGCACCGATAGGCTCCACAATGCCCGAAAGCACGCCGCCGATAAATGCCCTGCCGCGCTTCATGCCCTCGGCACGCAGCGGCAGTGAAATAATAGCCCCCTCAGGAAAATTCTGTATCGCAATGCCCAGCGAAAGGGCCAGTGCCCCGGCAGCCGTGATGCGTTCGCTGCCGGCAAGATAGCCCGCATACACCACGCCCACGGCCATGCCCTCGGGGATGTTGTGCAGCGTAACGGCCAATACCATCATGGTGGTGCGCTGCAGCTGGCTGTGCGGGCCCTCAGCCTGGGTGCTGTTCTGGTGCAGGTGCGGAATGATGTGGTCGAGCAGCAGCAAAAACAAAACGCCCAGCCAAAAACCCGCTGCCGCGGGAAAAAATGCCAGCCGCCCCAGTGCGGCCGATTGGTCGATGGCCGGGATCAGCAGGCTCCACACCGAGGCCGCCACCATCACCCCGGCCGCAAAGCCGGTAAGCGCGCGCTGCACACTGCTGCGCAGAGAGTTTTTCATGATAAACACACAGGCCGCCCCCAATGAGGTGCCCAAAAACGGGATCAAAAGCCCGTAAAATACTTCCATATCGTTTTCCCTTTCCGGCAGTCATCAAGTTATACAGCACTAACCAGATTATACTATAAAACCGAAGCCAGAACAATGGTCCACTTAAAAGCAAAGCAGCACAGGCAGCGCCCGAATAAAAAGGCTCTGCCTGTGCTGCTGTTTTTATATGGTTTATTTTACTTCATAGCTGCCGTCTGCTGTGCATAGGATCTGCGCCGCATACAGCGCTTTGAGGGCATTCAGCAAATGCAGCGTATCGCGGCTGCCGCCGGTTTCATAGGGGGAATGCATCGCCAGCTGCGCAAGGCCGATATCCACGGTGTTCAGCGCTACATGGCTGCCCGAGATATTGCCCAGGGTCGAGCCGCCCAGCACATCCGAACGGTTGATAAAGGTTTGCACCGGCACGCCCGCCTTTGCGCAGATGGCCTTAAACAGCCCTGCCGAAACGGCATCGGTGGTGTATTTTTGATTAGCGCTGTATTTGATCACCACGCCGCCGTTCATTACCGGGTGGTTTGTTTTATCGGCTTTTTCGGGGTGGTTCGGGTGAATGGCATGGCCGTTATCCACCGAGGCCATAAAGCTGGAAGCCAGCATTCGGCGCATCTGCCCTGCGCCCGCGCCCAGGCTTTCGCAAATGCGGGCGATCACCTCCTGCATAAAGGTAGAGCCTGCCCCCTGCTTGGTGGTGCTGCCCACCTCTTCGTTGTCAAAAACGGCGCACAGCGGAATGCTGTGCTCGTTCTGTGTTTCTGCAATGGCTTTGGCACAGGCCCAGGCGCACTGCAGATCGTCCAGCTTGGGGCTGGAGATAAATTCGTTTTGTGCGCCCCACACGCTGCCCGCCTGGCGCAGATACAAAAACAGGTCGCCTGCCAGCACCTGCTCGGGCAAGACCCCCGCCGCCTCAGCCACCAGCTTTTTCAGCGTGCCGGCGCTGGCGGCCTGGCCGTACAGCGGCAGCATATCGATCTGCGGGTTCAGCGCGCGGCCCTCGTTCATCTGGCGATCCATATGAATGGCCAGGTGCGGAATGAGCACCAGGTCACGGTCGATATTTACAAGGCGGGTAATTACCTGCCTCCCCTCCTGCACCGCCACGCGGCCCGCGATGGAAAGCGGGCGGTCCATCCACGGAGAAAGGATCGCGCCGCCGTATTTTTCCACATTCAGGCGCACATAGCTTTCATCGCTCAGCTCAGCGGCATCTTTTAATTTGAGCGTGGGGGCATCGCTGTGCGCCGCGGCGATCATAAAGCCCTGCGGCGTATTCTGGGGCATGCGAAACGCTATGATGGCCGAGCTGTTGCGGGTAACATAATAGCTTTTACCAGGCTGCAAGCTCCATTCTTTGCACTCCTGCAGCGGCGCAAAGCCCGCGCTTTGCATCATAGTGGCCAGCTCTTTTACCGCATGAAAGCTGCTGGGCGAGCGCTGGATAAACGCCATCATTTCACGGGAGGTTTCTGCAAACATTATGCTTCCTCCTTTCCGGCCAGCTGCACGGCCAGCTCGGTGAGCACATCCACCATGCACTCCATATCCTCTACCGGAATGCACTCATATCGGCTGTGGAAGTTTGCGCCGCCTGTAGAAAGATTCGGGCAGGGCAGCCCGGCCAGGCTCAGGCGCGCACCGTCAGTTCCGCCGCGAATGGGCTGCACCTTTGCCTGCACGCCGCAGGCTGCAAAGGCCGCCTTGGCCGCGTTCACCACTTCCATATGCTGGTCGATCACGCTGCGCATGTTAAAATACTGGTCTTTGATGGTCACGCTGATGGCCTGGCAGCCCCAGCGGCGGTTCACCTCATCAGCGGCATTCATCAGCCAGTTTTTCTGTGCCTGAAATTTAGCGGAGTCGTGCTCACGCAGGGCGATCTTCATGGTGCAGTGCTCCACATTGCCCTGCACGCTCAAAAGATGGTAAAAGCCCTCGTAGCCCTCGGTAAGAGCGGGCTGTTCACGGCCCGGCAGCAGCGCCTGCAGCTCGCATGCCAGCACGGCGGCATTGATCATTTTCCCCTTGGCCGCGCCGGGGTGGATGCTGCGCCCCTGCACCTCTACGGTGGCCGTGGCGGCATTGAAATTTTCGTATTCTAGCTCACCCAAAAGGCCGCCGTCTACGGTAAAGGCCAGATCGGCCCCGAATTTTTTCACATCAAAGTAGCGCGTGCCACCGCTGATCTCTTCATCGGGGGTAAACGCAATGCGAATTTTGCCGTGGGCCGGGGCACCGGGCTGCATCAGGCGCTCGGCCAGGGTCATGATCTCGGCCACGCCGGATTTATCATCAGCCCCCAGCAGAGTGGTGCCGTCGGTCACCACCAGCGTTTTGCCGATAAAGCTTTCTAAAAACGGAAAATCCGCCGCCTTCATGGTCACGCTGTCGCTCAGCGGAATATCACCGCCCTGGTATTTTACCAGGCGCGGGCGAATGTTTGCACCGCTCACGGCATCGCTCGTATCCAAATGCGAAACAAGGCCCAGCACCGGCCCGCCCTCGCGGGTGGCAGGAATGGTGGCTGTTACATAGCCGTATTCATCCTGCATGGCATCCTGCGCCCCCAGGCTTTGCAGCTCCTGCATAAGGCGGCGGCCCAGCGCAAGCTGGCCGGGGGTAGAGGGATAGCTGGCGCTTTGTTCATTTGATGTGGTCTCTACGCTGATATAATCTAAAAAACGGTCTAATACTGTTTTCATAATCTACCTCTTTGGCATAAGAAAACCCCGGTGCCCAGCCCTGTTCCGTATGCAGGT
>CAVGKH010000028.1:0-3987 GCA_963629755.1 Gemmiger sp.
CTTCAGTGTTGTAGCCGAAGCTCTCGTTGGAAGCTGCCTTCATAGCGGCATTGATGCCCTCTACGGTAGCCTCGCCCTTCACAACAGCGGTCAGAATAGTGGTAGAACCGGTGGGGCAGGGAACGCGCTGCGCAGCGCCCTTCAGCTTGCCCTTCAGCTCGGGAATGACCAGGCCGATAGCCTTGGCTGCGCCGGTGCTGTTAGGTACGATGTTCTCAGCGGCAGCACGGCTGCGGCGCTTGTCACCCTTGCGCTGGGGACCGTCCAGAGTCATCTGGTCGCCGGTGTAGCTGTGAATGGTCTGCATTTCACCGGCCTGAATGGGCATATAGTCATTCAGGGCCTTGGTCATGGGGGCCAGGCAGTTGGTGGTGCAGGAGGCAGCGGAAATGATCTTATCGTCAGCAGTCAGGGTCTTGTGGTTCACATTGTACACGATGGTGGGCAGGTCGTTGCCGGCAGGGGCGCTGATGACTACCTTTTTGGCACCGGCGTTGATGTGAGCCTGTGCCTTTTCCTTGCTGGTGTAGAAGCCGGAGCACTCCAGCACTACATCTACGCCGATTTCGCCCCAGGGGCAGTTATTGGCATCGGGGAATGCGTAGATCTTGATCTCCTGGCCGTCCACGATGATGGAATCATCGGTAGCCTCTACAGTGTGCTTGTTCTCACCGATCTTGCCCAAGAAAGAGCCCTGCGTGGTATCGTACTTCAGCAGGTGAGCCAGCATGGCGGGGCTGGTCAGGTCGTTGATGGCGACCACATCATAACCCTCGGCCTCGAACATCTGGCGGAAAGCCAGGCGGCCAATGCGGCCAAAACCATTGATTGCTACTTTAACAGACATATTTTGCCTCCCAAATCATAAAATATTACCTTTACTATTTGTTTCTTCGGCTTTATTTATTGTAGCTCATTCCTGCCGGAACTGCAAGAGGCTTTTTCTCAATTTGTTAAAAATTTATCGTTTGTGACCCGTTTCCATAAATTTCCGCTTTCTTTTATGAGTATGTGCAATTTATGCGCATAGAACTATGATTGAATTTACAAGAAAGGGGCTGGTGTTGCTGGAGCATTCCGCTTTGGCCGAGCAGCTGGCCGCCTGCTGCCTGCACGGGGTACGCCCTACGGCCCGGCTGCGGCGCAGTGTGCGGCAGGCACAGCGGCAGGCGCTCGCTGCCCCTGCCGCTGCCGGGCTCTGCTGTGATGCCGGGCAGTGCCTGGGCGAGCTGGCGCTGCTGCTGGAAGAGATTTGCCCTCTGCCGCCGGGCTTTGTGCAGGCAGCCGCGCCCTTGGGTCTGTATTCAGCGGCGGCCCCCGGCGAACTGGGCGTTTTCTTTTATGGCTGTGCGGCGGCCTTATGCCCCGCACACCTGGCACACGCCTGCGGCTTTTGGCATACGGCTGGGGCGAAAAAATTTTAATAGAAGTATGCTGGCAGGGCGAAGGTACAAAAAAGCCGCCTCGCAGCCTTTACCGCAGCGCAAAGCGCTGGGCGGGCAAACGGGGCGGCATGATATTTTTTGCATCAGGGGCAGCCGGGCTGTGTGCGGTTTTGGTGCTGCCGCGCGGGCAGGCAAAGGCTGTGCGCCCGGCACAGTATTCTCTTTGGGCCTTCGACCATTTCAGCCCTCCCTACTCATTGTTGCCGCTGCGCCTGATTTTGCCGGGCTGAGCTAAAGCAGCACAGCACGGCGGCATACAGGCCTGCCAGCCCCAACACAGCCAGGGCCAGCGTAGTAAACAGGCTTTCGGGCGTATCTGCCCCTTCTGCCAGCAGCGCTGCCACGCCCTGGCAGGTGCACAGCAAAAAGGCTGCAAACCCACTGGCACATAGCAGGCGGCCGCAGGCGCTCTCGGGCAGATAAATGCGCCGCAGGCAAGCTGTAGCAAACAGCAGCGCCGCCAAAGCGGAAAGCAGCTGCATCGTGCTGCCTATGCGCACAAGGCTGCTCTGGTGGAACATAAAGCGCATAGGCACTAAAAGATACAGCGAAGCGCATGCCAGAATGCCCCATATTGCGCTGTGCGCCGGTGCGCACTGGCGGCGGCTTCTTTTCTGCAGTGTGAACCACAGCATATAGGCGGCCGTGCCAAGCTGCAGCAGTGCATGTGCGGCATGCACCAGCGAACCGATGCCGTAGGTCATAAATTCAGCCGCCGATGCCGCCGTAAAGCTTATTGCGAGCATTGCCGAAAGCACGCGCGCCAGCCCCCCTGCCGGGCGAACCGGCTGCCGGGCCGGGATCTTTAAAACAGCAGGCAGCATAAACAACAACGCCCCTGCCAAAATCAGATAGCGCAGCCAGTATGCCCCCTGCGAAAATCCGGTAGCCGTGCTGGTAAAAACGGCACGGTCCACGGCATAGGCAACGCCCAAAGCGGCATATAAAACGGCGGTAAGAACCGTCCAAAGCTTTTTCATAAAAATTCCTCCCCTGCGGCATACAAGCCCCGCCACGTGCATATACATGCTTTTAAAAGGGACAAGCCGGCGGCCTGCATGATGCAATATCTTTTATATTACATAGTTTGCCGTGCAAATGCAAGCCGAATCCCGCCGCGCTTTTCCGCAAGGAGGCAATATGAAGCAAACCGTTTTGTCTGCTTTGTTTTTGTTGCTGCTGGTCGGCCTTTTGCCGCTGGTATGCCTGATCCCACAAAAAACGGCCGCAGCGGCTCTACCCGCTTCCGCGCCGGAGTCTGCCCTAGCCTCTTCGGCAGCCGAAAGCACTTTACCGCAGTCAGAGCCAGCCTCTTCTATGCCGGAGGCTGCACAGAGCGTAGAATTTTCGCAGCAGCAGATCTCTGATGCACTGGCCGGTGCGCTCGGTATCGAGTTAAGCGGGGATGCATCCGGCTGGTTTGGTGCAACGCAGTGGTATAATACCGGCTATGTGCAAAGCGTGCAGGTAGGCGGGCAGAGCGTAGCCGGGGTGCAGCTGCGCAAGGCCCTGGGGCTGCGCAGCAACTGCTTTTCGATCAGCTTTTCCGAAGGGAAATTTTTTATTCTTACACACGGTTACGGCCATGGCGTGGGCCTTAGCCAGTGGGGTGCGCACCTGATGGCCGAACAGGGCGCCGATTGGCACGAGATCTTAGCACATTATTTTCCGGGAACAGAAATTACAGGCGGCTGAGCCCCAGCATATAGCCAAACGCTGCCACGATGGCGGCCTTGAGGATCACAGCCGCCGCTCGGCCCAGCGGCTCAAATTTGCGGCTGATATTTCCGCGCGGGCACACATCGCGGCAGGCATCGCAGCTGATGCACTCGCCCGCTTCCCCCTGGCCAAGCTTCAGGTGAACCGGGCAGTTCATCTGGCAGGCGCGGCAGGGAGCCGGGCAGTTTGCGCTATTGCGCTGCAAGTGCGCGGCGGGCAAAATCGGCAAAAGTGAAAAAATTGCTCCCAGCGGGCACAAAAACTGGCAGAAAAAGCGCGGGTGCAGCATCATGCCTACGGCAATCAGCGCCAGCAGCACGCAGCCCAGCGTATAGCCTGCCGCCGGGGCTTTGAGCGCGCCGAGCCGTGCAAACACATCCCAGGGGCTAAAGCCGCCCAAAGTGCTATAAAGCGATGCCCCGCACAGAACCAGCAGTACCACAAGCACGCCGTACTTGATTTTTTGCGCATAAGATACGCATTTTTCCGGCAGGGAAAACTGCTTTCGGCGCTTTAAAAGCTTTTTCTGCACAAGGCCGGACAGCGCATACATGGCATCGCCGAATGCGCCGAATGCGCACACATAGCCGCAGAAAAAACGCCCGAATAATACCGTGCAAACGCACAGAAACACCAACGCCTGCACAAAGCTGTCCAATTGGAGCACCTGCCCCTGCCCGAGCCACTGCGCAATGTGCTTGGCCCCGGCAAAGGCTGCCGTGAATGCGCCCGGCATATACAAAAAGAAAAACGCCTGTACGCCTGCGCGCAAAAGCTTATATTGCTTTGCCTTTTTCTGGCGCTGCTGCAATGCGGTGGGAGC
>CAVGKH010000028.1:3997-7329 GCA_963629755.1 Gemmiger sp.
CAGTACCATTTACTCCACCGCCTTTCCCAGCGCATCCTGCACAGCCTGAATCAGACCCTTGGAGCTGAAAGTTGCGCCGGAAACCGTGTCCACCTGCGGGGTCTGCTTGGCAATAATGTCGTCCAGAAGCGCTTTTGCCTGGTTAAAATACGCGGCATCATCGCTCACATCGCCCACGATCTCAATCGTTTTGATCTGACCGCCTTCCACGGTCACGCTCAATTCGATTTTTCCGGCAAAGCCCTGCCCTTCGCCCTGATAAGTGCCATCGGCCCAGGCGGTGTTTTCGGTGTCTTGTTCGGTGCCGTTTACCGAAAGATTATAGGCTTCGATCTGGGCGATCGTCTGGTTGCGCTCATTTTGCAGCGCCGCGCGGGAAGCCGTTACGCTCTGATAAAACGCCAATGCGGTTGCAGCCATGGCAAAGCTGCAAAGCCTTACTTTAAAGGTATGGGTCATGCCTGCTCACCGCCTTCCCTTGGGCCTGCTGCCAGCGCATTCTGCACGGCGGCCTGAATGGCATAAGAAGAATAGGTTGCCCGGCTGACAGCATTGATTTGATCGGTGCTCTGCGCGGTCATGATCTGCTCCGGAATGCCTGGCGTTCCGTTTTTGCCCTCGATGGCTTTTTTGATATAGCTCTTATAGCTGCTCGGGTCATCCAGGCGGTCTTGCGTTACCTCTGCCTGCAAATTGGTAATCAAACCATTTTCTACCAGGAAGGTGACGGTAACATCATAGTCAAAGTCCGCCTCATCGCTCTCATCCTGATTGGTGCATACCGCCGTGCCTGTGTAAGTGCCATCGGCGTATTTCTGCACCGGCGTTTCGCTGGGCTGCGGGTTTTCGCTCGGGGTCGGATTGGGCGATTCGCTTGGCTGCGGGGTGGGTTCCGGAGTCGGTGTTTCGCTCGGCTGCGGGGTCGGTTCCGGAGTCGGTGTTTCGCTCGGCTGCGGGGTCGGTTCGGGGCTGGGGGTCGGCTCTGTGGGTTCTGCCTGGGCCAGCGCCAGCTGCACGGCTTCGCGAATTGCGCCCGAAGAGTAGGTTGCGCCGGAAACCGTATCTACCTCGGCAGACTGCGCCGCCAGAATGCTATCGATCACTTTGCGGGCGCGGTTCAGATACCCTTGGCAGTGTTCAGTACTTCCAGAGCCGTATTCACAGCTCCCTGAGTAGCGGTTTCATCTGCCTGCACCACCTTGGCTGCTTCAAGAGCCTCGGTGTAAGCCTGCCAGGTTTCATCGGTGTAGTTGCCCTGATCGGTGAGAGCACCTTTAATGGCTTCGTTTAGTGCAGTCTTATCTGCAGCCGGGGTAACCGGTGCTTCTTCCAGCGCAGCGACTGCAACTTCCAGATTGGTTTTTGCGTCATCTACTTCTTTCTGGGTGGCATTCTCGTTTGCCAAAGCTTCGTTGGCAGCCGTGAGTGCTGCCTGCAAAGCATCCCAGCTTTCCGCAGTATATTCGCTTTCTTCATAGCGTGCTGCGTATACCACCTCCACGGCAGCCTGCAAGTCAGCTCTGTTGACGACGGTAGTATCCGGGGTTTCGGTAATCTTTGCCTGCTCAAGTGCATCCTTCGCAGCATCAATAATAGCATTAGAAGCACAAGTTGCCCTACTTACAGCATCCAGTCCCTCAGCACTTTGCTTATCAATGATTTGTGCGCTCAAGCCATTTATTGCATCGTCAATATAATCCAGATTATCCTCATACTCATCTGTTTCAGTAACCTGTTTTGCCTCTATTTTAGCTACCAAGCCATCTATTACAATAAATGAAACTTCCAAGTTATATTGCTCAAAGCGGTTTTTCTTGTCCGGCGTAACCGTTTTGGTTACGCTATAGGTACCATCCTTATATTTTGCAGTGCCCTCTGCCATGGCAACGCTCGTAAAAGCAGGTGCAATGCTGCTTACCGTCATTGCCGCACTGGCCAGCAGCGCAAGGCTCTTTTTGTGTTTCATCTATGCTTCCTTTCTTATTCTTTGTGTTTTATATAACCAAATAGATCCAACAAATATAGAGCGAGTTTCTTTTTATTATTTCAGCCATAATTTTAAAAAATATTATCATATTACGAGTTATTCATGACTAACTCATGTGCAAAAAACATAGCTGGCCTTATAGCCAACTATTCAAGTGCGCAATAATCCATATTTCAAAAAATTGCAGCAAAATAAAATTCGCTCTTTTGCGCTTTAAGAGTTAGCAAGTGCTAACTTGCGCTCTAACGTATACAATTTGTTCTTTTTCTTGTCAATAGAATTTCATGATTTTTTTGCAGCTTTATTTTGGCTTGTTCGTATAAAAAGCAAAAAGGGCACTGCTCTTTGTCAAAGTGCAAAAAAGCAGCGCCCTTAAAAATCCAGGCTGTCAATCAGTCTTTCGTGTTATACCCGTCCGGATTCTTTTTCTGCCAGTTCCAGCTATCGCGGCACATTTCGTCAATGCCGAACTGCGCTTTCCAGCCAAGCTCTTTTTCAGCCTTGGCCGGGTCGGCCCAGCACTCGGCAATATCGCCGGGGCGGCGCGGGTCGATCACATAGGGCAGCTCTTTGCCGCAGGCCTTGCTGAATGCCTTGATCACATCCAGCACGCTGTAGCCGTGGCCGGTGCCCAGATTGCAGATGAACAGGCCGCAGTTGGTTTGCAGCTTTTTAATGGCCGCTACATGGCCCTTGGCCAAATCGACCACATGGATATAATCGCGCACGCCGGTGCCATCGGGCGTGGGGTAATCGTTGCCATACACATGCACCACGGGCAGTTTGCCCACTGCTACCTTAGCAATATAGGGGCACAGATTGTTGGGAATACCGTTGGGGTCTTCACCGATCAGGCCGGATTCATGTGCGCCAATAGGGTTGAAATAGCGCAGCAGAGCCACATTCAGGGTAGGGTCTGCCTTGCACACATCCTCGAGGATGCGCTCGGTAAACACCTTGGTAGTGCCGTAAGGGTTGGTGGTATTGCCCACAGGGAAGTCTTCGCGGATAGGCACACTGGCAGGGTCACCGTATACTGTGGCGCTGGAGGAGAACACAAAGTTTTTGCAGTTATACTTGCGCATCACATCCAGAATATTCAGCGTGCAGTTCAGGTTGTTGGAATAATATTCAATGGGCTTTGAAACGCTCTCGCCCACTGCCTTATAGGCGGCAAACTGAATTACAGCATCGATATCGGTGTTTTCTGCAAAAAGCTTTTCCACCTGTGCCTTATCCGTCATATCCGCCTGCACAAAGCGAAAATCCTTGCCTGCGATCTGGTTTACACGGCGCACTGCCTCGGGGCAGGAATTATAAAAATTATCCGCCACCACAATATCAT
>CAVGKH010000028.1:7339-8896 GCA_963629755.1 Gemmiger sp.
ATCATAGCCTGCGGCCAAAAGCTCAATGCAGGTGTGGCTGCCGATGTAACCGGCGCCGCCGCTTACCAAAATTGCCATAATACACACTCCCATCTATTTTTGTAAAATCGTTGCAGTATATTTTGCCTGTTTTTCTGTTTCTGACCATATACTAGCACTTTATCCTGTTTCAGTAAATGGATGATTCAACCAGCTGTTTTGTGAATTCATTTCATTTTCTATTTTGTATTATACACCTATTCCCTGCCCGTGAAAATAGGCGCCGTGTTTTTTCCTCTTGGCATTTGCCGCCGGATTTTGTATAATCAAGAAAAACACTTAGGAGGCACACACGCTATGCTGTATGACCGGCTTGATAACTTAGAGCAATACACCGGGCTTTTTGAAAATCTGGATACCTGTATTGAATGGATCATGGAGAATGGGCTGGACGATCTGCCCCTGGGGCGCACGGATATCCAGGGCGATGATATCTATGTAAATGTGATGGAGTGCCCCGCCGTAGAGGATTCCGCCGTGGATTTCGAGACCCACAGCAAATATATGGACCTGCAGATCGTTTTAGAGGGCAGTCAGCTGTTTCAGGTAGCTCTCGAAGATATCGATGAGACCCGCCCCTATGATGAAGAAAAAGACTATGCGCTCTATAAAGGCACGCCCAGCTGTGCCGGTGTTTTAGACCCCGAGCGCTTTGCCGTGTTTATGGTGGAGGAAGCCCACAAGGGCAACATTCGCACTGCCGACTGCGAAAAGAGCATCAAGGCTGTGTTTAAAATTGCCCGGTAATTTTTGTGTTAAAGCATTCAAAAGGCCATGCGGTTTAAAGCGCCGCATGGCCTTTTTGTGTAGTGTTTTATGCTTTTTAGTCGTGCCGGATAGCTTCCAGCGAACTGATCTTTACCGCACGGCCTGCCGGGGCTATGCCGGAAAGCAGGCCCACCAGAGTGGCAAACACCAGCGCCAGCAAAATGAGCCACGGCGGAATGATCGAAATTTTGCCGCCCATGCCGCCGAACCCTCCAAAGGCGCTGCTCAGGCCCGAAAGGTCGATGCTGCCGCCCAAAAGGCTCATGATCAGGGTAAGGTTATTGAGCACCGTGCTGATCAGCAGGCTGATCACAACACCCACAATGCCGCCCAAAAGGCCAATGGCACCGCTTTCTGTTAAAAACATAGCGCGGATATACCACAGCTTGCACCCCAGCACCTTCATCACGCCGATCTCGCGCGTGCGCTCGTAAATGGCCATGGTCATGGTGTTCATGATATTCAGCGCGGCCACCAGCAGGCTGATTGCCGCCAAGCTGCCTAAGATCATCTGGCTCTGGGCTACGCTTTTTTGCATTTCCTCGCGGATCTGTGTCATAGAGCTGGTATTATAGCCCTCGTCGTTCAGCTCGTTTTCTACACCAACCACATTGTCTACATCGTCCACCTTGATGTTGATCTGGTTATAGGTGACCTCTTTTTTATTGGTGCGCTTGGCAATGCGGTCGGCTGCGGCTGCCAGCTTGCGGGCATCCTGCAAACGCATCACCATGCCGCCCACCGTAAAGT
>CAVGKH010000028.1:8906-16396 GCA_963629755.1 Gemmiger sp.
CTTTTGAATAATCACCCACCAGCGTGCCCATCACCACAAGCTCATAGCTTTCTTTCACATTTCCCTGGCTGTCTCGCAGCTGCAGGGTCATGCGGGTATTTTCGGGGTCTACAAACGGCGGCAGCGTGTTGCCGTTGCTGTCTACCTGGCCCGAGTAGCGATAGCGGGCATTGCTGTTATAGCTGCGCTTGGTATCCTCAAAATTATAGCCAAACTCTGAGCCGATCAGCACAGGCAGCTTGTTTTTGCCCAGGTTTCCTGCCTCGGTAAGCCAGGTGCCGCTTTGCAGCTCAAAGCCCATGGGTTCCATACTGGTTTCATCAAGGCCGTAGATATTATAAATATTCGCTTCATAGCGACCGTTAGACCCGGCTTTAATAATGCCGTTTATATCGCTTGGCTGATAATACGGCGTGACCGCCACCACATGCTCGGTGGTTTTCAGGCGCTCTACCAGGGCATCGTCCAAGGCATTGTCGCTGCTGCTGGAATAATTATACATCTGTATCATGGTCAAATCGCCCCAGGATTGCAGCATCTCCTCGTTTTGCGCGCTCACTGCAATGCCCAGGCTGATCATTACCACAATGGCGCAGGTGCCCACCACCACGCCGATCACGGTAAGGGCCGTGCGGCCCTTGCGCCGCCGCAGATTATCCAGAGAAAGGCGGAGCAAATCAGAAATCCGCATCATTTTCCTCCTGCGATTTGGCAGCCTTGCGTTTTTTCACGATTCTAAAGCCCACAAAGCCCAGTGCTGCGGCAACAGCCACAATCAGCACCCAGGCCCAAACGGGCAGGCCGCTTTTCTGGGTATCGTCCGGCATATCCATGCCAGGGTCGTCCATACCGGGGTTATAATCGTCCCAGCTGGCGGCATCCTCTACAGCGGCGCTGAAATTGCGGGTCACCGTTACCTCCTGGCCCGAGGTATCTTCATACACAATGGTAATGGTGCCCTCCACCGTGCCGGCCTGCAGAGCGCACAGATTCACATCTACGCTCTGTTCAGTTCCGGCGGCAAGGTTGCCCACATAATTGCTCTGCTCGGGCTCCTGCAGGTTGCTGCCCGTAATCGTAACCGTCATGTTGGCAAGCTCATTTTTGCCCTTGTTCACAAAGGTGATGCTGCCGTAGTTTTCTTCGCCCACCGTCATCGTTTCGGGAATCTCCACATTGGAGATCTCAAAGCGCTCGGGCTGAATGATGGGCACTGTTACCGTAGTGCCCGTAGCCTGCGCGCCGCCGCCGGTGGTTTTGCCGTTGGCCGAAAGGCTCACCGTTACCGAGCTGGTGCCGCCGGTAAAGCTGTTTTGTGCATGCATGGGGTATGTAACAGTCTGGCTGGTACCGGGGGCCATATCGCCGATATACTGCGTAGTGCTGCCGTTGGCCAGGGTAACGCCGTCAGCCGTGCTGATGGATACCAGCACATCGCACAGGGCCTCGGTGCCGCTGGAGGTAGCATAAACCTCCAGGCTCAGCGTAAAATCATCGCCCGCATCGATCGAAGAACCGCCAATGGAAGTAGAGCGCACGATCAGGCTGGGAGTGCGGTAAGTAGGGTCGGGCGTAGGAGTAGGCTCGGGGGTAGCCGTGGGCTCCGGCGTAGGCTCGGGGCTGGTTTCCGTCTGCGTGCCAAAGCGAGAAAGCTTTTGCTCGATAGTGGCAAGGGGCAGATTTTTACCGGCCTCAAAACCATAGCTTACATCTAGCCGGAGTGTATTATCATCGGTTACTTTATCGCCACTACCATTATAAAGCAGATGATCCAGTTCAATGGTGTAAGTCAACACACCATTTTTTTTCAATGTTTTTTCAGTATTCTGTTTTTCGGCAGAAGAAGATGTCGCCGTTTGATATTCCGCAGTTTTATAGGCAATATTTGTAATTACAGGAGTTCCCGGCAGCTGTGTACCAGAATCATCGGTTCCTGTGGAAAGAACAAAATTTCTTCCATTGATTTGAACCGTTATATCTTTTGCTTCTATTGAAATTTGGTTTTCGTCGACAAATCTGTCATCCACAACATTTAGGGTAACCTTTTTAGCCCATGCCTGTTGTTTTTTGTTTCCATCTTTATAAATCAAAGTATCTGTAGCATAATCCGAACTATAGCTGCTCACATAAATCGTTCCGCCGTTTTCCTCCGCCCAGGCAGGCACTGCCATGGTAAGCACCATACTGAACGCCAGTAAAATCGCGGCAATTCTTTTAAACTGTTTCACGGTTTTCTTCCTCCCCAGGCAGCTGCCTGCCAAATAGTGTTTCAAAGCCTTTTCGTTTTTCTTCTTCACTGCGCACCACATCGCTTTGTACCTTGCCGTCCAGCACGGTGATCACGCGGTCGGCGCACAGGGCCAGGTCCTGCTCATGCGTTACCATAATATAAGTAATGCCCTTTTGCTTGCTCATGCTCAGCATTTGATACAGCACCTGGCGGGTTGTGGCGCTGTCCAGGTTACCGGTGGGTTCATCGGCAAATATCACCTTGGGCGTACCCACAAAGGCACGGGCAATGCCCACGCGCTGCTGCTGGCCGCCGCTCATTTCGGTGGGGCGGTGGTTTTCTCGGCCCGAAAGCCCCATCAATTCTAACTGGTGCCGTGCGCGCTTCATGCGCTCTTTGCGGGGTATGCCCTTAAACATCAGCGGCAGAGCCACATTTTCGGCAGCCGTCATGCTGGGCAAAAGGTTGTAGCTTTGAAAAATAAAGCCCAGATATTTTTGCCGGAACACCGCCAGCTCGCCCTCGGTCATGGCGCTGATCTCTCGCTTGCCGATAAACACCTGCCCCGAGGTAGGCTTTTCCAGCCCGGCCAGCTGGTTGAGCAGCGTAGATTTGCCGCTGCCAGACTGGCCCACGATACAGCATATTTCGCCGGGCTCTATGGCGATGCTCACATCGTTTAAGGCCGCCACACGCTCTTGCCCTACGCGGTAGATCTTTTTTAAATGCACAGTGCGAATGATCGGTGCCATGGGCTCCCCCTTTTTGGTCTTGCCGCCTTTAGCGGGTGACAAATTTTGCTATGTTGTTACTATCCATCATACCATAGCTTTTGGTTTTGTCTATGCAGCAGTATGTCTAAAATCCGGCTGTTTTTTAGCCATTTTTACCAGTTGACAAAACGCTTCGCATCGGTATTACAGCCCCAGATCAGCCAAAAAAGCTTACCTGACTGGTTTCGGGCAGATCCCCCAGTGCACCCACCTTGCGCAGGCTTTCCATAATGGCGCTCGAAACGCCGCACGCCTGCTGCAGCTCTTCAATTGAAATATACTCCTGGCCGTTCACCGTAGCCTGTTCCAGCGCAATGGCAGCGGTTTCACCCACGCCCTTGAGTGCGCTGAACGGCAGGCGCACCTTGCCGTCCTCCACCAGGTATTTGCTGGCACGGCTCTTGCCCAGCTGAATGGGTAAAAATTCACAGCCGCGCTGCATCATCTCGTTTTCCAACTGCAATGAAACCAGCATATCATCGGTTTTGGCGTTGCGCTCTTCTTTGGGCAGGCGCTCTATATCCTTGATATGCTGCTGTGCCACACGCGCACCGCCAATGGCGGCCTCATAGTCGATATCCGCGCCGCGCACCGTGAAATACACGGCATAAAATACCTGCGGGTGATATACCTTAAACCACATCAGGCGAATGGCCGCGATCAGATACGCCACAGCATGCGCCTTGGGGAACATATACTTGATGCGGCGGCAGGATTCAATATACCAGTCGGGCACATCGTGCTCGCGCATGGCCTCCTCCCAGCCGGGCTGGAAGCCGTTTTTTGCCACCTTGCCCTTACGCACAGCCTCCATGATATCAAAGCTCATCTTGGGCTCCAGGCCCTTGCGTAAAAGATACAGCATAATGCTGTCGCGGCAGCCGATCACATCGGCGATGGTGCAGGTGCCGCTTCTGATCAACTCATCGGCGTTGTTCGTCCACACATCGGTGCCGTGCGAAAGGCCCGAGATCTGGATCAGCTCAGAAAAATTCTTTGGCTGGGCCTCCAGCAGCATCTGGCGCACAAAGTTGGTGCCCATTTCAGGAATACCGAAGGTACCGGTCTGGCTGCCGATCTGCTCGGGCGTAACGCCCAGCGCCTCGGGGCTTGTGAGCAGGCTGTAGATCTTGGGGTCATTCATGGGCACCGTATCTACAGGAATGCCCGAGTATTCCTCAAAATACTTATAAAAAGTAGGCACATCATGGCCCAGCTCGTCCAGCTTGAGCAGGGTGTCATGCAGGTATTTAAATTCAAAGTGTGTGGTCAGCAGGCCGCCCTTTACATCGTCTGCCGGGTGCTGAATGGGGCAGAAATCGTAAATTTCATTGCTGTCCGGCACAACTACCATGCCGCCGGGGTGCTGGCCTGTAGTGCGCTTTACGCCCGTGCAGCCCAGGGTGAGGCGGTTTTCCTCTGCGTGGTTCACGGTACGACCGCGCTCCTCCAGATATTTTTTCACATAGCCGTAGGCTGTTTTATCCTGCACGCCCGAAACCGTGCCCGCCTTAAACACATTTTCCTTGCCGAACAGGCGCTCGGTATAGCGATGCACCTCGCTCTGGTATTCGCCCGAGAAGTTCAGGTCGATATCCGGCTCCTTATCGCCGTAGAATCCCAAAAAGGTTTCAAACGGGATATCGTGCCCATCCACCAGCATATGTGTGCCGCAGTTGGGGCAGTCTTTATCCGGCAGGTCGAAGCCGTCGCCCACGCTGCCGTCGGTAATAAACTCGCTGTGCTTGCACTTGGGGCAGCGGTAATGCGGCGGCAGGCTGTTTACCTCAGAAATGCCCGAGAAATGCGCCACAGCGCTGGAGCCGACCGAGCCACGGCTGCCTACCTGGTAGCCGCCCTCGTTGGAATAGGCCACCAGCTTGACCGCAATCACATACAAAACCGCATAGCCGTGGCCGCAGATGGAATCCAGCTCCTTTTGCAGGCGCTTTTCCACGATCTCGGGCAATGGGTCACCGTAATCCTCTTTGGCTTTCTTCCAGGTAGCCTCACGCAGCTGTTCCTCCGCGCCCTCAATGCTGGGCGGGTAGGTTCCCCTGGGGATCGCGCGCAGGTTGTTGTCGATGGTCATGGCGATCTTATTGGGGTTGGTCACGCAGATCTCAAAGGCCTTCTTTTTGGGCAAATAGTCAAACTGCGCCAGCATATCGTCGGTCGTGCGGAAATACAGCGGGGGCTGATTGTCGGCATCCTTAAAACCGCTTCCTGCCTGCAGAATCGCGCGGTAGGCGGCATCCTCCGGCTCTTGAAAATGCACATCTCCGGTGGCGATCACGGGCTTATGCAGCTCTTCGCCAAGGCGTATGACCGTGCGGTTGAAATCTTTCAGTTTTTCGATGGAATCCACCGTGCCGTTGCGCAGCATAAACTCGTTGTTGCCCAGCGGCTGCACCTCAAGATAATCATAATAAGCCGCAATGCGGCAAAGCTCGGCCCAGCTCTTGCCGTCTACGATTGCGCGGAACAATTCGCCCTGCTCGCACGCCGAGCCCACGATCAGGCCCTCACGGTATTTGTTCAGCAGGCTGCGGGGTACACGCGGCTTTTTAAAAAAGTACTGCGTATGTGCCGCGCTCACGATCCTATACAGGTTTTTCAGCCCAATCTGGTTTTTCACCAGCAAAATCATGTGGTAATATTTCTTTTTCAGCACCTCTTTGTTGCCGCCAAGGCCCGTGTTGATCTGGCGCACGGTGCTTACCTCGCGTTCTTCCAGATCCTCCAGCATTTTGCAGAAGATCTTGGCCAGTGCCAGGGCATCGTCCACAGCGCGGTGATGGTTAAACGGCTCAATTTCCAAATGCTTATTTACGGTATCCAGCTTATAGTTGCGCAGCCCCGGATACAGCACCTGTGCCATGGGCAGGGTATCGATATTGGTATTGGCAAAGCTGAAGCCTGCACGGGCCGCGCCGTGGTTAAGCATTTCCATATCAAAGCTATGGCCGTTGTGCGCCACCAATATCTTATCGCCGCACCATTCATGAAAACTTTTTAACGCTTCTTCAGGCGTGGGGGCGTTTGCCACCATGGAATCGTTGATACCGGTCAGCTCCACGATTTTGGGTGGAATGGGCTTGCCGGGGTTTACAAAGGTAGAAAACTTATCCGTAATCTGCCCGTTTTCCACCAACACTGCACCAATTTCGGTCAAACGGTCATTTTCAAGGTCAAGGCCTGTGGTCTCTACATCAAACACCACAAACTGCCCGTTCATGGGTTCATCGTCTTCGCCGTAAACCACGGGCACCATATCGTCTACAAAATAGGCCTCACAGCCGTAAATCACCTTAAAATACGGGTCATTTTTATGAATGGCATCGGCGGCGGCCATAGCCTCGGGGTAGCCCTGGCACACGCCGTGGTCGGTAATGGCAATAGCTCTGTGCCCCATGCGGTGGGCCAGCTTTACAATGCCGCCGGGGTCGCAGAAGCCGTCCATGCTGGAAAGCTTGGTGTGCAGATGCAGCTCGGCGCGCTTTACGGGCGCATTATCCTTGCGGGGCGAGCGCTCCACGATCAGCACATCATAGGGGTACACCACATAATCATGCTCGTATTTATCGTAGCTGCAGTTGCCGCGCACCACCAGTGTGGTGCCGGGCTTGAGCCCCTCCCACTTGCTGGCCTTGTTGGGGTCATCATTATCGCCGCTGCGCATTTTCAGGTTTATCGAGCCGTGGTAGTCGGTAATGGAAACCATGTAGCTCTTGCGGAAGCTTCCCTTTACCTCGGTGGCAAACACATCGCCCCAAATTATCACTTTACCGTTATCAGCCCCCAACTCAGCCAGAGGCACTGTTTCCCCGGGCTTGAACATTTCACCGTGGAACACCTCTGCGGGTTTATCCTCCAGCGCCAGGCCGGGCACCTTGATAGCTGTGCTCTTCTTTTTCTGCGCGGTAAACGCGGCGGCGGGCACTTTCTCTTGGATATGCTTTTCCCATTCGGCTTCATCCATTTTTGCGCCGTCGGTCAAGTGCACAGCCGGGCGGGTGCCGGTGCGCTCTAAAAGGCGCTCAGCCAATTTGCCGGGCAGGTCTACACTTTCCAGAATGTTGCGCCCTGCGGCGACCTGTATCGTGATATCATTGCCGTTCAGCGTGATGGGTGCACCGTCTAAAAAGCCGTTTACCGGCATGCCCTCTTCTTTAAGCTCCTCAATGATCTGGCGCAGAGCAGGCTCGGTGAGCTGCTCGTATCCAAAAAAGTTTTCGGTGCGTACCTCATACCCTTCAAATTGCGGGGCCAGGCTCACGCACAGGCGCGCGCAAAGCGCCGGGTCAAGCGGGGATGCGCTGCGCAGCCCCAAAATCATGCGGCGGCTCTGGCGGCGCTGCTCTACTTTTTCCAGCAAAACACTGCCAAAGGCGGCAGCAAACTGCGGGTCGGCGCCAAATTCAGGCCAGACCTGCGTTACCAGCAGATTCAATGCTTTGTCCTTTCTGTTTGTATACTGTTTGTAT
>CAVGKH010000029.1:0-5187 GCA_963629755.1 Gemmiger sp.
CATGTGCACGGGGCAGCAAGCCGACTTCGGCAGCCAAGGGGCGGATCTCGTTGATGTCGCGGCCGTCTACACGCTTGCCGTCACGCAGCAGCCAGGTGCGAACGACCTTCTTCTGCATGAGGTAGCTCACCTGGCCCAGGTCTCCCTCGGTCAAGTCAGGCCATTCGGCGGCGATTTCGTCCATAATGGGCAGCACAGCGGCATCGCGCACGGTCTTATCGTCGGTGTCCATGGCGGCCTCGAACTGTGCCAGATGCTTCTCGGTGATCTGAGCCATCATGTCTTTATCCATCTCAACGGGAGTGAACTCAATCTTGGGCTTGCCGATCTCGGCCACGATGCTGTTGATGAATGCGATGGTCTTTTTGATTTCTTCATGGGCAGTCTTGATGCCTTCCATCACGACCTGCTCGTCCACTTCGTTGGCGCCTGCCTCGATCATTACGATCTTATCCTGCGATGCAGCTACAGTCATGGCCAGCTCACTCACAGCACGCTGCTCCTTGGTGGGATTCAGCACGATCTGGCCGTCCACATAGCCGACCTGCACGCCGCCGATGGGGCCGTTCCAGGGAATGTCCGAGATAGACAGCACCAGAGAGGTGCCAATCATACCGGCGATCTCGGCGCTGTTGTCAGGGTCAAGGCTCATCACGGTCATCGTCACGCACACATCGTTGCGCATATCGTGGGGGAAGAGCGGGCGAATGGGGCGGTCGATCACACGGCTGGTGAGGATTGCCTTCTCGCCGGGGCGGCCTTCACGGCGCATAAAGCTGCCGGGAATGCGGCCCACCGCATACATTTTCTCCTCGAACTCAACGCTCAGAGGGAAGAAGTCGATGCCGTCGCGCGGCTTTGCGCTCATCACAACATTGCACAGCACGCAGGTCTCGCCGTAGTGGATCATAGCGCTGCCGTTGCTCAGGCCGCACATTTTGCCGGTTTCCACCACCAGGGGGCGGCCAGCCAGGGTAGTTTCAAAAGTACGGAACTTGGGGAAAGTTTCCTTTTTGGAAGAGAATTCCAAAGCCATAATAAACCTCCATTTTTTATTTTAAAAAACGGGGCCATAAGCCATGGCTTCAAGCAATAAATCCAAAGTCAAAACCGGTAATTTTGGCTTTCGATTTACTGCTGAAAACACATGGAACGGCCCCGGCATGCACCATATAAAGCCTTAGGGGCTGAATGAGGAAAAGGCAGGCGGCCTGGTGACCAGCCCGCCCGCCTTTTTGCGGGTTTTGATTACTTACGCAGGCCCAGAGTGGCGATCAGAGCACGGTAACGCTCGATGTCATTCTTCTGCAGGTAAGCCAGCAGGTTGCGGCGGCGGCCAACCATCTTCAGCAGACCACGGTTGCTGTGATGATCGTTGGGGTTAGCCTTCAGGTGCTCGGTCAGGTGCTGAATGCGGGCAGTCAGCAGAGCGACCTGCACTTCGGGAGAACCGGTATCGTTTTCGCTGGTGGCAACCTTAGCCATGATTTCTTTCTTGTTCATGTTCAAATACCTCACTTTTATAATATGCCTGCAGCTCAGCACTGGGGCAACAAGGTTCCCGTATTGGGCATACGCCCCACACCGAGCCACGGTAACGCTAAAAGTATATCACACCCTGGGGTTGATTACAAGAGATTTTTTCTGCATTCCAAAAATTATTTTTGCCCTGCTTTTCGCACTGCCGCACGCTGCCCCAGCTTTTCTGCCAGAGCTGCTATCCCTGCCGCGGCCAAGGGGAAGCAGCAAAGATAATACGGCAGGCAGTAGCGCGATTTAGCCTCAGAAGCCAGCTGGAATAAAAAGCCGCCGATCAGGCAGACCATCGTGGCCAAACGCCATACATCGTTTTTATTTCTTTTAAAAATCAGCGCAATTCCGGCCGCGCTGCACAAATAAATCAGCGGCAGAAGCACTCCTAGCCAGGCCTGCAGCGGAGCAAACAATGTTCCCCCTGTAAGAGCCATGGCCAACCAGCCGGGCTCATTATACAGCGAAGGATTATTTGCCGAGAGCGAATCGAACCATGGTTCCAACCATTGATCGGCCGTTTTTTCTGCAAAAAACTGCCAGAAGCGCCCTTGTTTATGTAAGGCGATCAGCGAATTGCGAATGTCCCCTGCCGCTGTTTGATTTGCCAGCGCCGCATCATACCCACTTTCGCGGTAAACCTTAATGCTGATGCCGTTATAAAATCCCGGCATATCTTTTTCGCTATAGGCATCCACGCCCATCAAAATGCGCGGCAAAATCGGGCAGCCGGATTCACCCGGCATTCCGAGCCGCGTCATGGCTGCTTCCTGCCATGCATGGCTTATTCCCACAGCCAAAACTGCCAAAAGGATCGCCGCCAGTATTTTTTGCCGCTGACTCTTTTGAAAAATGCCTGTGGCAAGCAGTACCAGCACTGCTGCTGCCAAAAAGATCATTTCACCGCTGTATAAGATCAGCGCCCCGGCAAACGAGAGCACACCCAGCAGCCACCAGCGCTTTGCTTTCTGCTTTTCTTCGCCGCATTCCCGCATAACGGCATACAGCCCCAGCAGTGCCAGCGCAAGACCCGGCAGCGTTCCGTACACAAAAGTAGAATACAGCACTAACGGCACAAAGCTTGCCGTAAGCAGTGCGCACAGGCACTTTGCTATAGGGAAATCCGCAACACGACCGCAGATACAGCCCAAAAGAAACGCCGAAACTCCCGTGCATATAGCGCTCAGTATCTGCCAGCTCAGCCAATTTGAGCCAAACAGCCTTATCAGAACTTCTGCTGCCATTGCTGTACCCGCCTGGAACGGATACAAACGCAGATACTCCCATTCATAATCCAGCAGTTCTCCCTTTCCGGCTAGATAGTTGGCTGTGTTCCAAAAATCCATCTGATCTACTGCCGGATAACTTGAAAAAGAGCCGATCCACACAAAGCATAAAACGGTTACGCCCAGCGCCGCTGCCATGTTTACGAACTGTGCTCTTTTCCAGTCAATAAAGCGCCTGCATACCAGGCAAACAGTCGTTAAAGCCAAAATGATCAGCAATACGCCAAGAACCGAGTGCGGCAGATTTCGTGCAGTAAGAACCAGCTCATCGGGAATATGCTCGGCAAATTCTTCTGTTTTCATATTCGCCAGCACAAAAAGCGAGGCGATGCCCAGCCCTGCACAAATGGCAAAGCTCAGCACCGCCACAACGCCTGCCGGAACTGCTTTTAAGAAACTCTGCATTTTCTGGTTCATGCCGATTCTCCTTTCAGCGCCGCAAAATACGCCTTGCTTTCTTCGGCCGCATGATGAATCAGTTCTGCCAGCTCCTGCATAGAGTTAAATTTGCGCACCGGGCACAGATACTGATGAAACTCCAGCACCGGGGCTTGGCCGTATACATCGCCCGAAAAATCCGGCACATAGGTCTCGCAGGTCACGGCTGCATCCGTGCTGCTGTCTACCGTGGGGCGGCGGCCGATGCCCGTAGCTGCCGGGTACCAGTGCCCATTCAGCCAAATGCGGGTCAGATACACGCCTGCGCAGGGTTGCAACGCCTCGGCGGGGTAATTCTGGTTGATGGTGGGCGTGCCCAGCTTGCCGCTGCCGATTCCCTTGCCGTGGGTCACGGGCCAGTCGATACAATAGGGCTTGCCCAGCATGGCATTGGCCTTTGCCACATTGCCGCTTTCCAACGCGGCGCGAATGCGGGTAGAGCTTACCGTCTGCCCCTCATACTGCGCCATGGGCACAATATTCACCGCAATGCCCAGCGGGGCGCACAGTTCCCGCAGCATGGCAACATTACCCGCAGCCTTAGCGCCAAAGGTAAAGTTATCACCGCAGAAAACCGCCTTGGCATGAAAACACTCTACCAGCACCCGCTGCACAAAATCCACGGGCGAAAGTGTGCGGAACTGCTCAAACGGCGGCTCTAAATATTCTTCGATGCCGATCTCGGCAACGCGGGCATGCTTTTGCTGCATTGAAAGGATGCGCCCGCCCTTCAGGCTGTTTTTTCCCGGCAGCTCAAAGGTAAACGCGGCTGCTGTGAGGCCGTGCTCTGCCGCATAGGCCGCCGCCGCCCCCAGCACTGCGCGGTGGCCGCAGTGCACGCCGTCAAAATAGCCAAGCGCCACCGCGCTGCCCTCCGGGGCCGTGATCGCGGTAAGCTCGTGATGGATCTGCATAGAATTTTAGTCCCTTTCGCAAAAAAGTTTTTCTACTTGCAGCACGCCGCCCTTTACTGCGGCAAGCCCAAGAAACTGCCCGGCCTTATCATACACGCGGTAGCGCCCCTCTTCAGCCGGAAAATGGCTTGTGGGGCAGCCGTTGAATAAATGCCCGCGAATGCGGTCGTTCACCGTCAGGGCCGACAGCGGCGCAAACACGGTGTCCACCGGTAAGATCCAGCCATTCCGCCACAGCTCGCCGCTCTCGGCTGCCGCAATGATTTCGGGCAGTGTGTGACTCTGCTGCTCGCAGAACACGCCCGCTTTCACACGGCGCAGTGCAGCCAGCGCAGCGGGCACGCCTAGTACCGTGCCGATATCCTCGGCCAGCACACGGATATATGTGCCCTTGGAGCACGCCACGCGCACACGGTGATCCCCCGGTGCCGGGCTGCCTAAATATTCGAGTTCATACACAGTAATGGGGCGGGGCGTGCGTTCCACGGTTTCACCCCTGCGTGCCGCTTTATATAAAGGCTGGCCGCCTATTTTTACAGCCGAATACATGGGCGGCATCTGCATTTGTTCCCCTAAGAATTTGGGCAAGACTGCCTTGAATGCCTCTTCCCCCACGATGACTGGCGCAGTTTCCAGCACCGTGCCGGTAATATCGCCGGTATCGGTGCGCAGGCCAAGGCGAACGGTTGCCTCGTAGGTTTTATCATGGTCCAGCTGGCGGTCTGCCGCAGCGGTAGCGCGGCCAATGAATACCGCCAGCACACCGGTCGCCATGGGGTCTAATGTGCCGGAATGCCCCAGTTTGCGGGTGCCCAGCACGCCGCGCAGCTTGGCAAGCACATCAAAGCTTGTCCACCCCTCGGGCTTATCCACGATCAGAATGCCGTTTTTTGCAGAGGTCATAGTGTTGGCTCTCCCCCCTGCTCATCCAGTTTTTTCAGTGCCTGCTCAACCTCGTGCAGAATAGCCGCCTTTACATTTTCCTGCATGCCCTCGATCTCACACCCGGCGGCGCGGCC
>CAVGKH010000029.1:5197-15656 GCA_963629755.1 Gemmiger sp.
CGCCGCCGCCCAGGCGCGATACGATATCGCTGGCCGTGATGCCCCGAATGGTGCGCACGCTGATCTTATAACTGCCCAGCGGCTGCTGGCGCAGCGTAAGGCCCACCTGCACGCCCTCGATGCCCAGCGGCAGGCTGGTAAGGTCTTCCAGCTCGGCCGCTGGCACGCCGCTTTGCGCGATCTGCTCTTTGGTAAGGCATACCATTGCACAGCGGTTATCGAAGTAGTATTCCAGGCTTTCCAGTGCCACGCGCTCTACCTCCACGCGGGGGCGGCTCTTGCTCTCAAACAGAATGCTGTTCAGTTCCTCCACATTGGCCCCGGCCTCCATTAAAATGGCCGTGGCGCGGTGGGTGTTGGCGCGGGTGCTGGCAAAGCGGAAGCAGCCGGTATCCGTAGCGATGCCGGTATACAGGCAGTCGGCAATATGCGGGTCGATTTGTACCCCCATCATGGGGATCAGGTCGGTGAGGATCTCGCAGCAGGCTGCTGCTTCTGCATCGAGATAAGTACCATAGGCATAGGCCGAGTTGCTGGCATGGTGGTCGATGCACAGGTTCACATTGCCCGAGAACTGCTGCATATCATTATTTTCGCCAAACAGCTGAATGCTGGCCACATCCACCGCCACAATGAATTTCGGCTTAAACTGGCGGCTATAGGTTTCCAGCATCATGTAGCTGTACATCTGCGGGATCGGGTCGCTGCACAGCACGGCAGCAGTTTTGCCCAGCGCCCGCAGGGCCCAATAAAGTGCCCCGGCCGAGCCGATGGTATCGCCGTCAGGGTTTTTATGGCATAGGATCAGAATTTCATCCTCGGCCAGCAGTTCTTTTACTGCCGCCGGCATTTCCAGATATTCCGTCATCCCATTGCTCCTTTCTGCGTATCGCGCAGGATGCGCATACGGCTTCAGCCATCGCTGTTTTCTTTGCTCTGCTCTTTAGCGTTCAGATCGTTCAAGATCTGGTTGATGTGTGCCGCATAGGCTGCGCCATCGTCCTCTACAAACACAAAGCGGGGTGCCTTGCGAATGTGCATGCGGCGGCTCACCTCGGTGCGCACATGGCCGCTGGCCTTGTTAAGCGCCTTTACCACGGGGGCGGGACCCTCGGGGTTAGCCATCACGCTGATATACACCTTGGCCACATCCAGGTCCGGCGTTACATCCAGCCGGGTCACGGTGTTAAGGCCGGTGCCCAGGCGCGGATCTTTCATTTCGCCGATAATGGCAATGATCTCCCGCTTCATATCCTGTGCCATTCGGCCCATATTTTTTTGAGACATAGCTTCTCCTTATTGCTTGATCGCTTGAAACGCAGTATCCCGGCAGCTTTCGCCGCCGGGCTGCTTATTTTATGCTTAGTCGCGGTATTCTTCCAGCTTAAAGGCCTCGAATACATCGCCCTCTTTGATATCGGCAAACTTTGCCAGCGTAACACCGCACTCAAAGCCCTGTGCCACTTCCTTGGCATCGTCCTTAAAGCGCTTCAGGCTGGCAATATCGTCCTCGCAGATCACAATGCCGTCACGCACAACGCGCACCTTGCTGTCGCGGGTGATCTTGCCGGTGGTCACGCGGCAGCCTGCCACAGTGCCCACGCTGCTGATTTTGTACACCTGGCGCACATCCAGCTCGCCCAGCTGTACCTCGCGGATCTTGGGTGCCAGCATGCCCTTCATAGCATCGGTCACATCGTTGATGGCATCGTAGATCACGCGGTACATACGCATTTCTACCTGTGCCTGAGCGGCAGCCTCGCGGGCAACGGGGTCGGGGCGCACATTAAAGCCAATGATAATGGCGTTGGAGGCATCGGCCAGGTCAACATCGCTCTTGCTGATGGCACCCACGCCTGCATGGATCACGCGCACACGCACTTCGTCGTTGCTGATCTTTTCCAGCGACTGCTTCACGGCCTCGGCAGAGCCCTGCACATCAGCCTTTACCACGATGGGCAGTTCTTTCATGTCGTTCTGGGCCATCTGGTCAAACAGGTTATCCAGCGTGACCTTGGTGTAAGAAGCAAAGCGCTTTTCCTTTGCCTCGTTGGCGCGCTTTTCGGCCAGCTCACGGGCCAGGCGCTCATCGGCAACGGCCTCAAACAAATCGCCTGCCTCGGGCACATCGGTCAGGCCGGTGATCTCCACGGGGGTAGAGGGGCCTGCCTCTTTCAGGCTGCGGCCCTTATCGTCACGCATGGTGCGCACGCGGCCCACGCTGGTGCCTGCAATGATCACATCGCCCAGCTTCAAGGTGCCGTTCTGCACCAGCAGGGTAGCCACAGCGCCCTGGCCGCGGTCCAGACGGGCCTCGACCACAGCGCCCTTGGCGCGGCGGCTGGGGTTTGCCCTGAGGTCGAGCATCTCGGCCTCGAGCACTACGCGCTCCAGCAGGTCGTTGATACCAGCGCCGGTCACGGCCGAAACGGGCACACAGCCCACATCGCCGCCCCAATCCTCGGGAATCAGCTCATACTGGGTCAGCTGCTCTTTGATGCGCTCGGGGTTGGCGGTGGGCTTATCCATCTTGTTGATGGCTACCACTACCTTTACCTTGGCGGCAGCGGCATGGTGGATGGATTCGATGGTCTGGGGCATGATGCCGTCGTCGGCAGCCACCACCAGAATGGCGATATCCGTCATGTTTGCGCCGCGGGCACGCATGCTGGTAAAAGCCTCATGGCCGGGGGTATCCAGGAAGGTGATGAGGGTATCGCCCACCTTTACCTGATAAGCGCCGATAGCCTGCGTAATGCCGCCGGCCTCGCCTGCGGTCACATTGGTCTTACGGATCGCATCCAAAATGGAGGTCTTGCCGTGGTCAACATGGCCCATGACCACCACAACGGGGGGACGGGGCACCAGATCCTCAGCGGCATCCTCCTCGGCCTCAAACAGGCGCTCTTCGATGGAAACATGCACCTCGCGCTCTACCTTGGCCTTGAATTCCTCGGCAATCAGTGCGGCGGTATCAAAATCGATGGTATCGTTCACGGCGTGCATTTCGCCCATCATCATGAACTTCTTGATCACATCGCTGGCGCTCTTTTTCAGGCGGTTTGCCAACTCGCCCACGGTGATTTCATCGGGAATGCTGATCTTGAGCTGGGCATTGCGGGCCTTTTCGAGCTGGATGCGCTGCAGGCGCTCAAACTCGGTCTCGCGCTTGCCCTTCTGGAACTGCTGGCGCTGCTTCTGGCCGCGCTGGGTAAACTTCTGCTTGTTGCCGCCTGCGCTGGCCTTGCGGCGGTTATCGGTATTCTTGGTAGAGGCCAAATCGTCATACTTGGCGTTGAAGCGGTCTACATTCACATCCACAGTGCGGGTATCCACAGTGCGGGTATCGCGCTTTACCTCCACGGTCTCCACCTGGGCAGCAGCCTTTGCACCGGCATCCTTGGCAAGGTCGGCTAGGGTCACGGTTTTTTCGCTGCGCTTCTGGGCAGCCTGGCGCTGGGGCTTTGCCTCTTCCTTGGCCTTTGCCTTGGGGGCTTCAGCCTTGGCGGCGGGCTTCTTAGGCTCAGCCTTGGGCTTTTCGGGCTCTTGGCTTGCCCAGAAGGCCGACAGATCCTTCTCAGCGTTCTGTTGGGTATAGGCCTCCATCAGGTAATTCATTTCAGCCTCATTTAAGTTGCCGCCGTTCTTTTTGGGCTCGCCGCCCATTTTTGCCACGGTCTCGATCACCTGCTTTACAGGGATATTCAGATCTTTCGCTACATTGTTGATTTTATAGGTAATCGTCATTCGATAGTTTCCTCCTTGTAGTCAAGGTGTTTTTCGCAAAGCTTTGCGAAATTTTCATCCAGCACGCTGAATACGCCGGTGGGCTTGGGTGCTACGCCCAAAAGCTCGGCCTGGCTCAGCGGCATGCGCAGGCAGGGCACCAGCCCTTCGCAGGCTTCGCGGGCACGGCGCTCGGTGCGCGGGCTTAAATCGCTGGCCAGCAGCACCAAATGCGCTTTGCCTTTCATTACGCTTTCCACCACAGCATCAAACCCCATGGTCAATTTGCCTGCCTTGCGGCACATTCCCAGTGCGCCCATCAGGCGTTCAGTTTTCTGCATGAGCGGCCTCCTGTTCTGCTGCGGCCACCTGCTGCTCAAGCAGTTCATACACTTCGGGGGGAATCTGCGTGCCAAAGGCATTTTCTAAGCGCTTGGCTTTGCGTGTCTTGTTCATGCAGGCTGTTTTGGGGCAGATATAAGCGCCCCGGCCGGGCTTTTTGCCTGTCAGGTCCAGGCTGATCTCGCCTTCGGGGCTGCGAACGATCCGCACAAGTTCTTTTTTCGGTTTACCCTCACCGCAGCCGGTACAGCGGCGCACGGGGATCTTTCTGGGCTGCATTTCCGGGGTCACTCCTTTTTCTCTTTATCCTTTCGGCTTAGTTTTCCTCTTCGCCGTAATAGCCGCTTTCGGGGCGGATATCAATGTTATAGCCGGTCAGGCGGGCACACAGGCGGGCATTCTGGCCCTTGTTGCCGATGGCCAGGCTCAGCTGATGGTCGGGCACGGTCACACGGCAGCTCTTGGTCTCGCCCTCGAGCAGCTCTACCTTTACCACCTTGGCGGGGCTCAGTGCAGCGCTGATAAATTCGCTGATATCCTCGCTCCACTTTACAATGTCGATCTTTTCGCCGTGCAGCTCTTCCACAATGCGTGCCACACGGGCGCCGTGTGCACCAATGCAGGCGCCAACGGGGTCCACATTGGGGTCTTTGCTCCAAACAGCCATCTTGGTGCGGGCACCGGCCTCACGGCTGATGGCCTTGATTTCTACAGTGCCCTCATAAATTTCGGGTACTTCCATCTCAAACATGCGCTTCACCAGGCCGGGATGCGTGCGGGAAATCATCACGCGGGGGCCGCGCTCGGTAGCAGCCACATCCACCACATATACCTGCACGCGGTCGCCCTCGTTGTATTCCTCGCTGGGCATCTGCTCGTTGCGGGGCAGAATGGCATGGCCGCCCTTGCCCAGGTCAAGGTTCACGATGCCGCGCTCGGGGTCAACGGCCACCACGGTAGCAGTCACGATCTCGTGTGCTTTCGACTGCATCTCGCTGCACTGGCGGTTGCGCTCAGCCTCGCGGATGCTCTGGCGGATCACATGCTTGGCATTCTGCGCGGCAATGCGGCCGAACTCCTTGGTCTCCAGCTTTACGGGCACGCGGTCGCCTACATGGCAGCCGGGGCGAAGGCGACGAGCCTCAGAAAGGCCGATCTGTGCATGATCGTCCTCCACATCGAAATCCTCTACAACATCGCGCAGCAGGCTGGCCGAGAACACATCCATTTCGGGAATGATATCCACCACCACATTATCGTCGCCTACGCCGTAGTCTTTTTTGATCGCACCGGCAATAGCGGTCTTGATCTTATCGATCAGGTAATCACTCGAAAGGCCGCGCTCCTCTGCCAGCGCAGTCAGAGCGGCGAACAGCTCGCGGGTATCCACCTTGGTCTCGTCTTTTACAACTTTTTTCTTAGCCATTTTTCCGGATTCCTCCTAAATCTATGTTGCTCAGTTATCTTGTTCAAAAAAGGTCTTCATCATCGCACAGCTTCACATAGCTTGCGGCCGAAAGCGGCACGGTCACGGTTTTTTCGGCGGTCTCCACCGTTACATTGCCGTTTTCAAAGCCTGCCAGCCTGCCCTCATAGTCGCGGCTGCCGCTCTCATCGGGGCGGATCAGGCGCACAGCCACCTTTTCACCCAGATAGCGGGCAAAATGCTCTTCCCGGGTCAGCCGGCGGCCCAGCCCGGGGCTGCCCACCTCCAAATAATAGCTCTGTTCAATGGGGTCGGCCTCGTCCAGCAGCGGGTCGATGGCGCGGGTCACATCCTCGCAGGTATCGGTATCCAGCGCGGTGTCGCGCTCGATCAGCACGCGCAGATACCAGTCGGGGCCTTCTTTTTCAAAGCGCACATCCCACAGCCGCAGGCCCAGATCTTCTACCACGGGGCGAACCAGCTCTTCTACGGTGCGGGCGGTCGCTGCGCCCGATTTTTCCTTTGCCATAGGTTTTGCAAACCTCCTTATTTTCTACTGCATCTTCTTCCGCCGCCTTGGGGCAGCGGTTTTTATGCCATATTAAAGAAAGAAAGCGGACCTTGCGGCCCACTTTCCAATTCTCATATTCGTACAATAATACTATACTCTATCTGCGCGAGATATGCAAGTATTTTTAAAACATTTTCTCAAGATATATCTGAAAAAACATCTTTTCTGTGTAGATCACAGCAGCAGCGACATAGCCGGGATCGTGAGTATGCAGAACAGGCTGCTCAAAAATACGCAGCGAGCCGCAAACTCGCGGTCGGCCCCATACATTTCTGTTAAGCTTGTGCAGGCAGCCGCCGTGGGCATACACATTACAATAAATACCACGCCAAACATCAGCGGGCTGCTGAAGCCCACAAATGCGCCCCATGCCAGCAGCACCGCATAGCTTACCAGCGGCATTAAAATCAGGCGATTCAGACTGGCCGTAAGTGCATCGCGGCAGCGGAAGGTTTCGGCAATGCTGCTCTTGGTCAGGTTCATGCCCGTAATGATCATCGAGATCGGTGTAGTCATATTAGAAAGATGCGTAAGCGGCGTAAGCACCATATCCGGCACGCTCAGGCGGCCAAAATAGAACACCAGGCCCAGCAGTGTGGCAAAATTCACGCCCGTAAGCAGCACCGTGCTCCAGCGGAACTTTGCGCCCTGCTCGCCTTTTACATCGGTGCAGATGGCCTTTGCACCCACCGTGTACACCAGTACATTGAACGGAATGCCGAAAATGGCTGCCTGGGCCAGGCCTTCGGTGCCAAACAGTGCCAGCGCAATGGGAAAGCCCATGAACCCGTTGTTGCAGTAGGTGCCCGCAAAGCGCCACACGCCCCGGTGCTCGGGGTCAACGCGCAGCACCCCGGCCAAAGGCCCTGCCAGCAACGCGTTCAGCGGGAACAGTATAAAGCCCAGAACGATGAGCTGCACGATATCGCTCAAAAAATTAGGGTCATAATCTTTTAAAAGCGAAACGAACACGGTGCAGGGCAGCGTGATCTGCATGAGCAGCCTGGTAAAAAGCTCTGACGATGTTTCGGGCAGCACCTTACACTTTACCGCAAAATAGCCCACACCGATGAGCAGAAAAAGCCCCACCAGGTTGCTTAAAACATCAAAAAAATCGAGCTGCATAAGCTTTTCTCTCTTTCTCTTTTCCTTAAATTGCCTTTACAGGTGCTTAAAAAGCCCAACTGCCGTTTTCAAAAATCTTCACGGTCTCGCCGTTTCTGCAAAGGCCGGTCACGGTGGTATCCTCCGCACCGATCATCACATCCTCATGAATGGCCGAATCGTTTACGCCCAGGCGCAAAAGCTCCTCGCGGGCCAGATTCTGCCCCCTCTTTACCGTGGTGGGGTAGCCTGCGCCGAAAGCGATATGGCAGGCGGCGTTTTCATCAAACAGTGTGCTATAGAACAAAACGCCCGTGGCGCGGATCGGGCTTTCTTTCGGCACCAGCGCCACCTCGCCGATATGGCAGGCCCCCTCGTCGGTAGCCAGCAGCTCAGCCAGCAGCGCATCGTTTTCCTCGGCCGAATGCCCGATCACCTTGCCATCTTTAAATGTGACCGAAAAGCCTTTGATCAGCTGGCCGTTGTAGGCATAGGGACGGGTGCCCTTCACCACGCCGTTCACCTTTTCGCGGTGGGGCGCGGTAAACACCTCCTCGGTGGGCAGGTTGGCAATAAAGTCAATGCCGCGCTCGCTGCGGCTGTTGGCCCCCTCCCACACCGCGCCGTCGGCAAGGCCCACGGTCAGATCGGTGCCGTTGGCGCTCTGGAAGCGTACGCTTTGCAGATCCCAGCGGTTCAGCTGGTCTTTTTTGGCAGTGAGCATGGCAATGTGCTTTTTCCATTCACCCACCGGGTCTCCACCGGTCACACGGCAGGCATCAAAGATCAGCTGCCACAGCTTCTCTACGGCTTCGTCCTCGGGCAGGTTCGGGAACACACGCCCGGCCCATGCCTTGCTGGGCACAGCGGCCACACACCACTGCAGGCGGTCGTTCATCGTGTATTCCGTCCACGGCTTCAGCGCCTTGGCGCGGGCCGTGTTGGCACGGTTGATCTTGGCCCCGTCCAGCCCGGCATAAGCCTCGGGGTCGTCGGCATCAATATACAAGCGGCAGGCACTGTTGGGCGCTTCGGCATAGTCCAGCCAGCTGCGCAGCTCGTAGGGCATGGTGGCCGCCAGGGTTTCCTCTGCGGCATTTTCGTAGCGGATGCGGGTGAGCTTTTCATCATGAAAGCGCACAATCACATCCTTTGCACCGGCCTCAAAACCTGCCTTGGCACAGGCACGGCCAAAATCAGCGCACTCTACCGGGCAGTTGATCAAAAAATACTGTCCCGGGTTTACATTTACGCCTACCTTTACAATAAAATCAGCATATTTCTGCAAAAGAATCTTATCCAAAGCAAGCCCCTCTTTTCTACATTTTGGGTGTATCTAAAAAACGCGGCAGCCCCAAAGCCGGGAACTGCCGCGGAACCGTCCCGATCTTAACGCAATCAGAACTCGATCTTCTTTTCGATATAAGCTTTCAGCTCGCCGATGGGCATGCGCACCTGCTCCATGGTGTCGCGGTCACGCACGGTCACGCAGCCATCGCCCTCTTTTTCGGCATCACCCACGGTGTCAAAGTCAACGGTAATACACAGCGGCGTGCCGATCTCGTCCTGGCGGCGGTAGCGCTTGCCGATAGAACCTGCATCGTCAAAATCGACCATGAAGTACTTGCTCAGCTCGTTGCGGATCTCCAGAGCTTTATCGCTCAGCTTCTTAGACAAAGGCAGCACAGCGCACTTGTAAGGTGCCAGGAAGGGATGCAGGTGCAGCACGGTGCGGACATCTTCCTTGCCCTTGCTGTCGGTCAAATGCTCTTCATCATAGGCTTCGCACAGGAAGGCCAGAGCCACGCGGTCAGCGCCCAGAGAAGGCTCAATGACATAGGGAATGTAATGCTCGTTGGTTTCGGGGTCAAAGTATTCCAGGCTCTTGCCCGAAGCCTCCTGATGGCGGCCCAGGTCGTAGTTGGTGCGGTCGGCAATGCCCCACAGCTCGCCCCAATCGGTAAACGGGAACGCATACTCGATATCGGTGGTAGCACGGCTGTAGAAGGCCAGCTCGGCGGGTTCATGGTCACGCAAGCGCAGATTTTCTTCTTTGATGCCCAGGTTCAGCAGCCAGTTTTTGCAGAAATCTTTCCAGTAGGCGAACCATTCCAGGTCGGTGCCGGGCTTGCAGAAGAACTCGCACTCCATCTGCTCAAACTCGCGCGTGCGGAAGGTAAAGTTGCCCGGGGTGATCTCGTTGCGGAATGCCTTGCCCACCTGGCACACGCCGAAGGGCAGCTTGCGGCGGGTGGTGCGCTGAATGTTGGCAAAGTTTACAAAAATGCCCTGTGCGGTCTCGGGGCGCAGATAGCAAGTGCTGGAGCTATCTTCCGTAACACCGATAGCCGTTTTGAACATCAGGTTAAACTTGCGGATAGGGGTAAAATCGTGCTTGCCGCAAACGGGGCACACAATATTTTCGTGCTCGGCAATATACTGGTCCATCTCTTCAAAGCTCATGGCATCCACATTTACGCTGGAGTCGCAGGCACTGATGAGCTTATCGGCACGGTGGCGGGCCTTGCAGGCGCGGCAGTCAAGCAGCGGGTCGCTGAACGAGGATACATGGCCGGTGGTCACCCAGGTCTGCGGATTCATGATGATAGCGGCATCCAGGCCGACATTCAGGCCGGATTCCTGCACGAATTTTTTCATCCATGCCTTTTTTACATTGTTTTTGAACTCAACGCCCAAGGGGCCATAGTCCCAGCTGTTGGCCAGGCCGCCGTAGATCTCGCTGCCGGGGTATACATAGCCTCGGTTTTTGCAAAGGGCTACGATCATATCCAAAGTTTTTTCGCTGTTTTTCATGTTACTCTCCTCACTGCACGGCTGGCTGCCGCACCGAAATTCATTTTGGCTTTTGGGCCGCACCTATAGGGCCAAAAGCGCTGTTGCTTTATAAGTATAGCACACCCGCCCCGGCCGGGGCAACCTGCCCGCAGGCAAAATTTTACAGCTTTTCTGTAAAGCCTGCCAAAATTTGATAAATTCCTAGAAAAGTGCTATACTATGAAAAACAAAAGTTCCTTCCGCATTTTTCATTGCACGGCAAAAACCCATATTTGTTCTGTACGCCACAAAAAGGTTTTTCTGTGAAAAGCCAGGCAAGGCTGGCAACAAAGCTAAAATTTTGCGCAAAGCCAAGGCCAGATCAATCACTTTTAAAAAGGGGCCCAGCATTATAAAACAGGATAGATTTTGCATTATAATGAACTTTGTTGCAGCTCTTGTTTTATTTGGAGCTGGTGCAGACAAAATGAATAATTTAGGGACAAGTATACCAG
>CAVGKH010000029.1:15666-16375 GCA_963629755.1 Gemmiger sp.
GTATCGATCCATGAAATTTTCCACCAAGGGGCGTTACGCGCTCAGGCTGATGGTCGAGCTGGCCTCACGCGACCCTAACGAGAATGTGCCATTAAAAGAAATCGGCGCCAGCCAGCAAATCAGCGTAAAATATTTAGAGCAGATCATCACCAGCCTTTCCCGCGCGGGGCTGGTAAAGGCCGGGCGCGGCAGCCAGGGCGGCTACCGCCTTACCCGCCGCCCCTGCGAATATACCGCCGGCGAAATTCTGCGTGCCATGGAGGGCAGCCTGGCCCCTATCCCCTGCCTGGAGGGTGAAGAAAACCTGTGCCCCAACAGCGGCAGCTGCTTTACGCTGCCGTTCTGGAGCGGCCTCGGCAAGGTAATCGACCAGTATGTTGACAGCGTAACGCTTGAAGACCTATACCAGCAGACCCTCAACAGCCCCGGCGCAGCACTGTAAAGTTTTTCTGCATTTTCTTTTTATACCCATAATTATCAGGCCCCGGAACCTCTTGAAAGCCAAGAAATCCCGGGGCCTTTTTGCCGTATTTTTATTGCAGTAGCCTTGCCATGGTTTTTAGCAGCTCGTCCATCACAATAGGCTTTGAAATATGGGCGTTCATTCCTGCACTCATCGAATTCTGCACATCCTCGGCAAAGGCGTTCTCCGTCAGCGCTATAGTGTGGGTCTTTCATTACATGGCACTTTTTTTGTTTTTCCCATTGC
>CAVGKH010000030.1:0-16340 GCA_963629755.1 Gemmiger sp.
TGTGAATGCTAATATATACTTGAGCCACTTTTCAGTAAAATGACAGCGAATATTTGAGCCACCTAAAGGCTTCCCGTATAATAGATGTAGACTACTATGCGGGAGGCGATAGAAAGGTGGTCACATCGGTGGATGTCTACAAATCAATCCGTGCGTTGCAGCTCGAAGGTGTAACCAGTCAACGCGCAGCAGCTAAAATTCTGGGAATTTCCAGAAACACAGTCAAGAAATACTGGCTGGGCGATGCCGTTCCATGGGATCGGAAGGCCTACCAGCGAGAAGCCTGTGTTGTAACGCCAGAAGTAAAACAGTTCATTGAGCACTGCCTCGACACAGATGCTGCGGAGGGCGTAAAGAAGCAGCGTCACACAGCGCGGCGGATTTACAACCGTCTCGTAGAAGAGTGTGGTTATACAGGCAGCGAGTCTGCCATCCGAGCGGCAGTTCATGAAGCCAAGGCAGAACGCAAGGAAAATGAGGTTTTTATTCCTTTGAGGTTTGCACCTGGTCAGGCACTTCAAATCGACTGGGGAGAAGTCACGGTAAAACTGGCCGGCGAGAAGGTAAAGGTAAACCTGTTTTGTGCGCGCATGAGTTATAGCTGCGCACCCTATGTTATTGCTTACTGGCGGCAAAACTTGGAAAGCTTCCTCGATGCCATTATTCATACGCTTAATTATTTCGGCGGTGTTCCGCGTTCTATTATCTTTGACAACGCCCGTGTGGCGGTAAAGAGTGGTTTTGGTGCTCATGCAGCAGCACAGGATGACTATTCCAAACTGGCAGCACATTACGGATTTCAACCGGTCTTTTGCAATCCGGCATCCGGAAATGAAAAAGGCCTTGTAGAGAATCTGGTCGGATATATCCGGCGCAATGTATGTGTGCCGCTGCCTCAAGTAGATTCTTTGGAAGATCTCAATACAAAGCTGTTAGAACAGTGCGCCAAATATCTGAACCACAAAATTGACGGACGCTCTCAGGAAGTAGGAAAGATGCTGGCCGAAGACCAGGCTCATCTCCATCCGCTTCCCAAATATGTTCTCGATATTTCAAAGAAAGCTTACCCGAAAGTCAATCGCTATTCAACGGTTCTCTTTGATACCAATTACTATTCCGTTCCTTGCAAATACAGGGGAAAAGACGCCACTGTAAAGGCCTATCCCAATGAAGTTGAGATTTGGATTAATGGTCTTCTGGTGGCTACTCATGACCGCTGCATGGGTCGAAAGCAGGAATCTCTGGATTTACGGCACTATTTGCCAATCTTGGAGAGGAAAGGGCGTGCAATTCGTTACGCTCGTCCGGTTTTGAATGCAGTGCCTGCCGAATTCCTAAATTGGATGGAAAAGCAGCATTTGAACTCCAAGCAGATGGTTGAATTGCTGGAGCAGTGTTTGACAGATGGCTACTTGGCTGTTATGCAGCGTGATCTGCCAACCCCGGATACGTCGATTGCAAAAAACGATGTTCCGGTCTTGTCTGTTGATTTGAGCCAGTATGACAAGCTGTATGAACGGAAAGGGGCAGCCTCATGATTGATGTAAAAGAAGAACAGATTCGGATTCTTGCAAAACAGCTGAAAATCCCCACTTTTGCTGAATACAAAAATATTCTCAGCGATTGCACGCCGGATATGGATTTCAGCGATTTGCTTCTAACGCTTATGACATCTGAAGCAGCGGCCAGACAGGAAAACCAAACCAGAAGAAGATTGAAAGCTGCCGGATTTCCTGTACAAAAATCGCTAGACGACTTCGATACCAGCCAGCTGAACCCCTCTGTTTCGCCGGTGTTCCTTAACGAACTTGCATCCTGCCAGTTCATTGAGCAAAAGAAAAACATTGTAATGATTGGAAATCCGGGGCGCGGAAAGACACATATTGCAATTGCGCTTGGAATTAAAGCCTGTCTGCAAGGCTACCATGTTCTATTTAAAAATGCGTCTACTCTCTCGACTGAACTTACAGAGGCACGAGATACATACCAGCTTGGCAAATTGGAACGGCAGCTGGCAAAAGCTGATCTTCTGATTTTAGATGAGCTCAGCTATTTGAGCTTTAACCGTTACGAATCTGATTTGCTATTCAAAGTCATTTCTGACCGCAGTGAGCAGTCCAGCACCATTGTGACAACCAATCTTCCTTTTGCGCGATGGACCGAATTGTTTGAAAACACTACAATGGTTTCGGCTCTGGTGGATAGATTGACATACAAATCTGCCGTGCTGGATATGAATGGCCCATCTTACAGACTGCTCAGTTCTCAGAACGAAGTAGACACCGACAAGGAGAATGAAAATGACTAACATACAACCCAATTTTACGGTTGAGGAAGAAAACGAAGCCATGGTTGGCTTCCTTCGCGCTGATTACGATGATGCTCTTGAGCAGATTCGTGCTCTGAAAGCCGATGTAACTGAACTGATTGATATTTTACACAAGCATTCTATTGAGGTTCCGGTTCACATTCAGGAACGGATTCAACTGGATGCTCCGCTTGAATAAAAACATGTCCACCAGGGCTATTTACTGGCCCTGGTATTAACAGACGAGCAGTGGCTCAAATATTCGATGTCACAAACGCTACAAATGGCTCAAGTATTCGTTAGCAAAAGTGGCTCAAGTATTGGCTGTCACATGGCTCAAATATTCATTGACATTCACACTTACGGAAATAGATTCAAAAATTGAGTGATTTTTGGGTGGTTTCTGGTGACTTTTTCGGAAAAAATAGGGAGAAACAGGAAGAGATAAAATAAGAAAAAAGCCCTAAATCCAGGCGTTTTCCTAAGATTTAGGGCTTTTTTCTTTTGGTGGAGCTGACGGGAGTCGAACCCGTGTCCGAAAAGGGGTCCAAGAGAGTATCTCCGGGTGCAGGCGATTGCTTAAATTTCCCTTACAGCTCAGGCAAAAGCCAAACCGGGCTGCTTGGTAGCTTCATGGGTTCGTGACGGGCGGCAAAGCTTATGCCCGTTCATGTGCTGTGCCTAATCGATGCCCTGACCCCACTCGGCACAAAGGTGGGCAGGACAGCTGCCTTAATTAGGCAGCGACTGCAACGTTACGGTTGTCAGTTAATTGTTTTGGGGAGTTTGAAGCAGTTCCCCGCTGCTACCCGCTGCTCGCTCTTCTCCCTCCCCGTCGAAACCTTGACAGCCCCGCGGATTCGGGGCCAAAGGCCCCGGGAAAGCGATGTTATAAAATGTTTTTACCGGCCGAAGTTCTTCATAGCGCGGTCGATATCGCGCTTGGCGCTGCGGTCGGCTGCCGTGGCGCGCTTATCATAAAGCTTTTTGCCCTTGCACAGGCCAAGCTCCATTTTTACGCGCCCGCGCTTGAAATACAGCGAAAGCGGCACGAGCGTATAGCCCTGCAGCTTGATCTGCTGCGCCAGATGGCGAATCTCTTTTTTATGCGCCAGCAGCTTGCGCGGGCGCACAGGATCGCGGTTGAAGATGTTGCCCATATCGTAGGGGCTGATATGCATGCCCTTTACGATCAGCTCGCCGTCTTCTACATCGACCCAGCTGTCTTTCAAGTTCACCTTGCCGCTGCGCAGGCTTTTTACCTCGGTTCCGGCCAAAGAAATACCGCACTCCAGCGCTTCAATCACAAAATATTCGTGCCGCGCCTCGCGGTTGGCGGCAATACTTTTGGTTTTTTCTTTTTCCACAGCCATACTGCCGCGCTCCTTTCTTAGGCTAAGCTTAATCATACCGCATAAGCTGGCTTTTTGTCAAGCTGCATAAAAGGGCATTACAGCTCGCCGCGGCCCGAAATGGCGCGGTAAAGGGTGGTTTCATCAGCGTATTCCAGGCTGCTGCCAACAGGCAGGCCGTAGGCAAGGCGCGTGGCCTTTATACCAAGAGGCTTGATGAGCTTAGCCAGATACATGGCCGTGGCCTCGCCCTCTACAGTAGGGCTGGTGGCCATGATCACCTCTTTTACCTCGCCGGTGCCCAGGCGTGCCAACAGCTCTTTTACACACAGCTGGTCAGCGCCAATGCCGTCCATGGGGCTGATCAGGCCGTGCAGCACATGATACATCCCATTATACTCGCGTGTGCGCTCGATCGCAGTCACATCGCGGGGGCTTTCCACCACGCAGATCACACTGCGGTCTCGCTTGGGCGAAGAGCAAATGCTGCACAGGTCGTTTTCGGTAAAATTCTGGCAGCATTTGCAGCGGTGCAGGCGTGCCTTGGCATCGCGAATGGCACTGGCAAGCTCTACAGCCTCGGCATCGCTCATACCCATTACCTGGTAGGCCATGCGGGTAGCACCCTTGCGGCCGATACCAGGAAAACGGGCAAACTGATCGATCAGCCGCTCGAGCGGCTCTGCATTATTTGCCATGCAAAAACTCCTTTTAACGGCGCTCTATCAGCCCAGGCCGGGAATATTCAGCCCGCCGGTGATCTTGCCCATTTCGCTTTCGGTGGTCTCGTCCACATGGCGGATGGCATCGTTTACCGCAGCGGCCACCAGGTCTTCCAGCATTTCGATATCGTCGGGGTCAACGGCCTCGGGCTTGATCTTTACAGCTGTGATCTGGTGCTTGCCGGTCATGGTCACAGTGACCATTTCCCCACTGGCAGTGCCGGTGAACTCGGTGTTTTCCAGCTCTTCGGTCTTGGTTTTAATGGCCTCCTGCATCTTCTGCACCTGGCGCATCATGGCGTTGGGGTCGGGGCGGCCGTAACCGGCGGGCATTCTTGCTTTCATGGTTAGTTCCTCCAAAATTCAGTATAATATTTTTAGATAGTGTTTATCAAAGGGGTTATTCTTTTTCCTGCACGATCACCGGCACGCCCATGGCAGAAAGTGCCTGCAGGGTAGCATCGGCACTTTGCACGGCGACAGTTTCCTGTGCGGCCTTTTTGGGCGTGTAGGGGCCAATGCCGCAGCGGATGCCGGTTTTTTCGGCAATCACTTTTTTGATCAGCTCCTGGCTGTCTTTATTCGTGCGGATAAATTCGCGGAACAGATCGCTGCATTCAATCAAAACGCGCCGGCCATCGTAAAAGGCATTGGTGCCTTTTAAAAAGCTGATCAGCATTTTATCGCGCTCTTCCAGTGCCTGCAATACCTGAGGCCATTGAGTAAAAGGCTCTAAGATGCGCGGGCGGCTGGGGGCCGCAGCGGCAGGCTTTGCCGGGAGTGTGGGCTGTGGTGCGGCGGCCGGGGTAGAGGGCAGATGCACAGGGGCTGCATTGGCGGCGGGCTGCAAAGGTTCGGCTTCCCATGGCATGGGGGCGGACTCTGCCTGCGGCACATCGGCGGCAGCCGGGGCCGGAGAGCTTACAGATGCGGCAGCAGGCTGCTGCGGAGCAGCGGGAGCCGGTACGGCTGCTGCGGGCTGCACAGGGGCAGGGGAGGCAGCAAACGGCTGCGGCGCGGGAGCGCTGACAAACGGTTGCACGCCGGGGGCAGCAGAGCTCTGGCTGGGGGCAGGCTGCGCAGGGGCAGCGGCCTCCGGCTGAGAGAGCGCAAACAGCGCCAGCTCTAATTCTACGCGCTGGTCGGTGCCGCGGCCCATTTTTTCCAGGGCTTCTCCCAGGCGGCGGATAGCACGAATGCTGTGTGCCTGCGGGATCTGACGGGCTTTTTCTAAATACTGCGGCTCGTCCTCGGGGCTTACACCGCCCAAAAGCTCCTGCCCGCCGGGCAGGGCTGCCAGCATCAGATTGCGGTAGTGCGCAATCAGCTCTTCACACAAGCGCTTCATATCCACCGACTGCTGCCGAAGCTCAGCCAGCTCGGCCAAAGCAGCCACGGCCTTGCCCTGCTGCAACGCATCGCTCAAGCGGAACAGATAGCTTTTATCCGTTACGCCCGCCATGCGGCGCACAGTCTCTTCGTCTACATGGCTTGAGGAACCCGCGCAGGTATCCAGAATTGAAAGAGCATCGCGCAGAGCACCATCGGCCAGGCGTGCGATCAGATCGGCCGCGCCGAGGGTAAGCTCGATATTTTCCTGCCCGGCGATATACAAAACACGCTCGGCGATATCCTGCGGGCGGATACGGCCAAAATCATAGCGCTGACAGCGGCTCAGGATCGTGGCCGGTACCTTTTGAATCTCGGTCGTGGCCAGAATAAAGATCACATGGCTGGGCGGCTCCTCCAGCGTTTTCAGCAAAGCATTGAATGCCGGGCCGCTGAGCATGTGCACCTCATCGATGATGTATACCTTTTTTCGGCCCTGGCTGGGGGTGTAGTTGGTCTCATCGCGAATGGCACGCACATCGTCTACACCGTTGTTCGAGGCTGCATCCATTTCTACTACATCCAGAATGCTGCCGTCCTCGATGCCGCGGCAGATCTCGCATTCGCAGCAGGGATCGCCCTGCTGGCTGTGCGGGCAGTTGACGGCCTTGGCAAAAATTTTGGCACAGGTGGTTTTGCCCGTGCCGCGCACGCCGGTAAAAAGATAGGCGTGACCCACACGGTCGGCCGCTACCTGGTTGCGCAGGGCTGTAACAATGGCCTGCTGACCCACTACATCTTCAAAGCGGCGGGGGCGCCACTTGCGGTATAATGCGCGATACATAAAACCTGACCCACCCCTTTACAAAAAAATGGCGGACAGGCCAAACAGGGCCTTGGCCCCGGTGATGCGCTGCTCGGTATACAGGTGCAGGCACCCTGCGGCGCGCAATGCTGACCACTTAATGCTGCTCGGTTCCCCGCCTGACATGGTTCATGGGGCTCTGCCGCGCAGGACCCGCACCTGTATACCCAACAGCGCATCCTGCTCTGTCCGCAAGAAGCAAAAGCATAGGCTTTTGCCGAAAAGCGCTGTTTATCACTTTAGTGTTTATTATACCCTAAGCGCAGCCAAATTGCAAGCATTCGCAGCAAAAAACAAAGGCTTAAAAGAAACCATGCTTTTCTATTATATTTTGTTAGCAAAGTTGCAGATCTGAATAGCCCCGGCATCGGGCATGCGATGAAAGCCGTGCCTTTCGTAAAAGCCGATATTTTTGCTTTCTTCGGGCATGCCTTCAATGTAAAGATAGTTTTTATATTTTTGCTTGATGCGCTCTACCAGCTGCCCGGCGATTCCTTGGCCGTGGTAGGCGGGATCTACCAGCACATAGTGCAGATAGGCCACCAGCTCGCTGTCATCCAGCACGCGGGCAAGGCCCACAAGGCGCTCGCTGTCCCAGGCGGTGAGCACGGTCTGCGAGTGCATAAGAGCCTTGTGCAGCCGAGTGGGGTATTGCCCCGATACCCAGCCTACCGAGCAAAACAGCGCCTGCACCTGCTGCACGGTGAATTTTTTCTCTTCGGTATAGGTGATGCTCATATCAAAACTCCTCATAATCGCATTGGCGGCAGTGCGCCATGGTGTTGGTGTAATCGCTGCGTTGATACTGCCCGGCCCAGCGGCAGATGCTTTGCAGAATGGGCACAACGGATTCACCCTTTTCGGTGAGCTGGTATTCCACGCGCGGCGGGATCTCATCGTAAGATCTGCGCGCAATGATCTGGTCGCGAATGAGCTCTTTTAAGGCCGAGGCCAGCACGGCATCGGTGATATTGCCCATTTCACTGCGCAGCTCGCTGTAGCGCAAAACCTTTTTGGCTGCCAGCACGCAGATGATGCGTGACTTCCATTTTCCGCCGAATACCTCCAGCCCATATTCCAGCGGGCAGCGGATATCGCGCTCAAGCTTGTGCTGATACATAAAAAAGCCCCATTTCTGAATTTGTTCACTGATGGTATTGTAAACGATGAGCACGCTGGCGGCAAGTTACTATGAAATTTAATAGCAGCTCATAAATTTGCCGATATCTTTTTATTGCCGAGCACCTGGGCTAAAATAAAGGCGCTGTAAGAAGCAAATACACCGAAGATACAAAGGAGAAATAGCAGTATGACTCTCAATGAAAATGTACGCAGAATCCTGGCTGAGCAGATGTGGTATCTGGCTACTTATTCCAACGAGCCCAACGCTGTGCCCGTGGCTTTTAAAGAGGTGAGCGAAGACGGCAAGCTGCTGGTAGGCAATGTATTTTTAGAGACCACACTGAAAAATATCAAGGCCAACGGAAAGATCGCTGTTTCGGCCAGCGATGCCGCCACATTGGAAGGGTATCAGATCAAGGGCACGGCTCAGTATATCACCGAAGGCCCCATTGTGGATAAGTTCAAGCAGATGGTGGAGGCTATGTTCAAGGGGGCTGCCACCGCAAAAGGCGCGCTGGTCATAACCCCTGAGCGCGTGATCGTGACAACGCCGGGCGCAGACAACAAAAAAGAACTGTAAAAACAAAGCTTACCCTTATATAAAAATAACAGGCACAGCGGCTATCTTTAAAAGATGGCGGGCTGTGCCTGTTGCTTATGAGTTTTTACAGGGCCTCCAGCTCGTCCAGCCACAGGGCGGCGCAGGCATCGCTGGGCATGCGCCAGTCGCCGCGGGGCGAAAGCGTTACCGAGCCTACCTTGGGGCCGTCGGGCAAGCAGCTGCGCTTGAACTGCTGCATAAAGAAGCGGCGGTAGAAGTTTTTGAGCCAGTGCAGAAGAACGGCATTTTCATATTTGCCTGCAAAAGCGGCCTGCGCTAGGTGGTAGATCTTACCGGGGCCAAAGCCGCAGCGCAGCACATAGTACAAATAAAAATCGTGCAGCTCATAGGGGCCTACCAGCTCTTCGGTCTGCTGGCTGATCTCGCCATTTTTGGCGGGCAGCAGCTCGGGGCTTACCGGGGTATCCAGAATATCCAGCAGCACCTTTTGCAGCAGCTCGGATTTGGCAATATCGGCCTCGTATTTTACCATATGGCGCACCAGCGTTTTGGGCACACCGGCGTTTACACCGTACATGCTCATATGGTCGCCATTGTAGGTGGCCCAGCCCAGCGCCAGCTCGCTTAAATCGCCGGTGCCGATCACAATACCGCCGGTGCGGTTGGCGGTATCCATCAGCTCCAGCGTGCGCACGCGGGCCTGGCCGTTTTCAAAGGTGACATCCAGCACGGTTTCGTCCTGCCCGATATCGGCAAAGTGGCTGTGCTGGGTGGCCGCAATATTGATCTCGGTAAAGCTTACGCCCAGCTCTTCACACAGGATCTCGGCGTTGCTGCGGGTGCGCTTGGTGGTGCCGAAGCAGGGCATGGTCACGGCCAGAATATCCTTGGTGTCACGGTGCAGAATACGCATAGCGCGCACGGCCACCAGCAGTGCCAAGCAGGAATCCAGGCCGCCGCTGATGCCGATCACGGCCGTTTTGGCGTGGGCATGCTCAAGGCGCTTGGCAAGGCCGTCAGCCTGCATTTCCAGAATCAGCTCGCAGCGCTCGGCCCGGCGGGAGGCATCGGCCGGCACGAACGGCGCGGTAGAAATGGGGCGGGTCAAGGCGTTTTCTGCCATTTCCAGATCAAATTCCACCACATCATAGCCGTCGGTATCCGTCATGAAGGTAGTGTTGTGCATACGCTCACCCAGCAGCCGCTCTACATCCAGCTCGGTTTCGGCATAGCCGGTGGTAAACGGGGCGCATTCGGCCAGCAGCGAGCCGTTTTCAGCAATAATGTCATGTGCGCCGAACACCATATCGGTGGTGCTTTCGCCGTGGCCTGCGTTGGCGTACAGGTAGCCGCACAGCAATCGGGCCGACTGATTGCAGATCAGCTGGCGGCGGTATTCGGCCTTGCCTACGGTCTCATCGCTGGCCGAGCAGTTGGCAATTACGGTAGCGCCCGCCAGCGCATGGCGGCAGCTGGGGGGAATGGGGGCCCATACATCCTCGCACACCTCCACGCCTAGTGTAAAGGCGGGCAGCTGGTGGCAGCGGAACAGGATATCGGTGCCAAAGGGAACTTCAAACCCGGCGCAGGTCACGATATCGGTTTCCAGAGGGGCAGGGGTGAACTGGCGGCGCTCGTAGAATTCGCCGTAGTTGGGCAGATAGGTCTTCGGCACAAGGCCCAGCAGTTCGCCGCCGCAAATAACGGCCGCGCAGTTATACAGCTTGCCGTTTACGGCAAAAGGCAGGCCGACGACCGTGACCTGATTCAGCCCTTCACTGGCAGCAATGATCTTTTCTAAAGCAGCCTCCGCGCCGCGCAGCAGGGTGTGCTGTAAAAACAGATCGCCGCAGGTGTAGCCGGTGATGCAGAACTCCGGAAAAACCAGCAGCTGCACATTGCAGTGGGCCTGCATGGCCTCGATGATTTTCTCCGCGTTGAAATTGCAGTCGGCTACCCGCAAAGCAGGCGAGCAGACAGCCGATTTGATAAACCCGTATTTCATGTTCGTTCCTCACAAAATTGGAAATAAGATAAGAAAAAGCAAAGAGTGCATATTGCAAAATAAAAACAGACGGGATTTTGCTTTTTTTCGATACGATTTCAGTCAGCCTTCCCGATTGTCGATCGTGTAGATAACGCAGGCAATCCCAGCGATCATAGAAAGCAAGATTGCCCCTTCCATGGCCTGGCCGAGAACGGCACCGATATAGTAACCGGCGATCCCGGCAAGCACCATGGCGACGACCGATACTTCGGTTCTAAAGCTTTTCATAAAAGTTCGACCTCCACTAAATTTTACCATAATACGGCAGGAGCGGCAAGCAAGGCACGCACAAAAAAGCCTTATTTGGTATGCTCGCTTTTTAACTCACGGCGAATGGCACGGAACTGCTGCGGCACTTCACTGTCCGGCATATTTTTGGGAACATCTATGGTTCCGGCAGCACGGGCTGTTTGATAATACCAGCATTTATATTCAATGGTGGCCATGGTGTGCTGCATTTCTTCAATCTGCTGCTGCAATATCTGCCGCTGATGCTCAAACAGCTGCAGGCGGGCATCGATGGTATCGTTGCCCTGCAGAGCCAACTCAACATAATGCCGGATATCGCGAATGGGCATACCGGCTTTTTTCATGCAGCCGATCACCTGCAGCCACTCAATATCCGATTCGTGAAACATGCGGATCCCGCCCGTAGTGCGCTCAACAAAGGGCAAAAGCCCTTCTTTATCATAATAGCGCAGTGTAGAAGCCGGCACCTGCAGCAGTTCGGCCATTTCACCAACCGTGTATACCATAAAAACCTCCGTTTGCAAATTCTGTGCCTGAAAGTTTGCTTTAAACATAAATACTATAAGGTAACTATAAGCCCGGGGGCGGCGGCTGTCAAGCAGAAGGCAAAGTGTATAATCCCCCTGAAAGGGTAGGTATTCTTGCACAAAAAGGTTTGAAACTTTGTTAAAAATTTGATATATCTCTCAGAAAATTCGAAATTTGTGCAACTTGCACATTGAAATTGAAAGTTTATGTGCTATAATGCACAAAGAAGGGCGAGGAAAGCATAGGTGCTTTCCATGGGAAAGTGCCCTTTAAAGCTATCATGGGAAACGGAGGTATATGACCTATGATCCAATCTGTTAAAATCAAAAGCATCAAAGAGCTGCAGGCTCTGTCTGACCGCGCAGCACACAGCATGGCAGATATCGGCGTGCACGATGAATACGGCGCGATCGCCGATGCCAAAAGCATCATGGGCCTGCTGCATCTGGATTACAGTAAGCCCGTTCGTGTGGTGTGCGAAAGTGAAAACGAGCTGCGCCGCGTGTGCCGCCCGCTGGTTCACTAAAAGCCACGCCCTGCGCCCGTTTATAAGCGCAGGAAAATTTTAAAAAGATAAGGCAGCGAGCTGCCATTTTAAAAAGCGCACGGCCCATCGCTTTTGGGGCGTGCGCTTTCTGCATCAAAAAAGGGGGCCGCTGCCCCGGGAAAAATCTCCCCGGGGCAGCGGCCCCCTTTATGTTGCATATAAAAACCTAGAAAAAGCAGGGGCTTTTACTTACAGAGCCTCTACGATCTCCTTGGTGTCGCGAGCGATCATCAGCTCTTCGTTGGTGCAGATAGCCAGAACCTTGACCTTGCTGCCTTCGCCAGTGATATCGTTGATATCCAGGCCGCGCTTGTCGTTCTGAGCCTTGTTGATGGCGCCAATGCCCAGCACTTCCATCTTGTCGCACACAGCAGCGCGCAGCTCGTTGTCGTTCTCGCCGATACCGCCGCAGAACACAACACAGTCCAGGCCGCCCATAGCAGCAGCATAGCCGCCGATGTACTTCTTGATTTGGTAAACCAGCATGTCTTTAGCCAGCTGAGCACGCTCGTTGCCCTCGGCAGCAGCGTTGTCAACATCGCGCTTGTCGCTGCTCACGCCGGAAACGCCCAGCAGGCCGCTCTTTTTGTTCATCACAGCATCAAACTCACTGGGGGTCATGCCGGTAGCGTTCTCGATGTAGCCGGGAATGGAGGGATCCATATCGCCGGAACGGGTGCCCATCAGCAGGCCGCTCAGGGGAGTCATGCCCATGGTGGTATCCAGCACCTTGCCGCCGTCAACAGCAGCAACAGAAGAACCGTTGCCCAGATGGCAGGTAACGATCTTCAGATCAGCGGGATCCTTGCCCAGATACTCAGCGGCAGCCTTGCTTACAAAGCGGTGGCTGGTGCCGTGGAAGCCGTAGCGGCGAACGCCGTACTTCTCGTAGTACTCGTAGGGCAGGCCGTACATGTAGCTCTTAGCAGGCATGGTGCTGTGGAAAGCGGTGTCGAACACAGCCACATTGGGAATGTTTTCGCCAAACACCTTCTTGGCAGCTTCCAGGCCCAGAACGCCTGCGGGGTTGTGCAGGGGAGCCAGAGGAGCCAGCTCGTTGATGGTGTCGATCACAGCGGGGGTGACCAGGCAGCTTGCCTGGAACTTTTCGCCGCCGTGCACAACGCGGTGGCCGATAGCAGTGACCTCAGAAACATCGTTGATAACCTTGCCCTCGCCCTCGGTCATCATTTTGACCACGGCTGCAAAAGCCTCGGTATGGGTGGGGAAGTCGATCTGCTGTTCCCACTTGCCGCCGCCGACCACAGAACCTTCCATGCCGATGCGCTCGCACAGGCCCTTGCACAGAACCTTCTCGCCGTCCATATCGATCAGCTGATACTTCAGGCTGGAAGAACCGCAGTTGATAACCAGAATTTTCATTGGAATCATCCTCCTAAAAATATTAGGGAAAAATACCCTGCTTCATGCCCGGCCTTTGCATTTATGCACACCGCTCATGAAAAAAGCAAAATTTCCCACATTGGCAGACTACTAAAAATATTATATAATGAAGCAAATGTTTTTGCAAGCGATAAGCGGGAGGTTGCTGTGAAAATTGCGGGAATAATTGCCGAATATGATCCGTTTCATAAGGGCCATGCCTACCAGATTGCGCGTGTGCGTGAGCTGGGGGCCGAAAAAATCGTGGTATGCATGAGCTGCGATGTGGTGCAGCGCGGCGGCTTTGCGGCGCTGCCGCCCGCTGTGCGCGCGCAGGCGGCACTGCAGAACGGGGCTGATCTGGTAATAGCGTTGCCAAACCCCTGGGCCTGTGCCACGGCAGAGAACTTTGCCGCAGCCGGCGTGAAAATTTTAACGGTACTGGGCTGCGATACACTGGCTTTCGGTGCGGAAACGCCGGATGCCGGGCAGCTTATGGCCATGGCAGAGCTGCTGGATTCGCCGCAGCTGGCCGCGGGTCTGCGCGCGAAGCTGGCTGCAGGGCAAGATTTCGCCACGGCTCGTGCCCGCGCGGCCCAAAAGCTTGCCCCCGGGGCGGCGGATATTTTAAATACGCCCAACAACCTGTTGGCAGTGGAATACTGCAAGGCGATAAGAAGGCAAAGATCAGAGCTGCAGCCGCTTGCCATCCGGCGCGAGGGCGCGGCGCATGGGGCAGCCCCGCAGCCTGGGCAGGCCTTTGCCAGCGCCAGCGCTGTACGGGCACTTTGGGCACAGGGCAGTGCGCCACAAAGCCTTGCCTGGCTGCCGCAAAATACGCATGAGCTTTACCAAAAAGCGCTGCAAAGCGGGCAGGGGATTGACCCTGTGCGTGCCGATGTGGCTGTGCTTTCCCGCCTGCGGGCCATGAACCGACAGGAGCTTGCCAAGATCCGCGGCGTGAACGAAGGGCTGGAAAACCGCCTGGCTGACGGCGTGCACACCGCCGTTACGCTGCCCGAACTGTACGACAGCTTAAAAACGAAGCGCTATGCGCACTCCCGCCTGCGCCGCCTGGTGCTGGATGCCGCGCTGGGCTATACCGGGGCGCTGCCTACCTTGCCGCCGTTTGTGCTGGTGCTGGGGGCCAGGCGTGAGGCCCTGCCGCTGCTGGGGCAGGCGGCTCTCCCTGCGGGCACCAGTCTGGCAGACCTTGCAAAAAAAAGCCCGGAATGCGCCGCCGCAGCCGGTGCCCATGCTGCTGCTGCCGACATTGCGGCCCTCTGCCGCCGCACACCCGGCCCAATGGGCACGGCCTACACACAGAAGCCGGTCATTTTATAAAAATCCATAAAAAACTGCCGCATATGTAAATGCCTTTGCAAAAGCACTTACCATGCGGCAATTTTTATTTTACAACTTACTTGTTTTCGGCAGGCTTATTTTCAGCGGGGCTATCCTGCTTTTTATTTTTGGGTGACTGGCGTTCCAGCATACGTTTGATCAGCTCTACCGAGCCATCGATGCCGTAAGAGGCGCTGTTGATGCACAGATCGTAGCTTACGGGGTTGCCCCAGCGGCGGCCGGTGTAGAAGTTGTAGTAGCTGCCGTGGCGGCGGTCCAGCGTTTTCAGCAGCTTGCGGGCCTGCTTTTCGGTCAGGTTGTCCGTAGCCATAATGCGCTGCACGCGCTTTTCAAAGGGCGCGGTAATGAATACGCTCAGATGGGGAATACCGTTATGCGAGAGGATACGGTCACCGCAGCGGCCCATGATGATAAAATCTTCGCTGCGTGCTTTTTCGCACAAAAGATCGGTCTCGTTAAAGAAGATCGCATCGCGCTTGCTCAGGCCGTGGTAGCGGCTGAACTCACGCAGGCGCTGCTTCAGCGTCATTTTGCGGTCGTGGATATCGCCGGTCATGTTGGGGTTTTGCTGATGCGAGAAGCTTACAAAGTCGCTCACATTGTCCTGCTCGGCCTCCAGGCGCTCCAAAACCTCGGTAAAGATCTCGGTATCGTAATAGTTGATATGCAGTGCATCGGCCAGGGCAAAGCCAATATCCGTACCGGCGCTGCCGTAGGTGCGGCTGATGCAGATCACCAGATGGTCGCCCTTGCCAAAACGGTCGCTCAGGCGGGCAGCATTCAGGCTGGCCATCTGTTCGTCCAGAATATCCACCTTGCCAAAGCTGGTGGGCAGATTCTCGACCTCACGCAAAATCGAATCGTACTCGCGCATCAGGCGTGCACGCACGGCCTTATCGGGGATTGTGCGGGCCATGTTGCTGATCAAGGCAAGCTCACTGCGCAGGTAATGGCTTTTAGTGCTGTTGCACATCAGCCCGGCCAGTTCTTCAATAGTGGCATCGCGCTTGCCGGTAAACACACGGCCCAGGCTAGAACCCAGGCTGCGGTAGACCTCGGCATCCAGCTCATAAATACGGGTGGCCAGCGCAATGCGTTCTTCACGATGTTGTTTCATATCAGCACCCCCTTATAAGAAGAAGATCAGGGTATCCAAAATGAACACCGGAACAAGGAACCCAAGCGACCACAGAATATAGCCGAAGAAGCTGGGCATACGCACACCGTTTTCGTCGCTGATGCTCTTTACCATAAAGTTGGGTGCATTGCCAATGTAGGTGTTGGCACCCATAAACACAGCGCCGCACGAGATGGCCACCAGCATTTTTGCAGGCACTGTGCCCAGCGCTGTGGTAAGGCCCTCGGCAAAGCCCAAAGAACCGGCTGTGGTAAGAAATACCAGGTAGGTAGGCGTATTATCCAAAAAGCTGCTCAGTGCGCCGGTAGCCCAGAACATCTGATAGGGGCTGTCGAGGCCAAGACTTGCGCCATTAGCTTTGAGGATCATCAGAGCGGGCTGCATGGTGATGAAAATACCGATGAACAGCACAGCGACCTCTTTGATGGCACCCCAGGTAAAGTGGTTCTCAGTGCGCACCTTGGCGCTGGTGGTGTGAAAGCTCAGCCAGGCCGAGGCCAGAATGATCACAATTTCGATCACAGCGGGCCAGGTAAGCGTGACCTCGCCCAAAATGTGAATGCCGCGCACAGTGCCGTCGGCATTTTGGAACAGGGGCAGATTGGGCAGGGTGCCGCTCAGCAACACAGCCACCACGATGGCTACCAGAAAGATCAGGTTGTGCAGGCCCGCAATGCGGATCTCGGTGCCGGGCTTGCTGATATCAGGCTTGCGGCCCTCGGCAATGTCCTTGCGGTAGGCACGCATATCCAGATGATAAAAGATGAACAGCAGCACAGCTGCGTTAAAGGCCAGAATGGGGAACAGGCGAATGCTCCAGAAA
>CAVGKH010000031.1:0-16077 GCA_963629755.1 Gemmiger sp.
AGCTCTCGGCCAATGTGTCGGCTTCGGCATCGGCAAGAAGGCTGCGTGCCTCGGCCAGCTTTGCGGAAATATCGGCCCCGGCGCTTTCGGTATCCAGCAGCCAGCATTCGCTGTGGGGCAGGGCGGGGCGCTCGGCAGCCCAGATGGGGCTGATCAGGTCAATGCTCTGCAGGTGGGCGTTTACAGGCTCTAAAGCAGCCTCCAAGCGCAGGGCAAGTGCCTGCGAAACACAGTGCCCATCAAAGGCAAGCACATCGCCGCTTTGCAGCTGAGAGGCAAAATATTCTGCGGGGGTGGGCACGCCGGGCTCACCCATGCGCATGAGCGTGATCTCGGTGCCGGCAAGCTGCTGCTCTCCCTGCTCAAAAAAGCGGCCGTCTACCCAAAGGGCGCTGCCGGTTTTGGTGACGGCCAGCGTGGCGGATTCACCGGTAAAGCCGCTGAACCAGGTGCAGGCGGTGTAATGGGCGGGCAGAAACTCGCTGCCGTGCGGGTCGGCACTAGGAATCAGATAAGCGGCAATGCCGTGGGCCGCCATGGCAGCACGCAGGGCAGCAATGCGCTGGTTGGTGGGATTGAGCATGGATAAGACCTCCGATCACTTTTAAAAACGGACAATAAGAAGAATACTGCATTCGGCTATTCTGAGAAGAAATTTGTTGAGCCGGTACAGCCTCTATTACCGGTGAAAAGTTATAGAATACCTGCTTATTATACTACACTTTTCAGAAATTGGCGCTCTTGACATATCTGCTATAATAAAACTAGATGTAATATTATACCCTGCGGTGGTTTGCCTGTTGGCTGGGCCGCCGCAGCATTTGATTATTGCCATTGGAAAGCAGGTAAAAACTTATGCAGAAGACAACTAAAATCGATATTTTTTCGGGCTTTTTGGGCGCAGGCAAAACGACGCTGATCAAAAAGCTGATCAAAGAGGCCTTTCAGGGCGAGCAGATCGTGCTGATCGAAAACGAATTCGGTGAGATCGGCATTGACGGCGGCTTTTTGCAGGAGGCCGGTATTCAGATCAACGAGCTGAACTCCGGCTGCATCTGCTGCAGCCTGGTGGGCGATTTCCGCGAAGCTCTGCGCAAGGTGGTGGAGCAGTATGCACCTGACCGCATTCTGATCGAGCCATCGGGCGTGGGCAAGCTGAGCGATGTGACCCGCGCCGTGCAGGGCGTGGCAGAAGAGCTGCCCGTGGAGCTGAACAGCTTTGTGACCGTGGCCGATGTGAAAAAGGTCAAAATGTATATGAAGAACTTCGGTGAGTTCTATAACGACCAGATCAGCCATGCCAGCTGCATTATCCTGAGCCGCACCGGCAGTGCCGATGAAGAAAAGATCGCCGCTGCTGTAGCCATGCTGAAAGAAAAGAACCCCACCGCTACCATCGTGACCACCGATTGGGAGCAGCTGGACGGTAAGCAGATCCTTTCTGTAATGGACGGCAAGCGCGACCTGGTGGCCGAGCTGCTGGCCGAGGCCGTGGAGGCCAATAAGGCTCACGCTGAGGAAGATGAGCACGAGCATCACCACCATCATCATGACCACGACCATGACGAGCACGATCATGATGAGCATTGCTGCCATCACGACCACGACGATGATGATGATGACGATGACGAGCATGAGCATCATCACGAGCATGACCATGAGCATGACCATGAGCATGAGGAGCACGAGCATCATCATGAGCATGAGCACGACCATGACGGCCACTGCTGCGGCCATGACCACGAGCATGAGCATCATCACCACTACGATGAAAACGGTGTGTGCAGCTGCGGCCATCATCATGACCATGATGCCGATGAAGTGTTTACCAGCTGGGGCACAGAAACCGCCCGCAAGTACACCCACGCTGAGCTGGAGTTCGCTCTGGGCGCGCTGGACGGCGGCGACTATGGCACCATTCTGCGCAGCAAGGGCATTGTGGCCGGTGAGAACAGCTGGTATGAATTCGATATGGTGCCCGGCGAGTGGGAGATCCGCGAGCGCGGCGCTGATGTGACCGGCAAGCTGGTGGTGATCGGCAGCGAGCTGGAGCAGCACGAGATCGAAGAACTGTTTAAGGTTTGATCCCGCAGGAAGGATATTGCAGAACTATGGCTATGAACGAAATTCCCGTATATCTGTTTGTGGGCTTTTTGGAGAGCGGCAAGACCAAGTTTATCCAGGAGACCATGGAAGACCCGCAGTTTGATTCGGGCGATAAGACCCTTTTACTGGTGTGCGAAGAGGGCGAAGAAGAGTATGCGCCCGAAAAATTCGGCTTTCCCGGCACCACGGTGGAATATATTACCGACAAAGAGCAGCTGAACCCGCAGAATCTGCAGAAGATGGCAGAAAAAAGCGAATGCGGCCGTGTAATTATTGAGTATAACGGCATGTGGCTCATGAACGATCTGGCCGAGGCTATGCCCGCTAACTGGCTGGTATACCAGTGTATTGCCACCGCCGACGGCACCACCATCAAAACCTATGCCAACGATAACGCCATGCGCAGCCTGCTGCTGGATAAGCTGATCCGCAGCGAGCTGCTGGTGGTGAACCGTGCCGAAAAGGTGGACGATCAGGAGAGCGCGCAGATGATCCATAAGCTGGTGCGCCAGGCGAGCCGCCGCTGTGACATTGCCTATGAATATGCCGATGGCAGCGTGCGCTATGATGATATCCCCGACCCGCTGCCCTTTAAGCTGGACGCGCCTATTATCGAGATCCCCGATGAATTTTACGGCATCTGGTATATGGACTGCATGGACGAGCCGGAAAAGTATAACGGCAAGACCGTGAAGTTTTTGGCACAGGTGTGCCAGAGCAACCGCGCAGGAAAAGACAGCTTTGTGCCCGGCCGCTTTGCCATGACCTGCTGCGTGCAGGATATTCAGTTTGTGGGCTTCCCCTGCAAGTATAACGAATATGCCAAGCTGAAGCAGCGCGACTGGATTACCGTGACGGCCAAGGTGAACCTGAAGTTCCATCCCATTTATAAAGGCCAGACCAAAGACAGCGTTGGCCCTGTGCTTACCGCACTAGAAGTACAGCCTGCCGAGCCTGCTGCTGAGGATGTAGTAAACTTCTCGTGACCGCGTAAACATGTGTGGAGGAAAAAGCCATGGGTATGATCCGCAGAATTTTGAACATCGGTGTTGGCCTGGCAGCGGGGGCACTTGCCTATAAGCTGCTGGGAGACTATAACAAAACAGGCATGGTGGAGGGCGAGTTTACCGTGGTGGATCACCCCGAGGAAGCCGAAAAAAAGGCGGAGCCGCAGCCAAATACAGAGGCTGACCCCGAGCCGGAGCCTGCTGCCGCGGGGCAGCCGAAGGCCACCGCTGTGGGCGTGCCCCTGGGCGGCAGCCAGCCGCTGCAGCGCGATGAAAACGGCCATGTAGACCCGGCCTCCATTGCAGACCCGGCTGATTTTAAAGACTGGGACGATATGGGCTGCCGCGGGTAAAAGGCACCGGCTATTATACAAAGCTCTTTTTTAGGGGCACTTTTGGAAAAACCGAAGGTGCCCCTTTTTGTATACAACGCCCAAAAATCCGCCGCGAAAAAACAAAAATTCGTTGCTTTATTACTTTACAACTTTATCATAATAAAGTATAATGCGGATATAGAGGAAAGCAAAGCTCCGGCTGGCAGAAAAAGGCCCTGAAAAAGAGCCGCTAAAGCCCGGCGGGACGGTGGAATATCATAAAAAATACGCATAAAGGTGAGGGTATCATGGAACTGGATCTGAGTTGTTTTCGACCGGCAGAGCGTGCACAGCTGCAGCTGCGCGCGGCCTATGAAAAAGCAGGCTATCACAAATATCATATGGGCCGTTTTGAGGAATACAGCCTGTACCAGGAAAATCGAGGCTTTTTGAGCAGCGACCAGGTAATCACCTTTACTGATCTGGACGGCCGCCTGCTGGCGCTCAAGCCGGATGTGACCCTGGGCATCGCCAAAAATGCGCAGCCTGCACCCGGCGAATGCAAAAAGTATTATTATGTAGAAAAGGTGTACCGCCCCAGCCGAGAAAGCCACACCTTTGAAGAGATCAACCAGATGGGCCTTGAGTGCATTGGCGCGGTGAACGATGATGTGATCGCCCAGGTAATGGAGCTGGCCGTGCAGAGCCTGGCTGTAGCCGGGGTGCCCTATGTGCTGGAAGCCAGCCATATGGGCTTTATCAAGGGCCTTTTGGATGCTGTGGGTGCGCCCGATGCCTGCCGCCCGGCGCTGCTGAAATTTTTGCAGAGCAAAAACGCTCATGAGCTGCGTGCGGCTGCGCTGGAGGCCGGGGTGAGCGCATGGGGCGCGCAGGCGCTGTGCGGGCTTTTAGAGTTGAACGGCCCGCTGGGGGCTACCATTCACAAAGCGCGCGAGATGGTAAAAAGCGAGGCCATGAGCGCCGCGCTGGACGAACTGACCGCCTTGCAAAATGTACTGGGCAACAAGGGCCGCGGCATTCGGCTGGATCTGAGCCTGGCAGGCGAGATGGAGTATTACAACGGCCTTGTGTTCAACGGTTATCTGCAGGGGCTGCCCCGCGCGGTGGTAAAGGGCGGCCGGTATGATCTGCTGGCACGCCGCTTTACCCCCGGTGCAGGAGCTATCGGCTTTGCAGTGTATCTGGATGAGCTTGAGCGGCTGGAAGCTGCCCCGAGCCCCCTGCAGCAAAACGGGGAAGAGCGCACCATGCTGAATGTGGCGCTGCCCAAGGGCCGCCTGGGCGACAAGGTGTATGAGCTTTTGGCCAGTGCGGGCTATGGTTGCCCCGAAAATTATAACGAAACACGCAAGCTTGTGGTGGAAAACCCCAAGGCGGGCATTCGCTATTTTTTGGTAAAGCCCAGCGATGTGGCTATTTATGTAGAGCACGGCGCGGCGGATATTGGCATTGTAGGCAAGGATATTCTGGCCGAGAGCGGCGCAGATGTGTATGAGCTTTTGGATACCGGCCTTGGCAAATGCCGCATGTGCGTGGCGGGCGTAAAGGATTTTAAAGACGATGAAAGCCGCAGCCTGCGGGTGGCGACCAAGTTTGTAAATATCGCCAAGCGCCATTACGACCAACTGGGCCGCGATATCGATATCATCAAGCTGAACGGCTCAATCGAACTGGCCCCCATTTTGGGGCTTTCGGATGTGATCGTGGATATCGTGGAGACCGGAACGACCTTAAAAGAAAACAATCTGGCTGTGCTGGAGGAGTTTATGCCCATCAGCGCACGCTTTATTGCCAACAAGGCCAGCAGCAAGTTTAAAGAAAAAGAACTGCAGACACTTTTGCAGAAACTGAAAGAGGGTATTGCAAAATGATCAAGCTTTATGATTTTGATAAGATCAGCCCCAGCGAGATCTTGAATCGTGACATTCGTGCCGAAAAAAATGTGGAGGATGTAGTAGACGGCATTATTGCCGATGTGCGCCAGCGCGGCGATGCCTCTTTAAAAGAGTATGCGGCCAAATTTGACGGCGCACAAATCGAAGACCTGCGCGTGAGCAAGCAGGAGATCAATGAGGCTTTTGCTGCGGCTGACCCTGAATTTGTAAAAACGCTGCGCATGGCGGCATCCAATATTGAAAAGTTCCATGCCGCACAGGTGCACAAGAACTTTGCTCTGACCGACCAGCCCGGCGTGGTGCTGGGGCAGAAATATACACCCATTGAAAAGGCCGGTGTGTATGTGCCCGGCGGAACGGCGGCTTACCCCAGCACGGTGCTGATGGATGTGATCCCCGCTAAGGTAGCGGGCGTGGGTGAGATCGTGATGACCACCCCGGCGGGCAAAGACGGCAAGGTGAACCCTGTGATTCTGGTAGCGGCTGCAGTGGCGGGCGTGGATACGATCATCAAGGCAGGCGGCGCACAGGCGATCGCAGCTCTTGCCTACGGCACCGAGAGCGTGCCAGCTGTGGATAAGATCGTAGGCCCCGGCAACATTTATGTGGCTACCGCCAAGCGCAAGGTGTTTGGCAAGGTGGGCATTGATATGATCGCAGGCCCCAGTGAAATTCTAGTGCTGGCAGACGGCACCTGCAACCCCGCCTGGGTGGCGGCCGACCTTTTGAGCCAGGCCGAGCACGATAAGCTGGCCAGCCCCGTACTGGTGACCGACAGCGAAGCCCTTGCCAAGGCTGTGCAGGCAGAGCTGGAGGTGCAGATCCCGCAGCTGCCCCGCAAAGAGATCGCCCGTGAAAGCGTGGATACCAATGGCAAAATCATTGTATGCAGTGACCTGCGCAAGGCTGTGGAAGCTGTGAATATCATTGCCCCCGAGCACTTGGAGGTATGTGTGGACGAGCCGTTCGGCCTGCTTTCTGAAATCAAAAACGCGGGCAGCATCTTTTTGGGCAAAAATGTGCCTGAAGCACTGGGCGACTATTTTGCGGGCCCCAACCACACGCTGCCCACCAGCGGCACAGCCCGCTTCAGCAGCCCGCTGAGCGTGGACGATTTTGTGAAGAAGAGCAGCTTTATCTACTACACCCGTGAGGCGCTGGGCCAGGTGCAGGCACGCATTGCCGATTTTGCCGAACGCGAGGGCCTGCATGCCCATGCCAAGAGCGTGACGATCCGCTACGAAAACGAGAAGCAGTAAAAAGGGGAGAAGCAGTATGAGTGAATTCTTTACCCGCGAGCTTAGCGCGCTAGACCCTTATACTCCCGGCGAGCAGCCCCAGGGGAAAAAATATATCAAACTGAATACCAATGAAAGCCCGTTTCCGCCCAGCCCTTGGGTGACGGAGGCTGTAAACAGCCAGGAGGTAGAAAATCTGCGCCTTTACAGCGACCCCACAGTGGCTAAGCTGTGCAGTGCCATTGCCAGCCACTACGGTCTGGAGCCGGAAAATGTGATCTGCGGCAACGGCAGCGATGAAATTTTGAGTTTTGCCATTCGCGCTTTCTGCGATGCAGGCTGCGCGCTGGCCTGCCCGGATATCACCTACGGCTTTTACAAGGTGTGGTGCCGCCTTTGGGGCGTGCCGAATCATGTAATCCCGCTGAAAGAGGATTTTTCCATCGACCCGGCGGAATATGAGCACCTGGGCGAGACCATCATGCTTGCCAACCCCAATGCCCCCACAGGCAAGGCGCTGAGCCGGGCTCAGATCGAAAAAATCTTACAGACCAACCCTGACAGCGTGGTGGTGATCGATGAAGCCTATATTGATTTTGGCGGTGAAAGCTGTGTGCCGCTGATCGAAAAATACCCGAACCTGCTGGTGGTGCAGACTTACTCTAAGAGCCGCAGTCTGGCAGGCGCACGCCTTGGCTTTGCGCTGGGCCAGCAGGCGCTGATCGAGGATCTGAACCGCATTAAATACAGCTTTAACCCCTATAACATCAACCGCCTTACCACGGTGGCCGGCATTGCCGCCATGCTGGACGGTGACTATTTCAAAAAGTGCACCGGGGCCATTATCCAAAGCCGTGCCTGGACGACCGAACAGCTGCGGGGCCTTGGCTTTACAGTGCTGGACAGCCTTACCAACTTTGTGTTTGCGCGCTGCCCCCAAATGCCCGGCGGGCTTTTGTATGCGAAGCTCAAGGCAAAGGGAATTCTGGTGCGCCACTTTGAGGCCCCCCGCACAGCTGACTGGCTGCGCATTACCATTGGCAGCCAAAGCGAGATGGAAAGCCTTGTAAAGGCCGTGCAGGAAATTCTGGCCGAGAGCGAAAAGGAGTAAACCATGCGCACAGCAGATATTGAGAGGAACACCGTCGAAACAAAGATCAAGCTTTCGCTGGATCTTGACGGAAACGGCAATTACCAAAACCAGACCGGCTGCGGCTTTTTAGACCATATGCTGGATCTGTTTGCCCGCCATGGCCGGTTTGACCTGACTGTGACCTGCCAGGGCGACACCCAGGTAGACTATCATCACACGGTGGAGGATATCGGCATTGCGCTGGGCAAGGCCTTTGCAGTGGCCCTGGGCGATATGCGCGGCATCACGCGCTACGGCAGCTTTATTATGCCCATGGACGAGGTGCTTATGGTGTGCGCGGTCGATCTTTCGGGGCGCGGGCACCTTGGCTATCAGATCGAGCTGCCATGCGCCAAGGTGGGTGATTTTGATACCGAGCTGGCAAAAGAATTCTGGCTGGGGTTTGTGCGCAACTGCCCGTGCAGCCTGCATTTTAAGCAGCTGGCAGGCGAAAACACCCACCATATTTTAGAGGCCTGCTTTAAAGGCATGGGCCGTGCGCTGGCACAGGCAGTAAGCATTGATGAAGCCCACAAAAACGAGGTGCCCAGCACCAAAGGAGTGCTTGTATAATGATCGCAGTCATCGATTACGGCGTGGGAAACCTGTTCAGCCTTTCTTCCAGCCTGCGCTATCTGGGGCTGGAAACCGAGATCACGCGCGAAGAGGCCGTTATTCAAAAGGCCGAGCGGATCATTCTGCCCGGCGTGGGTGCGTTTGGCGATGCCATGCAGAAGCTGCAGAGCACGGGCCTTGTACCCGTATTAAAGCAGCAGGCGCAGCAAAAGCCGCTTTTGGGCATCTGCCTGGGCATGCAGCTTTTGTTTGAAAAAAGCCTGGAATACGGCGAGCACGCGGGCTTGGGGCTGATACCCGGAACGGTAGAGCCTTTAAAGCCGGACCTGCAGGGCACGAATTTAAAAGTGCCGCACATGGGCTGGAATGCTCTGCATCTGCTGCAGCCCGGTGACCCGCTGTTTAAATATGTGAGCGAGGGCGAATGCGTATATTATGTGCACAGCTACTATGCCAAAAACTGCCTGCCCCACACATTGGCTGTGAGCGAGTATGGCGTTTCGGTAACGGGGGCTGTGAAGAACGGCCTTGTATACGGCACGCAGTTTCACCCCGAAAAAAGCGGTGATACAGGCCTGCGCCTGCTGAAGGCGTTTGCAGAGCTATAAGGAGAAATTGTTATGCAGATCTATCCCGCAATCGATTTAAGAGGTGGCCAGGTGGTGCGCCTTTACCAGGGCGATTATGATAAAATGACCGTTTACGGCGAAAACCCGGCGGCGCAGGCCGGAACCTTTGCGGAGGCCGGGGCAAAATACCTGCATGTGGTAGACCTTGACGGCGCAAAGGACGGCACGCTTGCCAACTTTGCTTCGATCGAGGCCATCGCAAAGGAAAGCGGCCTGTACATAGAGGTAGGCGGCGGCATTCGCACCGAGGAGCGCATAGAAAAATATCTTTCGCTGGGCGTGGGCCGCTGCATTCTGGGCACCATTGCCGTGCAGGATTTTGCTTTTACTGTCCGCATGGCGCAGCGCTACGGCGATAAGATCGCTGTGGGTGTGGATGCGAAAGATGGCTATGTGGCCATCAACGGCTGGAAGGAAGTGAGCCATGAAAAGGGCGTGGACTTCTGCCAAAGGCTGTTTGAAGCCGGTGTACAGGCGGTGATCTATACCGATATTGCCTGCGACGGCGCCATGCAGGGCACCAATCTGCAGGTGTATGAGCAGCTGCGCCGCATAAACGGCCTTAAAATCACAGCCAGCGGCGGTATCAGCAGCGTAGCCGAGCTGGAAACGCTGGATAAAATGGGCATTGATGCCGCGATTTTGGGCAAGAGCCTGTATACCGGAGCCATCGACCTAGTAAAAGCCGTGCAGGCAGTGCAGCGCTGAAAAGAGGAAAAAAGTTATGATCACAAAACGAATCATTCCCTGCCTGGATGTAAAAAACGGGCGTGTGGTAAAGGGTGTTAATTTTGAGGGGCTCAAGGATATGGCCGACCCGGTGGAAATGGCACGCTTTTACAACACAGCCGGGGCCGATGAACTGGTGTTTTACGACATTACGGCCAGCTTTGAGGGGCGCAGGCTGTTTACAGATATTCTGACCAAGGTGGCAGGCGAGATATTTATTCCCCTTACGGTAGGCGGCGGCATCAACACGCTGGATGATTTTGACCGTGTGCTGAAATGCGGCGCCGATAAAGTGAGCGTGAACTCGGGTGCGATCCGCGATCCGGGCCTGATCGCGCAGGCCGCGCAGAAATACGGCGACCAGTGCGTTGTGCTCTCGTGCGATGTAAAGCGCGTAGACGGCGAGTTTCGCGTGTTTGCCAAGGGCGGCCGTGAGGATACCGGCTTGAACGCGCTGGACTGGATAGAGCGGTGTGTGAAAAACGGCGCGGGAGAAGTATGCCTGAACAGCATCGATACCGATGGTGTGCGCGGCGGCTTTGATTTGGAAATGCTCGATGCCGTGGCCGCAAGAGTGGATGTGCCCATTATTGCCAGCGGCGGCGCAGGCAAAAAAGAAGATTTTGAAGAGCTTTTTGCGCATAAGGGCATCGATGCGGGGCTGGCGGCCGGAATTTTTCACACCAAGCAGGTGGAAATACCGGAGCTGAAGCAGTATCTGCGCAGCCGGGGCGTAGAAGTAAGAATATAAAATAAAATTATAGAGGGGCTTTTTTGGCGGTTCCTCTTGCAAATTTTTGCATAGTAAGCTACTATTAAAGAATGAAAGGCAGATCGACCCATGGAACTGAAATTTGATGCAAACGGACTGATCCCCGCAATCGTGCAGGATCACTACACCAAACAGGTGCTCACCCTGGCTTATATGAACGCTGAAACGCTGGCCCTTACCATTGCCGAGGGGCGCACTGTGTTCTGGAGCCGCAGCCGCCAGGAAATCTGGCGCAAGGGCGAGACCAGCGGCAATGTGCAGCGCGTGGTTTCTATTACTGCCGACTGCGATGCCGATGCACTGGTGGTGGAAGTGGTCAAGGACGGCCCTGCCTGCCATACGGGTGCGGAAAGCTGCTTTTTTAACCAGGTATATGTAAGCCCTGAGCTGAAGCAGTTCAGCTGGGAGGGCCTTTATGAGCTGATCAAGGGCCGCAAGACCCACCCCAAAGAGGGCAGCTACACCACCTATCTGTTTGAAAAGGGCATCGAGAAGATCTTGAAAAAGGTGGGCGAAGAAACCACCGAAGTGATCATCGGTGCCATGAAAAACAGCAAGGAGGAAACCGTTTACGAGATCGCAGACGAAGCCTATCACATCATGGTATTGATGGTGGAGATGGGCATCAGCATCGAGGATATTACCCGCGAGCTGGAAAAACGCCATGTGATCGACCATAAAGTGAAACAGGAGACGATGCAGTAATGGCAGATTACCGACTGAGCAGCGCCCATTGCCACAGCAATCTGTGCGATGGAAAAAACACCCTGCAGGATATGGCTCTGGCAGCCTGGAAGCAGGGGTTGCAAACTCTGGGCTTTACCGGCTACAGCCATACCCCGTGTGATTTGGAGTATTGCATGAGCCCCGGCCGTACAAGCCAGTATAAAGCCGATATTACCCGGCTCAAGGCCCAGTATGCGGGCAAGCTGGAAATTCTGTGCGGATTGGAGTGGGATCAATTCTCGGATACCGACCCCGCTGGTTACGATTATTTTATCGGCAGCGTGCACTATATCTGCGGCCCTAAAACCGGCCGCTATTATGAGATCGACTGGCGCGAGCAGGATCTCAAAGAGTGCATCGACAATGAGTTTGGCGGCGATGGGCTTGCTATGGCGGAACATTACTTTGCCCAGGTAGTAAAGGTGAGCGAAAAGCACCCCGACATTCTGGGCCACTTTGACCTGATCAAAAAGATCAACGGTGACGGAAAATTCTTTGACGAAGCAGCGTCGCGCTACCGGCAGGCCGCACTGCATGCGCTTGAGCAGGTGTTTGCTAACTGCAAACTGATCGAGATCAACACCGGCGCAGTTTCACGCGGTTTCCGCAAGGATTTTTATCCCGCTGATTTTCTGCTGGAAAAGTGGCATGAGCTGGGCGGCGATGTGATCATTACTTCTGATTCGCACCGTGTCGATACCCTTACGGCACACTTTGACGAAGCCGCAGAGGCGGCCCGCAAGGCAGGCTTTACCCGTGTGATGGTGCTTACTGGCCACGGCTTTGAGCCCTGCGAACTGTAAACAATTATAGAGAAAAGCTCCGCTTATTTTTGCCTGCTCTCAAAGCAAAAATAAGCGGAGCTTTTTTATTTTGATACCATGAAATCAATCTTTTGCCCAGCGGCTGGGGGTGGCATCGCAGATCGCGCCCCACTGGCAGTCGCCGCAAATGGCTTTGCGCTGCCCGCTGCCAATGATCTTTTGCTGCACAAGGCCGGTAAACTCGCCAAAGGTCATTTTCTGGCCGTCATGCAGGCCGCAGGCAGCCAGCACGGCGTTATCGTGCCCGGCTACGGTGGGGCTTTCGCACACACCGTTTTTGTTATGTGGGCAGGCCGAGCAGATCTCGTCTACACCCACGATAAGCTGCACCGGGTCATCGGGGCTGAGAATGCTCAGAACATCGCCCATATGCTGCTTGAATCCGCCGCTGTAGCCCTCGCCCACAAAATAAGCGGTGCAAAGCCCGTGGTGGGGGCGCAGCGGCAGCCGCTCGCCCTTAGCCCACATATTTGCGCAGGCGTGCAGTGAGCAGCAGTGCGCAGGCGATCTTGAGCAGATCGGGAATGATAAAGGGAAACACGCACCAGCCCAGAACACTCATCAGCGTAACGGCACCGTTGGCGCTGGTGTAAGCAAAGTAGAACCAGGCCGTGCCAAAGGCATAGCATACGATCAGGCCAAGCACCATCGAAACGGCCAGCACGGGAAGGCTCTTGCCGCAGAAATGCTCAATAGCCCACATGATAAGAGCCGAGAACACAAAGCCTACGATATAGCCGCTGGCTGTGCCACCCAACCCGCCGGAGAATCCGGCAAATACAGGCATACCGATAGCACCCAGCAGCACCCAGACTACAATGGCCAGAGTACCGCGGCGGCCGCCCAGAATACCAACAGCCAGAAATACGCCCATGGTCTGCAGAGTGAAGGGAACGGTGGCAGGAATGGTGATCCACGAGCAGATAGCCATCAGGGCGGCGAAAATAGCGATACGGGTAAGATCTTTGGTAGAAAGCTTATTCTTGGCTGTGGTATTCATAAAAAGTCCTTTCCTTATATGGCAGCACCGCAAAATTTTAAGCGGCGGTTGAAGCCGCTCAGGGGGAGGTATGCGGTGCTGCCGTAGGTAAATTGCTGGGTATACTGAAAAAATTCAGCAACAAAGCTACTGTAACACAGTGGCAAAGCAGTGGTCAATGATAACTTTTGAATAGGTTTACAACTTTTTTGAATGGAAAATTTTTCAAAAATATGTAAAGCACGCTTGACAACAAATGTAAAGTATACTATACTATGATCGAACAAGTAAAGCGCACTTTACATATAAAAAGAAAGAAGGCAAACACATGAAAAACCGCATTCAAGAGCTGCGAAAGGCAAAAGGCATGAGCCAGAGCGACTTGGCGGATGCGCTGGATGTGACCCGGCAGACCATTATCAGCCTGGAGGGGGGGCGCTACAACGCCAGTTTAAAGCTGGCGGGCAAGATTGCGCGGTATTTTGGGCTTATGATCGAAGATATTTTTATTTTTGAAGAGGAGAACTTGGTATGAAGATGAATACTTTTGGTGCTTGCGGGGCAAAAACGGACGAAGAGTTTGCGGCCTGGTACGAAAACCGCAACCGCAAAATGCTGTTGTTCCCGATTTTAGGCCTGATCGCGTTTGTGTTTGGAGTGTTGAACGAAACTTTTGGCTGGGTCGATAATAGCCACATGAGCGGCGTGGTTTCCGGCATAGGCGGTGCGCTGATCGCCTGCGGGCTTGCATTGACCTTGCGCTGGAAGCGAACGAAGAAAAACGCAAAACTGCTGCACCAGATGCGCTTAAAGTATACCGATGAGCGCAATGCAGAGCTGGGCCGCCGCGCACTGGCCGTAAGCGCCTACATTACGATTTTTGCCTGCTTTGCGGCCATGCTGGTGGCAGGCTGGTTCTCGGATGTGGCATTCTGGTGCTTTTACGGCATGATGTTCTTTGTGCTGTTTGCGTATCTGGGGTGCTATCTATACTACAATAAAAAGATGTAATAGAAAGCGGCTGCTTTTTGGGAATACCAGAAAAAGCAGCCGCTTAAAATTTTTAAAGCTTAAAGTGTGGAAGAAACTTAGATCACATAATCAAAATTATCGCCGCTCTGCATAAGGTCTTCAATGGTGTATTTATCCAGATACTCATTGATCAGATCATACAGACCCTTCCACATGGGCAGTGTACGGCAGGAGCTGGCGCGCTCACAGGGGGCAGAGCCGGGGCCCAGGCAGGAGACCGGAGCCAAGGAATCCTCGGTGAGGCGCAGCACATGCCCGGCTGTGACCTGACCGGGGGCTTTTTTTAGGCGGTATCCGCCGCCCTTGCCGCGCAGACCGACCAAAATTCCATCTTTTACCAAAAGTTTAACAATGGTTTCTAAATACTTTTCGGATATTTCTTGCCGGGCAGCTACCTCTTTTAAGGGGATAAAGCTATCGCTTTGGTGCTCGGCCATATCAATGAGTATGCGCAGGGCATAACGGCCTTTGGTGGAAATCAGCATGGGTGGGAACCTCCTATAGTTCGTGCCGTAGTATTATTAAACCTATTATACTACTGGGTAAACGGAAATTCAATCATAAAATTTATAAAAAGCCCTTGACAGAATAGGAATATAGGGGTTATAATTCCGATATACCAATCGGATAGATGGGAATAAACAATGATGAACTTATACAAACGATGTTGAAGCCCGAAAGCTTTGCACGCATAAAATCAATTTTTGAAATACAAAATAGAAAAGCAATAAGAAATATTACTTTTTGTAAAATAAATAGGAGGATCTTACCATGAGCAAAATTTACACTTCCGCAGACCAGCTGATTGGCCGTACCCCTTTGCTGGAGCTGACTCATATTGAAAAGCAGGAAAATCTGGAAGCCAAGCTGCTGGCAAAGCTGGAATATTTTAACCCCGCCGGTTCGGTGAAAGACCGCGTAGCAAAAGCCATGATCGATGATGCCGAGGCCAAGGGCCTGCTGAAAGAGGGCAGTGTGATCATTGAGCCCACCAGCGGCAATACCGGCATTGGCCTGGCCAGCGTGGCAGCAGCCCGCGGCTACCGCATCATCATTGTGATGCCTGAAACCATGAGCGTGGAGCGCCGCCAGCTGATGAAAGCCTACGGCGCCGAGTTGGTACTGAGCGACGGTGCCAAGGGCATGAAGGGCGCGATCGCCAAGGCCGAAGAGCTGGCTGCCGCAACGCCTGGTGCGTTTATTCCCGGCCAGTTTGTAAACCCTGCCAACCCTGCTGCCCATAAGGCCACCACCGGCCCCGAGATTTGGGAGGATACTGACGGTAAGGTCGATATTTTTGTGGCTGGCGTAGGCACGGGCGGCACCATTACCGGTGTGGGTGATTATCTGAAAGAGCAGAACCCCAATATAAAAGTGGTGGCAGTAGAGCCTGCTTCTTCGCCTGTGCTCAGCAAGGGCACCGCAGGCCCCCACAAGATCCAGGGTATCGGTGCAGGCTTTGTGCCGGATGTGCTGGATACCAAGGTATACGATGAAGTGATCGCTGTAGAAAACGACGATGCCTTTGCCACCGGTAAGCTGGTGGGCAAGGCCGAGGGCGTGCTGGTGGGCATTTCCTCCGGTGCTGCTGTGTGGGCTGGCATTCAGCTGGCAAAGCGCCCTGAAAACAAGGGCAAAAACATTGTGGTGCTGCTGCCCGATACCGGCGACCGCTACCTTTCTACCCCGCTGTTTGCCGACTAAGTTTTAAAATAAGAGAATAAAAAGGCACTGCCTGCTGTGAGAAAATCACACAGGCAGTGCCTTTTTGGTTGAAATCCATTAGCTATAGAAGCATCTGAAAAAAGATTAAAATTTTTTACAGTCTTTCCAAATATACCCACCAGCATGAGATCGATTTCCTTTAATACACATACTAATATTAGAGAGGGAAATTGAAAGAGACCTACTGGCTTCAGACATGCAATTCCATTCTTTTATAAATTCGCCATTTTTTGAAAATTGGTAAACCTTTTTGGCGGAAGGAGAGTGAACTTTGACTTGCTGCCGATAACAGACGGGGCATCCGGTTCCATTGACTCGGTGACTAATAGAGGTCTGCCATTCATGACCACAAGTAGGACATAACCACCAAGC
>CAVGKH010000032.1:0-15960 GCA_963629755.1 Gemmiger sp.
ATGATGAAAAGCCGCCATGGGCGTGCGATTCTGGCCATTCGTGAAAACGAGATCGCAGCCGATTCGTGCGGCATTCAAACTACTTATTATAAGGTGATGGGCTTTGCGGTAAGCGCTGCTTTTGCCGGTGTGGCAGGCGGCCTGTATGCCGGCTATCTGGGCGTATTGAACCCCGGAAACTTCGGCTTTATGAAATCTATCGAGATCTTGGTCATGGTGGTGCTGGGCGGCATGGGCTCTATGCTGGGCAGCGTGCTCTCGGCCACCGTGCTTACGGTTTTACCCGAAGCGCTGCGCAGCTTTTCGGAATACCGCATGGTGGTGTATGCGTTGGCGCTGGTGCTGATGATGATCTTTAAGCCTTCGGGCCTTTTGGGCCAGTACGACTTCTCGCTCTCGCGCCTGGTAGAAAAAGTCATGAACGGAGAGCTGTTTCATAAAAAGGTCAAAACCGAGAAGGAGGGGGAGTAAGGCATGAGCTTTCAAGATAAACTGTATCCGGCCCCGACCAATTCGTTTTTAAAGCAGGAAGACCTGGATAAGCGCCCCATTCTGGATGTGCGCAACCTGGGCATCGACTTCGGCGGCCTTACGGCGGTAGACAGCCTGGATCTGATGGTGGGCCGCACAGAGATCGCGGGCCTGATCGGCCCCAACGGTGCAGGCAAAACCACCGTATTCAACATGCTCACCAATGTGTATACCCCCACGCGCGGCAGCATTTTGGTGGACGGCGTTTCTACAGCCGGTAAAAAGACCTATCAAGTAAACAAAATGGGCATCGCCCGTACCTTCCAGAATATCCGTTTGTTTAAAGATTTGAGCGTTTTGGATAATGTGCTGATCGGTATGCACAACGATATGAACTATCATTTGCTGGATTCCGTGCTGCGTTTGCCCGGCTACTGGAAGCAGGAGCACGATGCGCGCCTGAAGGCTTTGGAGCTACTGGGCATTTTCCACATGCAAGATATGGCCCATGTGCAGGCGGGCAGCCTGCCCTACGGCGCACAGCGCCGCCTGGAGATTGTGCGTGCACTGGCCAGCAAGCCTAAGCTGCTGCTGCTCGATGAACCTGCCGCCGGTATGAACCCCAGCGAAACGGCAGAACTGATGGAAACCATTGCCTATATCCGTGATACCTTCCACATTGCCATTTTGCTGATCGAGCATGATATGAACCTGGTTATGGGTGTGTGCGAGGGCATTGCCGTGCTCAGCTTTGGCCGCATCATCGCCAAGGGCACCCCCGATGAGATCCGCAACAATCCCCAGGTCATTGAGGCCTATCTGGGCAAGCAGGAGGGCTGAAACTATGAGTGAAACAATGCTGAAGGTGGATAATATCAATGTGTACTATGGCAATATCCACGCTTTACACGATATCAGCTTTACAGTAAACAAAGGCGAGATCGTAACGCTGATCGGTGCCAACGGTGCAGGCAAAAGCACAAACCTGAAAACCATTTCAGGGCTTCTGCGCACCAAGACCGGCGATATTTTGTTCCAGGATAAAAGCATCAAAAGCATGGCCCCGCATAAGATCGTAGCGCAGGGCCTGGCCCATGTGCCGGAAGGCCGCCGTATCTTTTTGCGTATGACCGTGCAGGAAAATCTGGAAATGGGTGCTTACACCCAGCCTGCCAATACCATTGCCCCCAATCTGGAGCTGGTATATGAGCATTTTCCCCGCTTGAAAGAGCGCAGCCGCCAGATCGCGGGCACGCTCTCGGGCGGCGAGCAGCAAATGCTGGCCATGGGTCGTGCCATGATGACGGGTGCTAACATGCTGCTGCTGGACGAGCCCTCCATGGGCTTGGCCCCCATTATGGTGCAGGAGATATTCAATATCATTGAGCGCCTAAACAAGCAGGGTATGACGATCCTGCTTGTAGAGCAGAACGCGCAAATGGCGCTGAGCGTGGCAAACCGCGCCTATGTGCTGGAAACCGGCCGCATTACCCTGCAGGGCAATGCGAACGACCTGCTGCATGACCCCGCTGTGCGCAAAGCCTACCTGGGCGGCTGAGAAACCGATCAAAGAAAATAAAAAAATAGCACCTGCCCCTTAAAAGGCGGGTGCTATCTTTATGTAAAAACCCCTCCTGTTGATTACAGCAGGAGGGGTTAAAAACTATACAGGCAAAGCCTTATGCGTTATCAGCCGGCATTGTCCAGCTCGAACACATCAGAACCAACCTGAGCTTCCAGCTCTTCGCCGGTGGTGGGCACAGTCACGGTGCCGCTCAGAATGTCAGCCTTAGCAGCCTCAACAGCAGCGATCATGTCCTCGGTCAGCAGAGTCTGGGTGGGAGCAATATCCACGCCGCCGTTGCTCATGTCGTACAGATGTACGCCGGATTCAAAGGTGCCGTCCTTAACAGCCTTGGAAATATCCTGAGAAGCAGTGTCAACACGCTTCATAGCGCTGGTCAGCACGGTCTGGGGAGCCAGAGTGCTCTGGTCGGTGTCAACGCCGATAGCGTAGATGCCGTTGGTCTGGCAAGCTTCGATCACGCCGTTGCCGGTGCCGCCTGCTGCGTGGTAGATCACATCAGCGCCGTTGGTGATCATCTGAGTAGCAGCAGCAGAACCGCCGGCTGCATCGCCGAAGGAGTTAGCATTGAACTGCAGAATAGTTGCATCGGGGTTGGCAGCCAGAACACCGGCAATGTAGCCAACGCCAAACTTGTTCATGCTCTCAGAAACCATGCCCTGCACATAGCCCACAGTGTTGGTCTGGGTAGCCATACCGGCAACCACGCCAACTAAGTAAGAAGCCTGCTCCTGAGCAAACATCAGGCAAGCCACATTGGGCAGATCCTGGCAGGTATCGTCATCAATGATGGCAAACTTCTGATCGGGGTTAGCCTCAGCGGCAGCACGGGTGGCATCTGCCAGCATGTAGCCAACGCTGATGATCAGATCGTAATCTTCATCCAGGAAGGCTTCCAGGTTAGCAGAATAGTCAGCATCGGTCTTGGATTCCAGATAGCTCACTTCAAAAGAAGGATCCTCTGCGGCCAGAGCCTGCAGGCCCTCCCAAGAGGTCTGGTTGAAAGACTTGTCGTTCACGCCGCCCACATCGGTAACCATACCGATCTTAACGGTCTCGCCGGATGCGGCGGGAGCAGAAGCAGCGGTGGAGCCTGCTGCGGAAGAGGCAATGGGGGCAGTGCTGGAAGCGGCGCTGGAGCCGCAAGCCACCAGGCTGGAGCCCATAGCTGCTGCCAGAACAATGGCAACTACTTTTTTCATTTGTGTTTTCTCCTTATTATCATAAGTTGATTGCAAACCGGTCAAAATGGCGCAATATTCCCTGCGCACACTTTAGCCTCTTTTCATTATAACAGCCCTGCATCCGTTTGGCAAGCCGAATTTTACGCAATTTTTAGCTCACCTATACAGAATCGGGGCTTATTGCGGGATATTTTTAGTCTTTTTCATTAGGCTGTATCTGAGGCAGGCACAAAAAGCCTTAGTCCGTCTCGTTTTCCTTATGCAGGTTTGCGGGCCCAAAGCTCAGCGGCAGCAATTCGCCCAGCTTCATGGTGATATAGTCTGCAGGGCTTTTGGCAATGATCACCGGCATATCCAGGCTGCAGAATTCCACCATTACCTGACGGCACACACCGCAGGGGCCTGTGGGCAGGGTGTTGGTCTCGCCCTCCATGCTGCCCACAATGGCAATGGCGGCAAACTCACGCTCGCCCTCGCTTACCGCTTTAAAAATAGCCGTGCGCTCGGCGCAGTTGCTGGGGGTGTAACCGGCATTTTCAATATTGCAGCCCTTATATACCTTGCCGCTCTTAGTTAAAAGTGCAGCGCCGACCTTAAAGTGGCTGTAGGGGGTATACGCCATTTTTCGGGCTTCAATAGCCTGTTCAATCAGCTGTTTTTCATCAAACTCCATCATATTGCCTTTCTGCACATTTCACTCTGCCAGCGTAAGTGCGATCTTCATCATATCGGTAAAGCTCTTCTGGCGTTCCTCAGCGGTGGTTTTAGCCGGGTCAACAAAGCTGTCGGAGATCGTCAGCAGGCAGGCTGCGTTTTTGCCCAGTACCTTGGCATTGTGAAAAAGGGCAAAGCTTTCCATTTCAACAGCAAGGCAGCCGCGCTCATCGCGCAGTTTTTCCCAGTAAGTAGGCTTTTCGTCGCTGGGCTGGCGGTAAAATACATCGCTGGAATGGATCGCGCCCTCGATCATCGGAATGCCCAGGGCCTTAGCGCCTGCGCGCAGCTTATCACACAGCTCCTCGCTGGGGTAGGTCTCATCGCCCTCGTAGCCGCTCTGCACCTTGGCATAGCTGCTTTCTGAAACCGCGCTGGTAGCCAGCACCACATCAAACAGCCTGGCCTTTTCGGTATAGCTGCCGGCGCTGCCGATGCGGATGATGTTTTCTACACCGTATTCGGTGAACAGCTCATACGAATAAATGCCGATGGAGGGCATACCCATGCCGCCGCCCATCACACTGATGGGCTTGCCATGATAGGTGCCGGTAAAACCCAGCATACCGCGCACACTGGTTACTTTGCGGGGATTCTCTAAAAAGGTATTGGCAATAAACTCTGCACGCAGCGGGTCGCCGGGCATCAAAACAGTTTTGGCAAAATCGCCCTTTTCGGCGCCGTTATGAGGGGTAGACATAAAAACATCTCTCCTTTTGATTTTTTTTATTAGTATAGCACAATGAATCTATTTTGAAAAGCGATAAGTCTGGGCGCACAGTTCCCAGAAAGGAAAGTTTGTGATAAACTATATAACAGATATATGTATATGCCGGAGGATTTTTTATGATCGAAATTGCTGTGCCGAAAGCCTGCAGGCTGTGCCCCCGCAGCTGTGGGGCAAACCGCACCCAGGCTGCCGGGCGGTGCGGGGCAGGGGGCACGCTCAAGGTAGCCCGTGCAGCACTGCACCAGTGGGAAGAGCCGTGCATCAGCGGCAGCCGGGGCAGCGGCACCGTGTTTTTTTCAGGCTGCAGCTTACAGTGCTGCTACTGCCAGAATTATCCCATCAGTGCCGAGGGCTTTGGCAAAGAGATCACGCCCGAGCGCCTGGCAGAAATATTTTTGCAGCTGCAGGCGCAGGGGGCGCACAATATCAACCTGGTCACACCCACGCAGTGGCTGCCGTGGATATTGCCTGCTTTGCAGAGTGCCCGCAGCAAGGGGCTTAGTTTGCCTATCGTATACAATACCGGCGGCTATGAAACGCTTGAAACCGTGCAGCAGCTGAACGGCATTGTGGATATCTGGCTGGCCGATGTAAAGTATGCTTCGCCTGCGCTGGGGGCCGAGCTGAGCGGTGCGGCCGATTATTTTGCTGTGTGCGAAAAGGCAGTGCATGCCATGATCGCCCAAGCACCAAAGCCGGTTTTCGGGCCGGACGGTATTCTGCAAAAGGGCGTAATCCTGCGGCACCTGGCGCTTCCCGGCCATACGGATGACAGCTTTGCCGTGCTGGACTGGATGGCAAAGCTTCCCCAAAACAGCTTTCTGCTCAGCCTTATGAGCCAGTATACGCCGTTTTACAAAGGCGCTGAGCATGGGCTGGGGCGGCGCATCACCAGCTATGAATACCGCAAGGTCGTAGATCATGCGCTGGCACTGGGGCTGGAAAACGGTTTTATGCAGCAAAAAAGCAGTGCCCGCGAAGAGTATACCCCGCCGTTTGATCTGGAGGGCGTATAATGGCGCTGCTGCTATCGCTTTGTTATCTGGGCATATTTTTATTTTGCGGCACCGTACTGGCCCGCCTTTGCCTTTACAAGGCGGGAGCGGCTGCCTCGGCTTATGCGGTGCTGGGCTTAGGCTGCTCGTTTGGCACAGCGCTTTTAGCCATGCTGCCCGCTATTTTTGCACTGGCGCTGGGCTTTACGCGCATAGCCGCGCTGCTGGCTGCGGCCCTTGCGCTGGCGCTTAGCCTGGCGGCGCTGTATGCTATGCGCAGCAGGTGGAAAGCGGTAAAGCTCGAAGGGCAGGAGCACTTCAGCTTTTGGGGCTGTATTCTGCCGTTTGCTGCCCTTACGGCCTGGCTGCTGCATACACATATTTTATGCCCGGTAAACGGCGAACTGTGGACAGGCCAAAGCACCTATGGCGATTTGGCCATGCACCTGGCCTTTATCAAAAGCATTGCGGTAAAAGGTGTATTCCCGCCTGAATACCCGCTGCTGGCGGGGCAAAGCCTGTTTGGCTACCCTTTTTTGTGTGAGAGCGTAAGCAGCGTATTTCTTTTATTGGGGGCCAGCCTGCGGGCGGCTTATATTCTGCCCGAAATACCGGCTTTTTTTGCTGTGTACAGCCTGTTTTGGGGGCTGGCCCGGCGGGCGCTGGGCACCGCAGGCAAAGCGGCGCTGGCCTTTTGGCTGTTTTTCTGCGGCAGCGGCTTTGGCTTTGTGTATTTTTTAGGCAGCTGGCAGAGCTTTAAAAGCATTTTTACCGGCTATTACACCACGCCCACCAACTATGTGCAGAAAAATATCCGCTGGGTCAATCCGCTGGCAGATATGCTGATCCCGCAGCGGGCCACGCTGTTTGGGTGGGCGCTGCTGCTGGGCTGCCTGTATCTGCTGTGGATATTCGCCTTTGAAGGGCGGGCCCGGCTTTGGCTTGCTTTAGGCCTTTTGGCCGGCAGCCTGCCGCTTGTGCATACGCACAGTTTTTTGGCGCTGGTGCTTTTGTGCATGGTATGGTTTTTCTATGACCTGTTTGCCGCACGCCGCAGCCTGCAAACGCTTTGCCGGGCGGCAGTGCCCTGGCTTTTGTTTGCCGCATTGGCCGGTCTGCTGGCGCTGCCGCAGTTATTCGGCGTTATTTTTCAGCAGACAGGCAGCGGGCAGAATTTTTTGCGCCTGCACTGGAACTGGGCAAATGAGGGCGACAATTACTTTTGGTTTTACAGCAAAAATATCGGCCTTGTTTATATATTGCTGCTGCCCGCATTCTGGCACGCGGGCAAAAAGCTGCGCCGCTTTTATGCGGGCGGGCTGCTGATCTTAGCGGTTTCGGAATGCGTGCTGTTCCAGCCGAACCCTTATGACAATAACAAGCTTTTGTTTGTGTGGCATATGCTGGGCTGCATTTTAACGGCTGGATTTTTGGGCGATATGCTGGTGTCCATGCAAAAAAAGCCGCTTCGCTGGGGCGTGGGTGCACTGGCTGTGTGGCTGAGCACTTTTGGCAGCGTGCTTACTCTGGGGCGTGAGGCCGTAAGTCGCTACCAGATGTTCAGTGCCGATGCCGTGGCTGCGGCAGAGTATATTGATCAAAATGCAGGGCCGCAGGCACTGTTCTGCACGGGCACACAGCATTTGAACCCGGCAGTATCGCTGGCCGGGCGCGACATTTTATGCGGCAGCAGCCTTTATGTGTATTACCATGGCATGAACTATGCCGGGCAGGAGGCCGCTGCGCGTGCGCTGTATGAGCAGCCGAGCGAGGTTCTGCTGGCACAGTGGGGCATCGACTATGTGCAGCTTTCTGACTATGAGCGCGCAAGCTACGCGGTAAACGAAGCCTTTTATGCCGCGCGTTATCCCGTATTTTATCAAAACGGCAGCTATACGATCTATAAAATAAAGTGAACAACAAAAATAAAGCTCCTGTATGATTTATGCCGCAAGGCTCGTACAGGAGTTTTATTCCATTTTATGCCCGCCGATACGGCCGTTGCGGTCGCGCGCGGTGGCGCCCTCTTCCAGATTCATACCCTTTAAAATTGCATTTTTGCCAAATTTTTTCTGAATCGAGAGCACCGCCTGCTGCATGCGTTTTTCACGCTCCAAGGCTGCCTGCTCTTGCTGCCTGCTTTTGCTCTGCGCTGCATAATCGGTAAAAAGGTCCAACTGTTCCACTTCGGGCACGGCATCGGGGGCTTCGCTTTCGGGCAGCACACGGTTGGCAACCAGATTCATGCGGCGTACCAGCAGGTTTTTATCTACAATACGGTCAAACAGCGCATCCACAGCCTGCAGTATACGCTTGGTAGAAGAGGTATACTGCCCCAGATTTTCCGAGCCGTGAGCATGCTTGGGAATTTTGCGGCCGTAGCGGTCTGTTACCACGGGGCCCTTGTAGTTTTTGCGCCGCTCGGGGTCGGTCAGGTTTTCAATATCGTAGCCAATGGTCAACACCAGTTGGCCGGTCACAAGGCCCTTGTCTACCAGCTCCAAGGCAAGCTTATCAGCCATTTCGCGCACGACCAGCTTCGTTTTTTCAGCAGTATATGGGCAGGCCAATACCTGGCCCTCGCCCATGCTGGCTGAGCGAGGCTTGTAGCGCTTGATCTCAGCTATGGTGCAGGGCTCATAGCCCCAGGCGTGGTCGATCAGCAGCTCAGCATTTACGCCAAACAGCTCAAACAGAAGCTCCTCGTTGTAATAATCCTGCGGGCGGCCTACTGAGCAACGGGCAATATCCCCCATGGTATACAGCCCCGCCCGGTTCAGTTTTTTGGCATAGCCGGGGCCTACGCGCCAAAAATCGGTAAGGGGCTTATGATCCCACAGCTTTTCGCGGTAGCTCCGCTCGGTCAGCTGGGCTACACGCACGCCCTGCGCATCGGCAGGCATATGCTTGGCTTCAATATCCATAGCTACCTTGCAGAGATACAAATTCGGCCCAATGCCCGCCGTGGCGGTAATGCCGGTTTCGGCCAGCACCGCACGGATCAGCTTCATGGCAAGGTCATGCGCGCTCAGGCGGTAAAGCTTCATATAGGGCCCTGCATTGATGAATACCTCGTCGATCGAGTATACATAAATATCTTCAGGGGCAATATAGCGCAGGTAGATCTGGTAGATCTGTGTGCTCACCTGGATATAATGCGCCATGCGCGGCGGGGCGGCAATATATCCCAAAGCTGCCTGCGGATCTGCGGCCAGCGCTTTTGCATCCTCGGCAGTGCCTGAAAGTTCGCGCCCCAGCGCCCGGCGGCGCTGTGCATTTACCTGGCTTACCCGCTGCACCACTTCATATAAGCGCGCACGCCCGGGAATCCCATAGCTTTTTAAAGCAGGGGAAACCGCCAGGCAGATGGTTTTTTCGGTGCGGCTTACATCGGCTACCACCAAATGCGCGGTAAGCGGGTCGAGCCCGCGGGCTACACATTCTACCGATGCATAATACGATTTAAGGTCGATCGCAAGATAGGTCGGTGTATCCATCGCTCTGCTCCTTCCGTGAGGGCTCCTGCGCCTGCATAAACTGCTGCGCGGCGGTATCAATAGCCTGTTCAAAGCCGCTGAGCGCCGCAAACGAGCCAAATTGCGCCGCACGGTCGGCCATAGGCATGGCCGGGTGACGTGAAGCTGGGCGCGGCAGATCAAGAAGATCGTCATATTTTCCAGCCATGTGCAAAAGCCCCTTTCTGATTTTATGCCGGCAGCCGCATAAGCCCGCAGGGCAAAAAAGTGTGCGGCATGAATTTATTTATAGTATACCACAAACGCCATGCTCACCGCAAAACACAGGGCATGGCGTTTGATCTTTTATTTTTAAAATAAGGTTTAGCGTTTGCGTGCCGGAATTTTTTTGCGCAGGCTTTCCAAGCGGTTCAAGGCATCAAGAAGGGTCTCGTCTTTTTTGGCAAAGTGGAAGCGGATCAAATGATTCACCGGCTCACGGAAAAAGCTGCTGCCGGGCACTGCGCCTACCCCTACCAGGCGGGCAAGGTCTTCGCAGAACTCCAAATCGCTTTTATAGCCGAATTCGCTGATGTCCATCAGCACGTAGTAAGCGCCCTGGGGCTTGGTGTGTACGAGCCCCAGCTGCTGCAGGCCATTGCAGAACACCTCACGCTTGTGGGTATAGGTGGCCTGCAGGCCGTCGTAATATTCCTGGCCGAATTTTAAGCCGGGAATGATTGCTTCCTGCAGCGGGGCGGCTGCTCCGACCGTTAAAAAGTCATGCACCTTTTTGATGCGCTCGGTGATCTCAGCCGGGGCAATGGTATAGCCCAAGCGCCAGCCTGTGACTGAATAGGTTTTAGAAAGGCTCGAGCAGCTGATCGTGCGCTGCCACATGCCGGGCAGGCTGGCAAAATAAGTGTGCTTGTGCGGGGCATACAAAATGTGCTCATACACTTCATCAGTAATCACATAGGCATCATACTTCTCTGCTAACTGTGCGATCAGAAGCAGTTCCTCGCGGGTAAATACCTTGCCGCAGGGGTTGCTGGGATTGCACAGCACCAGCGCTTTGGGCTTCTGGCGGAAAGCATCCTCCAAAACCTCAGGGTCAAAGTTGAACTCGGGCGGTACCAGCGGCACATAAATGGGCTCTGCACCTGAAAGGATCGTGTCGGCCCCGTAGTTTTCGTAAAAAGGCGAAAAGATGATCACCTTATCGCCGGGGTTGGTCACGGTCATCATGGCGGCCATCATGGCCTCGGTGCTGCCGCAGGTCACCACGATATTCTTCTGCGGATCAAGGGGCAACCCCATATAATGGCTCTGCTTTTGCGCCAGGGCTTCGCGAAAGTTCTGCGCGCCCCAGGTAATGGAATACTGGTGAAAATCCTCGTGTGCCACCTCAGCCAAACGATCAAGGATCTCGTGCGGCGGGTCAAAATCCGGAAAGCCCTGCGAAAGGTTCACGGCATTGTATTCATCTGAAATACGGGTCATGCGGCGGATCACAGAATCGGTAAATGTTTCGGTGCGGTGGGATAGTGGCTGCATAATTTTATTCTCCTTTTGCTTAGGCGTATCGAATCGGTTGCCCCCGGCGGCTCATGTGGTGGAAGAATCGGTGCTGTCAAGGTAAGGGCGCTTTTCTAATCTTTCAGCTACTGCCAATAGGCCATTGCACGGCTGGCTATTCCTGATAACTGACATCATCAGGGCTTGTCAGGTCATAGTGACCGTCAGCATATTTCAGACTACCTAAAATATCGTCAAGATAACGGGTTAGGATATCGTTATGATTATACCCGGCAATTCCGCCCAATCTTCCCGTTTAGTATAGCACTTTTAATAGGTGCTATCAATTAAAAAGGTGCTTGCATCTTACAAAATAACCCGTTATAATAAGGGCAGTTAAATACTCTGCTTTCCTTACCACCGGGTGAGGGCTAAAAGGCATACAAAGCTTTACCGTAGGTACGGCGCATGCGAATGCGTTATAAGGCAAGGCTTTGTATGCCTTTTATTTTTTAGAAAAAGGAGTTAAAAATCATGAACATTAAACCGTTTGCCGTAGAAGAATGGATGAACGCTTGGGAGGTCGGCGCAAAATACAATATTGCCGAAACCTGCGTGGATTCCGTATCGTTAGACGAGCTTTTTGCCCTCACCGGCGAGGATAAAGAAGCCTTTTTAAACGAATTCAGCCGCCGCCGCCTGACCTATGGCGATATCGTGGGCGCACCTGCCTTTAAACAGGGCATCTGCAAGCTTTATAAAACCCTTCAGCCCGAAGAAATCGTGCCCACGCACGGCGCAACGGGTGCAAACCATCATGTGTTTTATTCGCTGGTATCCCCGGGTGACCGTGTGGTCAGCATCATGCCTACCTACCAGCAGCTTTATTCGATCCCCGAATCCTTCGGCGCTGATGTGCAGATCGTGACACTGAAAAAAGAAAATGGCTATCTGCCCGATATCGAAGAAATCCGCCGTCTGGCAGTGCCCGGCACCAAAATGATCTGCATCAATAACCCCAACAACCCTACCGGCGCTTTGATGAAGACCGAATACCTGCAGCAGATCGTAGAGATCGCCCGCAGCGTGGATGCCTATATCCTGTGCGATGAGGTGTACCGCCACCTTACCCAGGAGGATATCTGGTGCGACTCTATCGTAGACCTTTACGAAAAGGGCATCTCGGTGAGCAGTATGTCGAAGGTGTTCTCGCTGGCGGGCCTGCGCCTTGGCTGGATCGCCACGCACGACAAGGCTGTGATCAAGGCCTGCCTTTCGCACCGTGACTATAACCTCATCAGCTGCGGCATGTTTGATGAGGCTGTAGCGGCCCTCGCTCTAAAGCACAGCGATAAGCTTTTGCAGCGCAACAGGGGCATCGTGCGTGAAAATCTGGCTATTCTCACCGATTGGGTGCAGCACGAGCCGCATGTGAGCTTTGTAAAGCCACAGGCGGGCACCACGGCGCTGGTATATTACGATCTGCCCATGGATTCGTATGATTTCTGCGAGAAAATGTACAAGGCCACCGGCGCTTTTGTCACCCCGGGCGACTGCTTTGAGCAGTCCCGCAGCATGCGTATCGGCTATGCCTGCGATACCGAAACACTGAAAAACGGTCTTGCCGCTATCAGCGAGTTTATCCGCATGGAGGAAGCAAATCATGGCTGAGATCCTGGTTTTAGGCAAAAAAGAGATCGAGAGCCTGTTTACGCTGGATATGGCGCTGCAGGCAGTGGAAGAAGCCTATAAAGAAAAAGCCGATGGCAGCGCCTCGGTGTGGCCCATGGTGTTTCACGAGTTTGACCCCGGCCATGCCGACTTGGATATCAAATCGGGCGATTTAGGCAGGGCCGGTATCTTTGGCACCAAAGTAGTTTCATGGTTTGGTGCAAATCCGCAAAAGAAAAAGCCCGCCTTATACGGCACCTCTATGATTTTTGACCTTTCCACCGGTGAGCCCAAAGCCCTGTTGAACGCGGGCCCCATCACCGACCTGCGCACCGGCGCAGCGGGCGCCATCGGTGCAAAATATCTGGCCCGGCCAGACGCTGAAAACCTGCTGATGGTAGGCTGCGGCGAGCTGGCAGCTTATCTGATTGCGGCCACACTGCGCGTTTGCCCCGGGTTAAAAACGGTCACGCTGGTAAACCCGCATACCCCGGCCAAGGCGGCACAGCGCCTGCCGGAGATCGCAGCCAAGGTCGATGCTATGCTGGCTGCCTGCGGGGCAAGGTGTACGGCCAGTCTGCAGAGCAGCGAAGATTTAGAAAATGCCGTGAAAAACAGCGATATTATCTTAACGGCTACGCCCTCTTACGAGCCGCTGATCAAGCGTGACTGGCTGCAGCCCGGCACGCATCTGAGCTGCCTTGGCGCGGATATGAGCGGAAAGCAGGAGATCGATGCCTGCATTCTGGCAGGTGCTGCCGTATATGGCGATGACCAGGCGCAGTGCTTTGCGGTGGGCGAATGCGAAAAAGCGCATCAAAAGGGCCTTTTGCAGGCATTGGACGGCGAGATCGGCCAGGTGATCCTGAACCGCTGCCCCGGCCGCCGCAATGAAAGCCAGATCACCGTGTTTGATTCCACCGGCATAGCCCTGCAGGACCTTGCCAGTGCAGCTGTGATTTTACAAAAAGCACAGCAGATGGGCATTGGCACCAGGGCAGAGCTGTAAAGATCAGCCCCAGCAAAAAGATAAGCCAATCATTATAAAAAGGCATACCGAACCCTGCAAAAAGTTCGGTATGCCTTTTTTCATGCCATAATTTTATTTTGCTGTTTTACCACGGGCAGCGCTCAGCATCGGTGGTGCGGGGAGTGATATCCAGCGCATCGGGCACGCTGCCGCTTTCAATCTGCTGCAAAACCGCAGGCACACCCGGAAAAAACTTTTTAATGCCGATATCCTTGCAGTGCAGACCGTCAAAGAAATCCATTTCTTCCATGCCGATCTGCAGAGGGTCGTAGCTGCCATACAGCGGTACGCTGTTATCATGCGCATACTGGCGAATCCATTTTTCTACCTGCAAAAAGCCCTGATGATCGGACTCTTGCCAGAGCAAAAAGTCATACAGATACGGATGCCAGGGGCATAAAACCAAAATTACCGTAGTGCCGTTCGACTGCGCATATTTGATAAAGGCATCGAATGCCTGCTCCTGCGTTTCAGAAAGCTCGGTAAAGCCCTCCATATGAATGCTGTTAAAGGTGTTGCACGCACTCATGGCGTTGAACAAAATTTGATCCTGGTTTTGCTCGCGGAACTCCTTGCTGTATAAAACGCTGCCGTCACTGCGCTTGATGCTGGCATCGTTATCATACACATCGCCTGTCACGGCCTTAAACGGGATCTCATTGCCGTCGTCGTCCGTGATGGCGGCACCGCTGCGCACAGCCCCATAGTAGTCCATGTTGCCCTGAAAATAGGCAGGGTCAGCCAGAGCCTTCCAAAGCTCCACCTGGTCGGGCTCCTCATAATCGGTCTCCACGCCCAAAACCTTGGTTAAAAATTCGTTGTAAAGCTCGCTGTCAGCGCGCGAATCAAAGGCCTTTTCACTGCCGTACAGCACCCACGGGTCTACGCTCCACACCAGCACATCCGGCACCTTACCGGCACGCACCATTACATAATAGCTGGTCATGTTATCGCGCACATCCGCGCCGGTAACACCCATGCAGAAGTAGCTGTCGGTATCCATTACATCGCGGCTGAACTGCAGAATGCGGCTGCTGCCAATGCCAATCACGCTGGGCGTGCTTTCCTCGGGCACATCCTGCGCATACAGGCTCACCACACTGCGCTCGTCCATCTGCTCAAAGTTGGTCACATCGTGGCCCTCCAGCATAAGATCCACCACGGTGCGGGGGGCCAGCGCGCCCTGAAACAGGCCGCTGCGGTCTACTTTATAGCTGAATACGACCATAAGGATCAAAATAGGGCAGAGCAGTGCAAATTTAAAGGTGATTTTACAACCGTAATACAGGCGGCGCAGAACTTCTTTTAAAAATCGCTTCATATCCCGGCCCCCTTAATACTGCTGATAGATAAACACCGACTGGCCGAATGCGCCGAAGAACAGCACCGCGCAGCCCAGCGCATAATACAGCGGCCAGCGGATCGACCAGTTCTGCCGGCGAATCCACTCTGAAACATTGCCCTGGCTTTCGGCGGCCAGCACGGCCGCTGTGCCGCAGATCAGCACCACCAGCTTGCGCCCACCCAGGCCAAAGGCCGAAAGGCTGGTAAAGAAAGCGCCGGGGTCGGCAAAAAAGGTATTCCAGCCAAGGGTCAGGTTAGCGGTAAGATAGCTCCAGTCTACGCCGTACAGCGCCGTCATAAAAAAGGTGACCGACAGACTGAACAAAAGATAGGTGCGCATGCGCCGCAGCCATAAGACCGGCAGGCAGGGGGCATCGCTTTTGGCATGCAGCAGCCTGCGGCAAATGCTTTCTGCAACGCTGATCACGCCGCTGGCAAGGCCCCACAGCACATAGCCCCAGGCTGCGCCGTGCCATAGGCCACTGACCAGAAATACGATCAGCAGATTGATATAATGGCGCACTTTTCCGCAGCGGCTGCCGCCCAGCGGAATATACAGATAATCGCGGAACCAGCCGGTAAGGCTCATATGCCAACGCCGCCACAGATCAGAAAAGCTTTCTGCCATAAACGGCGAGTTGAAGTTTTCCAAAAGATCGTAGCCTAAAATGCGCGCACCACCAATGGCAATATCGCAGCAGCCCGAAAAATCCATATAAAGCTGCATGCTGAAAATCAAAATCGAGAGCAGAAGCTGCGGGCCGGTGCTGCTTTCGGGCTTGGAAAAAATTGCGGATACGAATACCGAAAGATTATCGGCCAGCACCATTTTCTTAAAGTAGCCCCACAGCATACGGAATGCACCGCCCGCACAGCGCTCATACGAAAAACGGCGTGGGCGGCGGAACTGTTGTGACATATGGTCGTAGCGCTCGATGGGGCCGGTGAAAATGCAGGGGAAGAAGCTCACGAACAGGGCATATTTTAAAGGATTTTTTTCGGCCGGATACCTGCGGCGATAAATATCCACCACATAGCCAAGGCTGGCAAAGGTAAAGTAAGAAAGGCCTAAAGGCGCCACCAGGTGCAGATCGAGCGCGTTGGTGTGCCCGCCCCAAAGAGCAGCCAGCCCAGCGCGGATCTCTTCAAAAAAGCCAAGGTATTTAAAAAAGAACAAAAACCCGCCGCAGCATAAAAACGAGACCGTTACAAACACCACACGGGCCCACTTGGCCTGCAGCTTTTCCAGCGCCAGCCCGGTCG
>CAVGKH010000033.1:0-15937 GCA_963629755.1 Gemmiger sp.
ACCAACAAGTGATCCGCAGTGTTCACCTCATACAAAATGCGCGTTACTCTCTCACTCTGCAGGAACAGCGCTTTCTTTTGTACTGCATCAGCAAAGTAAAACCCACCGATACCGTAGAGACCGTTTATTCCATCGAGCTCAAAGATTATCTGAATGTGTGCGGCCTGCGCGGCACCACTACCTATGACAATTTGAAAAAATCCATTGTCAAAACCCTGGAAAAAATGAAATTTCAGATGGAAGAAAGCGATGTACGCGGCAATAAATACTTCATGGTCTACAACTGGTTTTCCAAAATGGGTGCTTCTACCCGCGGCGTAGGCGCTGTGCGCTACCAGTTCACACAGGATGTTGCAAAAGAGCTGATCAACCTGGCGCAGTACAACGAAAACGCTGATACAGCCAACAAGCTGTATTACATATCCGATGAGCTCAAGTATATGCTGCCCTTCAAATGCCGGTACAGCTATTACCTGTACCCCCTGCTGCGCTCGTTTCAAAACCGTGACGAATGGACCTTCCCGATCGAAGGCCCCGACGGGCTGCGTGAGAGGCTCGATGTTTTTGAGCACATCAGCGTAGACGAGTACAATATGAGCCTTGACCAGAAAGCGCCCGCTGCGCGCAAGCCCCTTTATCCCCGCTATCCGGATTTTCGCCGGAATGTGCTAATTCCGGCGATAGATGATATCAACCGCTACAGCAACATCAAGGTATCCTTCCGCCCGGTCAAGCATGGCCGAAGCGTAACGGCGATCACTTTTCTTTACCAAGATAAAAATGCAGTGGAAAAGCTGGAATCAGAGCAGCGCGGCCAGCTGATCATGGACAGGGCAGACGGCACGGGGTACCGCATGAACCCTGTGCCGGATCCGGAGCTTCCGCTGGCTTTTACCGGAAACCAGCACACGGGCCTGGATACCACCCCTGCCAGCGTTACCGTTGGCAGCCCAAGCCCGCTGGCCGCCAACCTGAAGGATATCCGGCGCGAGATGGCTGCCCGGGAAGAGCAGCAGCGCCGCCGTATCCACGCTGCCGGAATGATTCCCTACGGAAAGCGCGGCCCTCGGTCTTCCAAAAACGGCAGGGAAGGAAGAAAACAGATCCTGCAATATTTCACTTTTACCCTGCCTGTGGCAGGCAGTACGCAGGCTGAGGTTACGGCCGATGCCGGGCATTTAACGGAATATGCAAAAGCCTGCGGCGGCTCACTGGAAAGTGCGGCCGGGCAGCCCCATGCGGCGCAGCTGCTGCAGGATTTTCTTCTGTGGTATATCGACCAGTCGGCCCCGCGCCGCCTCAGAGAGTACCGGCAAAATGGTTATATCACGCCGGACAGCCAGAAAGATCGCTTCTGCCTGAAGGTGAATACCAAAACAGCGCTGGAGGATCTGCAAAAATTTATGGGCCTGTATCTGGGAAACATTGCCGCCGTAGAGCAGATCTTTCGTGTATACCAGGCAGATGCCCCCGCCAAAGCAGAAATTTCGGCCCAAAAGCAGAAAATCGTGAAAAAACTCACGGATAAATAAAAATAAAATACGGTGCATCGATGTGCCATCAGGTGAAAAAGAAAAGAGCACACAAAATCTCACCCTTAAAACACAAGAAAAAACAGCAACTATGAAAATTGGCAGAAGAAATCGACAGGTTTGCATTGACAGTACGGCAGAGAAAATCTATAATACAAAACAGCAACTATGAAAATTGGCAGATAACGGGAGATGAAAATATGGCGATCACGATCACGGTGGCGGTAGAAAAGGGCGGCGTTGGCAAAACGACCACCTGCGTGAACCTTGCTGCCGTTATGGCTGCGGCAGGAAAAAAGGTGCTGGCAGTGGATATGGACACGCAGGCCAACTGCACCTATTTTTTGACGGGAAACAAAAAGCGGAGCGAGGCCTACAAAAACCAGGGCGTAGCCGAGATGCTGCGCGCCTATGGCCTGGTGGAACCGAAGACCTTTATTCACCCCACGCAGATCGAAGGCGTTGATATCATTCCTTCCAATGCGGCCAGCGTGACCCTGCCCGATACGCTGAACACCCTGGCACAGAACTATGCTGACAGCAAAAACCGCTTTCTGGCTTACTGCCTGGAAAAAGTGAGCGATGGGTATGACTATGTGCTGATTGACACACCCCCGAACCTGGAAGTGATGACTGCCAGCGCACTGCTGGCCGCCGATTATGTGCTGATGCCGTTCAACACAGAGGAACAGGCGCTGGACGGGCTGCAGAACACCGATGAGCTGCGCCGCCGCCTGGAACAGCAGGAGGATGCCGAGATCAGCCTGCTGGGGATCCTGCTCACCATGACAGAGCGAACGGCCTACACAAATTACATGCGCCAGCAGGTGGCTGAAAGCGATTACGGAAAATATCTGCTCAAAACCGAAATCCGAAAGGGAACGGCGGTAAAAGAAAGCGCCACCATCGGGCAGCCCGCCGTTGTGTGCGCGGCCGCCAGCAACCCGGCCAAGGATTATGTGGCACTGTATCAGGAACTGAAAGAGCGAATGGAGGGCGGCGCATGGCACTGAAAAAGTTTGAAAAAAAGAAAAACCCGGCCGCAGGATTCGCCAGTGCCGAAAAAATGAGCAGCGTGGCCCTTGGCTCGGCAGCCGACATTGCACCGGAGCGCCAGGAAATGATCCCGGTGCAGTTGATCGCTTTTCATGAAGAAAACGATTACCGCGAGATCGAGTGCACGCAGGAGGACCTGGAACGGCTGGCCGACGCGATCGATAAACAGGGTTTTTTGGGCAGCCTGATCGTGACGGAACGCCCCAGCCGGGATCCGGAACAGGCAGGCAAGCGCTATGTGCTGCTTTCGGGCGAGCGGCGGCTGCGGGCTGTGGGGCTTTTGATGCAGCGCGGAGATGAATATAAAACACGCTTTGCGGCCCTGCCCTGCACGGTAAAAAGCGGCTTTTCGGTTGACCCGAAGCGCCGCATGGCAGAGGAGATGCTAATCCTTGACAGCGCAAACCTCAATACCCGCGGCGGCATAGGCGGCATCAAAGACAAAAAATTCGTAACACGCGTGCGCCGCCGCTATATGGAAAACCTCATGTTTTTGTATGGCATGAGCGAGTTGGAAGCCGGCAAGCGCCTGAAAGAGGACTCCGGCCACACCGACGACCGCAGCATCGACCGCGACCGACAGCTGTTTGCACAGCTTTTGCCGGAGCTGTATCAGTTTATCTATTTTGAAGAAAACGATTTGAGCAAGAATGACAGCATCCGTCTTTCTTCGCTCAGCGCGGCCGAGCAGGCGGCGATGCTGAAAGCACTGCGTGCTTTGCAGGCAAAAAAAGAGGTGCTCGGCGAAAAGTACGACCAGTTTTTCCGTATGCTGCGCCGTGATGCGCTTGCATGCACGGAACTGCCGGAGGGCGAAGAGCGCCTTGACGAAGTGAAGCGGGTAGCAGAAAAGGCTGAAACGGCTGTGGTGCTGCAGTGCCGCCCGGCACCTGACACGCAGAAACCAACGCATGCCCCGCTGGCAGAGGAACGCAGCCGCGTGTGCCTGAATGAGCTGGAAAAGGCGGAAAAGGCCCTGCGCAAGCTGGGCAATTCGCCCAAGGACATTGCTGCCATGCGGCTTTATGAGGGCCGCCGTGCCTGGGCATACCCATCGCTTGCAGAAAAGCTGCAGGTGATCGAAAGGCTGGCGCAGGACCTTTTGAAGGAACTGGGGAGGGAGTAAAGCATGCCCCAGCATACCGACCAGCCCCGTTACCGCGTGGTGCTGCGCATACGGCATGATCCGTTGGAGCTTGCTCTGCGCCGCCTGGCCGAGCAGAACGGCCGCCGCCGTGCCACCGAGTTTTCGGCGCTTGTGAGGAAGAGCCTTGCCGGGGCCGAGCCTGCCAGCTACCGGGTGAGCGATGCGGCCTGGTGCTGCTTTTTGGATAGAGACCGCCTGAGCGGCCCTACGGCCAGCCCGCAGATCAGCCTGTATTTTACGCAGTCGGAGCTGGAAAAGATCGATGCCATTGCCGCCCGGGCAGGAAAAGGCACTGCACCCCTTACCCGTGCACAGCTGATCACGAGCCTTTTGGTGGATGCGCTGTGCGCGCTTGGTGAAATTTAAAAAATCAATCAAAAAACAAAGGAGAACAAAGCCACTCAATGCTTACCGTAACCAACATGAGCCTGCAATTTGCGGGTCAGACCCTTTACAAGGATGTGAACCTGCACTTCAGTGCAGGCAACTGCTACGGCATCATCGGTGCGAACGGCGCGGGAAAATCTACCCTGCTGCGCGTGCTGAACGGCCAGCTGGAGCCGACCACAGGCACTGTGGAGCTGAAAAAAGGCGGCCGCCTGAGCACACTGGAGCAGGACCACTTTAAATTTGACGAATATACCGTGCTGGATACGGTGTATATGGGCAACCCGCGCCTTTATGAGATCATGCAGGAAAAGGAAGCCCTGTATGCCAAGGAAAACTTTACCACAGAGGACGGCGAAAAGGCCGGAGAGCTGGAACAAGAGTTTTCGGAGATGGGCGGCTGGGAGGCTGAGGACGAGGTGCGCAGCCTGCTGACGGGCCTGGGCCTCGGCACGCTGCCGCTGGATACCCGCATGGGCGCGATGGACGGGCGCGACAAGGTGAAGGTGCTGCTGGCAAAAGCACTTTTCGGAAATCCGAATGTGATCTTGCTGGACGAGCCCACCAACGGCCTGGATCTGCCCGCCATCGACTGGCTGGAGGAGTTTTTGATCAACTACCACGATACCGTGATCGTGGTGAGCCATGACCGGCATTTTTTGAATACGGTGTGCACGCATATCGTGGATGTGGACTATAAGCAGATCAAGCTGTATGTGGGCAACTATGACTTCTGGTATGAATCCAGCCGTCTGATGCAGCAGCTGATCCGCAACCAGAACAAAAAGCGCGAGGAAAAGATCCGGGATCTGCAGAACTTTATCCAGCGATTTTCGGCCAACCGCTCGAAATCACGCCAGGCGACCAGCCGCAAAAAGATGCTGGATTCGATCAAGCTGGAGGAGATGCCGGCTTCGAGCCGCCGCTACCCGTTTGTGGGCTTTACGCCGGAGCGTGAGGCGGGCAAGGATATTCTGACCGTGGAGAACCTGACCAAAACGCTGGACGGCGTGCTGGTGCTGGATCATGTGAGCTTTACGGCCTCAAAGGGAGATAAGATCGCCTTTGTGGGTGAGAACGAGGCTGCGCAGACGGCTCTTATGCAGATCTTGGCCGGGGAGATGGAGCCGGACGAAGGCAGCTATAAGTGGGGCGTTTCCACCAGCCAGAGCTATTTTCCGAAGGATAACGCCGCCTATTTTGACGGCCACGAGGAAAACCTTTTGCAGTGGCTGGCCCCGTATTCGACCGACCAGACCGAGACCTTTTTGCGCGGCTATCTGGGGCGCATGCTGTTTTCGGGCGAGGATGTGTTCAAGCCCGTGAAGGTGCTTTCGGGCGGTGAGCGCGTGCGCTGCATGCTGAGCCGCATGATGCTCTCGAGCGCCAATGTGCTTTTGCTCGACCAGCCTACCGACCATCTGGACCTGGAAAGCATCACGGCCCTCACCGACGGGCTGGCAGCCTTTAAGGGCAATGTGTTTATTGCCACGCATGACCGCCAGCTGCTGGATACGGTAGCCGACCGCATCATCGAACTGCCGGAGCCCGGCAGGGAGCTTTTGGACCGGCGCGGCGGATATGAGGATTTTCTGACCTGGAAAAAAGAGAGAATGCAGGAGAGTAAATGACGATGCGGCGGCGCTGCTTTTGAGCAGTGCCGCCGCTTTTGTTTTGGGTGTAACAAAGCGGCTGGATTGGGTAAAAGAATCCATTGATTTTTTCATGGGCATCGAATTATAATACAAGGATGCAAAACAGGCATTAAATAAAAGGCCGCGGCCGGGAAGGGCCGCAGGGAGGGCCTTCTATACCGGATATTATGACAAAGAGAGACCCGACAAAAGGAGGGGTGCCCCAAGTGGAGACCGAAGAAAAGAAGAAAAGCGGCGGCATGGAAAAGCTGGCTGCGCTGATCGTGGATAAGCGCAATCTGTTTTTTCTTTTGTATGTATTTGCCATTGTTTTCAGCATCGTAGCCAAAGGGTGGGTGGAGGTGGAAAACGACATCACCACCTACCTGTCCGATACCACCGAGACCCGGCAGGGCCTTACGATCATGGACGACAACTTTGTGACCTACGGTACGGCGCAGGTGATGGTGGATAACATCACCTATGATATGGCGCTGAACCTTTCACAGGAACTGGAAAAGGTAAACGGCGTGAGTGAAGTGAAGTTTGAGGACGAGGACGACCACTTCAGCGGCACGGCGGCCCTGTTTGAGGTGACTTTTGACGGCACCGAGGACGAGGAGGTCAGCAAGGAGGCCCTGCAGGGCGTGCGCGACAAGCTGGCCGGATATGATACCTACATCGACACGCAGGTGGGCGTGGATGCCTCGGCCGACCTTGACAAGGAAATGGGCATGATCATAGTGGTGGCGGCCATCATCATTGTGATCGTGCTGACACTGACCAGCCGCACCTATGCCGAGATCCCCGTGCTGGTGATGACCTTCGGCGCGGCGGCGATCCTCAATAAGGGCACAAACTTTTTGTGCGGCAAGATCAGCTTTATCTCGAACTCGGTCACGGTGGTGCTGCAGCTGGCGCTGGCCATCGACTACGCTATTATTCTGTGCCACCGCTTCAGTGATGAGCACGAGACAAAGCCCACGCGCGAGGCGTGCATTGCGGCTTTGTCGAAGGCCATTCCCGAGATCTCTTCGAGCTCGCTGACCACCATCAGCGGCCTGGCCGCCCTGTGCTTTATGCACTTCGGCATCGGCCTGGATATGGCCGTGGTGCTGATCAAGGCAATTTTGTTCAGCCTGCTCTCGGTGTTTACGCTGATGCCCGGCCTGCTGGTGCTGTTCAGCCGCTGGATCGATGCGACCAAGCATAAAAACCTGATCCCCAAGATCACGGCCATCGGCAAGTTTGATGTGAAGACCCGCTTTATCGTGCCGCCCCTGTTTGTGCTGGTGGCGGCCGTGGCGGCGATCTATGCCAACAAGTGCCCGTATGTGTATACTTACACCGACCTGACCACCCCCAAGCAGAGCGAGAGCCAGATCGCGCATCAGAAGATACAGAAGACCTTCGGCAGCAAGAACATGGTGGCCATCATCGTGCCCAAGGGCAACTACGACAATGAGCGTGCAATCTTGAAGGAGCTGGAAAATTATGACAGCGTGAGCAGCACACAGGGCCTGGCCAATGTGGAGGCAAAGGACGGCTATGCGCTGGCCGATGCCGTGACACCGCGCCAGATGGCCGAATTGATGGATATCGACTATGAGGCGGCAAAGCTGATCTATACGGCCTATGCCACCGACCAGGACCAGTACGGCAAAATTCTGAACGGGCTGGACAACTACAAGGTGCCGCTGTATGACATGTTCCGCTTTATCGAGCGGGAGATGCACGACGGCGATATTACGCTGGACGACGACACCCAGAAGGATCTGGACGATCTGTTTGAACAGCTGGACAAGGCGCAGCTGCAGCTGCAGAGCGACGACTACGCCCGCATGGTGGTGTATCTCGATTTACCGGAGGAGAGCGACGAGACCGCGGCCATGCTGACCAAGATGCACGAGATCGTGGGCCGCTACTATGACAGTGACTGGTACATTGTGGGCAACAGCACCTCGGCTGTGGACTTGGCCTCCAGCTTTGTGGAGGACAACACGCTGATCAGCGTGCTGAGCGCGTTCTTCGTGATTATGGTGCTGCTGTTCACCTTTATGTCGGCCGGACTGCCGGTGCTGCTGATCATGGTGATCCAGGGAAGCATCTGGATCAACTTTGCGGTGCCCACACTCACGAACAGCCCGCTGTACTTTTTGGGCTACCTGATCGTGAACGCCATTCAGATGGGCGCGAACATCGACTATGCTATCGTGATATCGAGCCATTATACCGAGATGAAGGCGACCGAAAAGCCCAAGGAGGCCATCATCGATGCGCTGAATGCATCGTTCCCGACCGTCTTTACCTCGGGCACGATTTTGGCGAGCGCGGGCGAGCTGATCTCGTACATGACCACGAACCCCGTGATCTCGGCCATCGGCGAGTGCCTGGGCCGCGGCACCATCATTTCGATGTTCCTGGTGCTGGCGGTGCTGCCGCAGATTTTGGTGCTGGGCGACTTTATCATTGAAAAGACCAGCTTTAAGATGAAGCCCATCGTGCCGCAGAGCCGTCAGGCCACGGGCACCATGCACCTGCAGGGCCGTGTGCGCGGCTATGTTTCGGGCGTGATCGATGCCGAGGTGATCGGCGTGCTGCGCGGCCAGCTGAACGCGATCATCAGCACAGACGATATCAAGGAAAAGAACGACGGAGACGAACCGCAGGAGACCGGCGATACCGGCATGGGAAGCCCCATTCTGCCGGAAAGTGCGGAATCGAAAAAGACAGAAAATGAAGCAGAGAGCACCGACAAGCCGGAAGGAGGGGAGCAGGCATGAGAAAGCGGAAAAACGCATGGGGCCGCACGGCGGCCTCGGTGATGCTGGCGGGCGTTATGCTGGTGACGGCGGCTCCCACAGCGCTAGCCGAGGTGAGCCAGCCAACCAGCCAGGCACAGCAGGCTGACGAGGGCGACTTTCCGGCGGATGCCATTCACATTGCGAGCCGTGAGGACTGGGAAACGCTGGCCAGAAACTGCCGGTTGGACAGCTGGAGCGTGGGTAAGACCGTAGTGCTGGACTGCGATATTTCGCTTGCCAGCTCGTTTACGCCGATCCCCACCTTTGGCGGCACCTTTTATGGGCAAGGGCACACGATCTCGGCCATGGACATGAGCGTGGACGGCAGCGTGCAGGGCCTGTTCCGCTATGTGCAGGAGAGCGGCATCATCGAGAATCTAACCGTGCAGTGCCGCATAGCGCCGGGCGGCAGCCGCAACACCGTGGGCGGCATTGCAGCCGATAACGCGGGCGTGATCGAGAGCTGCCATTTTATGGGCCTGGCAACGGGCCTGAGCTATGTGGGCGGCATTGCGGGCACCAACCAGGCCAGCGGCCTGATCATAGGCTGCACGGTGCAGGGCGTGGTGTACGGCGCACACTTTGTGGGCGGCGTGACCGGTGAAAACAATGGTGTGGTGCGCGACTGCGTGAACCATGCCTCGGTGAATACCAAGGAAAGTGAAAACCAGATCGACCTTTCGGATGTGACGCTGGAGAGCATCATCAAGACCGAAAAGGGCACGACCGTGACCAACCTGGGCGGCATTGCGGGCACCAGCAGCGGCGTGATTCGCGGCTGCACGAACCGCGGCCCGGTGGGCTACCAGCATGTGGGCTACAATGTGGGCGGCATTGTGGGCAACCAGACCGGCTACATTGAGGGCTGTGCCAACTACGGCACGGTGCAGGGCCGCAAGGAGGCCGGCGGCATCGTGGGCCAGATGGAGCCGCAGACCGTGCTGAAATACAGCGCGGACACCCTGCAGCGCGTGCAGAGCCAGATGAATACGCTGAAAAGTCAGATCGATAAAATGACGGACGATGCGAAGGATGCCTATAACCGGAAGATCGATGACCTGCAGTACAACATCGATAAGGCCAATGAGGCGATGGATAAGGTGAAGACCTACGAGACCACCGGCGAAGAGATCCGCGACGATACCAAGGATCTGGCCAGCGATGTGCTGCACAGCGGCAGCCTGCGCAATGCACGCGATGTGCTGCGCGACCGCGCCGATGCCCAGATCAACGAGGCCAACGACCGACTGAACGATGCACTGAACTCTGCGCAGGAGTTTTCTTCGAGCATCACGAACCAGACCGAGCTCGGAAACATTACGGATGATATGCGCGCCATCAACAACCAGCTGAACGCGATCTCGACCACGATCACGGGAACGGCCGACCGCATCCGCAACCATGACTGGTACAGCGATATTTCAGACCGGGATACCGATGCCGACACGGCTGCTAAGGTGACGAACTGCGTGAACTATGCCAAGGTGGATGCCGACCGAAACGCGGGCGGCATCGCAGGCGCAATGGCCTTTGAAAACGACCTTGACCCCGAGGACGATATCCAGGATACCGTAGGCACTGAGAGCATGAATGCGACCGTAAATACGCGGTGCGTGCTTTCAAACTGCATAAACCAGGGGCAGGTGACCGGCAAGAAGGACAGCGTTGGCGGCATTGCCGGTATGCAGCGCACGGGCCTTTTGAAAAACTGCCAGAACTATGGCCCCGTGCAGGCCCCCGATGTGACCTGTGTGGGCGGCATTGTGGGAACGAGCCAGTCGAATGTGCGCGCGAGCGCGGCCAAGTGCCTGATCGAGGGAGATTCCAATGTGGGCGGCATTGCCGGTAAGGGCTATACCATCACCGACTGCCGCACGATGGTGCACATTGAGAGCGACGGTGAATACATCGGCGCGATCGCCGGGCAGATCGCCGACGATCTGGACGAGGACAGCAAGCTGGCCGACCTGCGCGACACCAAGAGCACCGTGACCGGCAACTGCTTTGTGGAAAATGATGATTTGTTCGGCATTGACGGCGTGAGCTATGAGGGCACGGCATGGGGCGTTTCGTATGAAGAGCTCGTGCAGATGGAGAATGTGCCAGAGGCGTTCGGACACTTGACCGTGCAGTTTATGGTGGACGGCACACAGGTATCGGTGCGCAGCGTGGAATACGGCGGCAGCCTTTCGGATGCGGATATCCCCGAACTGCCTGCACGCGAGCACGCCGAGGGCAAATGGTCGGACTTTGTAAAGGAAAACATCACCGAGGATCAGATCGTGGAGGCCGTTTACAATACGGCAAACACTGTGCTGGCCTCGGCGCAGAAGATCGGCGATAAGCCGCAGGTGCTGGCGGTGGGCTACTTTAAGCCGGAGCAGAGCCTGAAGCTGACTGACCTTGCCGATGCGCCCCAGGTGGAGGGGGCAGAGCTGATCACCGCCATGAGCGTGGAGGTGACAAATGCTGACACTGTGAGCCGTGAGATCCGCTACTGCGTGGGAGACGGCAATGCCAAGCGGGATACCGTGTGGCTGCGCCATACGGACGGCTGGCAGAAGGTGGATTCGCAGCTGGACGGCAGCTATCTGGTGTTTACCATGCCGGAGGGCGAGACCGACTTTGCCGTGCTGCGTCTGCCGATGGACCTGCGCCTGCCTGCGGCCATTGCCGCGGCGGTGGCAGCGCTGCTGCTGGTGCTGATCGTGCACAGGCGGCGCAAGAAGCGCAAGGCCAGAAAGGCGGCCAAGGCTGCTGCGGCAGCAACGGCCGAGAGCAAGGAATAAAACAGGAGAGGCGGCGGAGCAGATCAGCTCCGCCGCTTTTTGACTGAAAAGAGAAAGTTTGTGCAGGTGGGCGAATGGCCGCCCGAACGGTAGTGCGCGAGCTTCTTGTTATAAAAGGGGAAGTCTTTTTATCATTCATGCCGGGAACATGCTGGCAAGAATAAAAATATCCAAAATCATAAAGAAATGTTGCGAAAAATTTGGATTATTATTGCAATGCCGGAGCCGGAAATGCTATACTGATAAAGCAACGAAAAGGCAAAGGAAAATGCCTTTGCCCGAAAAAGAGCTTCTGTATGGTAAGGGAAGCAAAAAGGAGGATTTGGAACCTTATGGAAAATTTGGCGTATGTTGTACCCGCCGCGGGCGTGGTGGCGCTTTTGTGCGCGCTGCTGCTGACCCGTTGGATCACCGGGCATGAGGCGGGTGATGACCGCATGAAAGAAATCGCGGGCTTTATTCGCGAGGGTGCCATGGCGTTTTTGCGCCGTGAGTATACCACCGTGGCTATTTTTGTGGTCGTGGTGTTTGTGCTGATCTGCGTGCTGCCCGGGCTGGGCGTGGGCATGGGCCTGTGCTTTTTGCTGGGCGCGGCGCTCTCGGTGCTGGCCGGCTTTATGGGCATGAATGTGGCTACCCATGCCAATGTGCGCACGGCAGCGGCTGCCCGTACCGGCAGCATGAAAAAGGCGCTGGTGGTGGCCTTCCGCGGCGGCGCCGTGATGGGCCTTTCGGTGGTTGGCTTCGGCGTTCTGGGCCTGGGCATTCTGCTCTGCGTGCTGGGCGTTGCCAACCTGGACATGCTCACGGGCTTCAGCCTGGGCGCAAGCTCGATCGCCCTGTTTGGCCGTGTGGGCGGCGGCATTTATACCAAGGCAGCCGATGTGGGCGCTGACCTGGTGGGCAAGGTGGAGGCCGGTATCCCGGAGGACGACCCCCGCAACCCCGCTGTGATCGCTGACAATGTAGGCGACAATGTGGGCGATGTGGCCGGTATGGGCTCGGACCTGTTTGAGAGCTATGTGGGCGCGCTGGTCTCCTGCACGCTGCTGGCAGGCAGCGCTTCGCTGGGCATTAACGGTGTGCTGTTCCCGTTTATTCTGGCCGTGATCGGCATTGCGGCTTCGATCGCCGCAATCTTCTCGGTGGGCATGGGCAAGGCCGAAGACCCGGCCAAGAGCCTGAACCTGGGTACTTATCTGAGCGGTGCGATCACGCTGGTGGCCGCCTATGTGCTGAGCAATAGCTTCTTTGGCGAGATCGGCCCCTTTATCGCCGTGGCCATCGGCATCGTAATCGGCATTGCCATCGGTGCGCTGACCGAGCGCGCCACCAGTGCAGAGTATAAGTCGGTGCAGAGCATTGCCGAGCAGTGCAAGACCGGCCCCGCGACCTGCATCATCAGCGGCCTGGCCGTTGGCATGAACTCCACGATGTTCCCCGTGCTGCTGATCGCCCTGGGCATTCTGGGCGCTTATGCGGCCTTTGGCCTGTACGGCATTGCGCTGGCTGCCGTGGGTATGCTGGCAACGGCCGGTATCACCATTGCAGTGGATGCATACGGCCCCATTTCGGATAACGCGGGCGGCATTGCCGAGATGAGCGGTCTGCCCGAGAAAGTGCGCGAGATCACCGACACGCTGGACAGCGTGGGCAACACCACCGCCGCCGTGGGCAAGGGCTTTGCCATCGGCTCGGCTGCCTTGACCGCACTGGCCCTGTTTGTGAGCTATTCGCAGGTGGCAGGCCTGGCTGCCATTGATCTGCTCGACCCCATGGTCGTGGCCGGCCTTTTGATCGGCGGCATGCTGCCGTTCCTTTTCAGCGCGCTGACCATGAACAGCGTGGGCAAGGCTGCGGGCGACATGATCGAGGAAGTGCGCCGCCAGTTCAAGGCCGATGCAGGCATTATGGCAGGCACCAGCAAGCCGGATTACCGCAAGTGCGTGGATATCTCTACCCGTGCGGCTTTGCGTGAGATGATCATGCCCGGTGTGATCGCCATTGTGAGCCCCATTATCGTGGGCCTGGTGCTGGGCACGGCCGCTTTGGGCGGCATGCTGGCCGGTGCTCTGGTGACCGGCGTTTTGATGGCCATTATGATGAGCAACGCGGGCGGCGCCTGGGATAACGCCAAGAAGTATGTGGAAAGCGGCTTTGGCGGCGGCAAGGGCAGTGAGACCCATCATGCAGCCGTTGTGGGCGACACCGTGGGCGACCCCTTTAAGGATACCTCGGGCCCTTCGATCAACATTCTGATCAAGCTGATGACCATTGTGAGCGTGGTGTTCCTGCCGCTGTTCCTGTAAAAGAGCGTCACAGAATTATGAGAAAACAGTCCCCCGGCAGAGCGTGAAACTCTGCCGGGGGCTTTTATGTCTGGTGCAGGAAAATTTAAGAGAGTATACACCGGGGGCGGGCTGCCCCGCTTATGCTTCGTCACGGTTGAGCTTCGCTCAAGAGTTCCTCAGCACAAGTGAGGCAACCCTTGCAGAGTGTGATTTTTTCAGAATGGGCACTATGCGGTGAGGAACATTTGGCCGAATGGCCAACCGTGACGAACCACATGGTGCCCATTCTACCCGGCGCGTTAAAACTTGTGGTACGGCACTTTGAAAGAGAGCGGCTGTGATTTTACAGATTTTGCTTGAAAAAAGGCGAAAAATAGAGTAGAATCCTATTTGTTATAAAATTTTAACTAAAAGCTTTGATCAAAATAAAACAAGGAGAGCGTTATGAGCGTTAAGATCATTACGGATTCTACGGCGGATATGCTGGACCGCCAGAAGGCGCGCACGGTGATCGTGCCGATGCACATTCGGTTTGGAACAGAGGAATACATTGACGGCGTGACCCTGAGCCGCGAGGATTTTTATAAAAAGCTGGTGGAGAACGAGGAGCTGCCCACGACCAGCCAGCCCAGCCCTGCGGCATTTTCGGATGCGTTTGCCGCGGTAGCTGAGGCGGGCGATACGGCCGTGGTAATCACGATCTCGGCCAAGCTTTCGGGCACCTACCAGTGCGCATGCCTGGCAGCGCAAGAGTATGAGGGAAAGATCTTTGTGGTGGACAGCGCCTGCGTGGCCCTGGGCACCGGCGCTTTGGCCGAGCGCGCCCTGCAGCTGGCTGACCAGGGACTTTCGGCGGAAAAGATCGCCGCGCAGCTGGAGGAAGAAAAGAAAACGCTGCATGTGCTGGCCCTGCTGGATACGCTGGAATATTTGAAAAAGGGCGGCCGCATTTCGCCCGCCGTGGCGTTTGCGGGCGGGCTGCTCTCGATCAAGCCGATGGTGACGGTGGAGAACGGCGAGGTGGCCATGCTGGGCAAGGCCCGCGGCTCGAAGCAGGGCAACAATCTGCTGGTGCAGCAGATCGAAAAGGTGGGCGGTGTGGATTTTGCGCGCCCCGTGCTGCTGGGCTACGGCGGCCTGAACGACAGCATGCTGCAGAAGTATTACGAGGACAGCCATGCCCTGTGGGAGCGCGGGCATCTGGCCTATGACCCGGTGATCCTGAGCGGCGCGATCGGCACGCATCTGGGCCCCGGCGTTGTGGGCGTGGCATTTTTTGCGGCGCAGTAAAAGGGCAGGCAGAAAAGCAAAACAAGAAGAAAAGGGCAAAGGAAAGCAGGCGGAAAAAAGCGCGGCTTCCCTTTGCCTTTTTTGCCCATTTTTCGGCATTTATCCAATGCATTCCCTTGTAAAGACAGTGCGTGTATGATATAATATTTCTATATATTTTACCCTGAGAATTTCTTGCAAACAGACTGCACAACGATGAAGCAGGCACAGGAAAGGCTGGAGGCATACAAAAAGGTGTTTACCCATGCCTATCTGCTGACAGGAGAAGAACCGGAAGCAGGGATCCGCTATGCCAAGATGGGCGCGGCACCCACCGGAGACTGCCTGCACGCCTGCAGATGCTGTGCGACCGCGAGCTGCTCTCGGAGATGCTGAGCCAGGACTATGAGATTTTAGAGGCAGGCGACGGTGAGACGGCACTTCGGATGCTGGACGAGAACGGAAAGAGCATCGCCCTGGTGCTGCTGGATATCGTGATGCCCGGCATGGACGGATTTGCCGTTTTGAAGGCCATGAACGACAGGAGCCTGCTGGACGAAATGCCCGTGATCATGATCTCGGGCGAGAGCGCCAACGATACCATTCGCTACGCCTATGAGATGGGCGTTTCGGACTATGTGACCCGCCCGTTTGACGAGCAGATCTTAAACAAGCCCGGCAGGCTGACCAAGGAAGAATTTGAGACCATGAAGCAGCATACCGTGATCGGCGATGAATTCCCCATTGCGGCCCAGGTGGTGGCGCTGGCCGATGTGTATGATGCGCTGACGAGCGAGCGCGTGTACAAGGCGGCGTATTCACACGAAAAGGCCGTGGAGATGATCTTGAGCAATGAGTGCGGCGTGTTTAACCCGCTGCTGATGCAGGTGCTGCAGCGTATGGCACCCCAACTGCCGCTGATCATGCACAGAGAAGGAGATACCCCTGTACCTGCCGGGGGGGTATAACAGAATTTACCCTTAATGATGCAAAAACGCTGAAAAGCGGGAATAACGGGAAATAAAAGT
>CAVGKH010000034.1:0-15826 GCA_963629755.1 Gemmiger sp.
TTACATATATTTCTATCAATGCTATACTGAATCCGTTAAAAAGGATGGGAGGCGCGAAGAAAATAGAGATCATTCACATCGGGCATATCGATGCATCCCACTTAACATCAGCATTCGGAATACTGCAAACCACCGAAGTAATTATAACTGATGAACGAATCACCCATATTAAAGAACGCCACCCAGAAGATTTTGCACTTTTTGAGCAGTATCACCGTGAGGTGGTCGAAGCCCCAGATCTTTTGATACAGGACGGCAAGCACAAAGGCACCGTATTCGCAGTTAAAAAGCTGCCCGAAACAAACTTAAATGTTGTTATCCTCCTTGTACTGGATACAGACGACCCCAAGTTAAAAAATTCGATTATGACCTTTTACCGCATTCGCGAAAAGAATTTGAAAAAGCTTTTGGAGCGGAATGCCTTGCTTTACATAAGGGAATAATCTTGTTATAATAAGCATAGGATAAGATAGCATTTGAAGTAGAGATCGTGCTGCTACACGCCCTTCGGGCCAAAAGAAATGCGGGAAAGGGCACACCCGCCAAATGCCATCAACGGGGAAACAGTATTGCTGCTGTTTCCCCACTCCTTAGAATTTCAGCCACGGTGCTTTTTGTACCGTGGTTTTTATTTTTGATCCAGCTGATTTTAACTATGCAAAAAGTCTCTTTCAGACAAAACAGAGCCCCTTTTGCTGCTTTCGCAGCAAAAGGGGCTCTGTTGGGTTTTATGCTTTATTTGCCTGCTTTCTGCGCATAGAAGGCATCCAACTGGGCCTGCTCGTTATCCAGGCCCTTTTCTTCAGCCTGGGCGATCAGGCGCAGCATGTGGTCGTAATCATGCGGCAGGATCTTTTTGAACTTGGGAAGGTAGCTGCCAAAATCGGCCAGAATGGCCTTGGCACGGGGGCTGCCGGTCAAATCGGCATGTGCCTTGATCAGCTCTTTCAGGCGAGCCACATCGTGCTTGTGCTCTACAGGCTCCATGCCTACCATATCCTTATTCAGGCGCTGGTACAGATCGCTGTCTTCGTCCAACACATAGGCGATGCCGCCGCTCATACCGGCTGCAAAGTTTTTGCCGGTGCGGCCCAGCACCACCACGGTGCCGCCGGTCATATACTCACAGCCATGGTCGCCTACGCCCTCTACAACGGCCACTGCGCCGCTGTTGCGCACGCAGAAGCGCTCACCGGCTACGCCGTTGATAAACGCCTTGCCGCCGGTAGCGCCATACAGCGCCACATTGCCGATAAGAATATTTTCTTCGGGCTTATAATTTGCCTCGGGGCTGGGCTTTACCACGATCTTGCCGCCGGAAAGGCCCTTGCCCAGATAATCGTTGCAGTCGCCCGTTAAGATCATGGTCAGACCTGCCGGGATAAAGCTGCCGAAGCTCTGGCCGCCGCTACCCTTGCAGCGCACGGTAAAGGTATCTTCGGGCAGGGTGTTGCCGAAGCGGCGCGTGATCTCGCTGCCAAAAATGGTGCCGAAGGTGCGGTCGGTATTACCGATCTGCACTTCCACGCTCTTAGGCACAGGCTTATCAAACACCGGCTTAAAGCGCTTCATCAGCACCTTCATATCGGCAGTCTGCTCCAGATGGAAGTTATACACATCATTGGGCTCAAAATGCACGCAGTTGTTGGCAATGAGCGGGTTGTGCAGCAGCGCATCCAGGTCAACATGCGCAGCGCGCAGGTTCTGAATACCCTGCTTCTGGCGCAGAAGATCGGTGCGGCCCACCATCTCGTTGACGGTATGTACGCCCAGCTTGGCCATATACTCGCGCAGTTCCTCGGCTACGAACATCATGTAGTTCATGATATACTCCGGCTTGCCGCGGAACTTGCTGCGCAGCTCGGGGTTTTGGGTGCAGATGCCCACCGGGCAGGTATCCTTATGGCAGCAGCGATCCATAATGCAGCCGATGGCTACCAGCGGCGCGCTGGCAAAACCGAATTCTTCTGCACCCAGCATGGCGGCCACAGCCACATCGCGGGCGGTCAGCATCTTGCTGTCTACCTCCAGGCGCACGCGGCTGCGCAGGCCGTTCATGATCAGGCTCTGGTGGGTCTCCGAAAGGCCCAGTTCCCACGGCAGGCCCGCATTCTGCATGCTGTTGGCCGGGGCTGCGCCCGTGCCGCCGTCGTAGCCGCAGATCAAGATGACCTGTGCGCCGGCCTTGGCAACGCCGCTGGCAATGGTGCCAACACCGGCCTCAGCGGCCAGCTTTACATTGATATCGGCATTGCGGTTGGAGCACTTCAAATCATAGATCAGCTGCGCCAGATCCTCGATAGAATAGATATCGTGGTGCGGCGGGGGGCTGATGAGGCCCACGCCGGTGGTGGAGTGACGGCACTTTGCCACCCAGGGGTAGATCTTAGCGCCGGGCAGGTTGCCGCCCTCGCCGGGCTTCGCGCCCTGTGCCAGCTTGATCTGAATTTCTTTCGCGCTCACCAGATACTGGCTCGTTACGCCAAAGCGCGCCGAGGATACCTGCTTGATAGCGCTGTTGCTCTCGGTGCCGTAGCGGTCTTCGTCCTCACCGCCTTCGCCGCAGTTGCTCTTGCCGCCCAGGCGGTTCAGCGCAATGGCCAGGCACTCGTGGGCCTCACGGCTCAAAGCGCCGTAGCTCATGGCCGCTGCCTGGAAGCGCTTTACGATCTCGGCGGCAGGCTCTACCTCTTCCAGAGGAATGCCCTTTTCGGGGTAGTTGAATTCCAGCAGGCTGCGCAGGAAGGTGCCTGCCGGGGCCGTGTGCTCAATGGCATGGCTGTACTCTTTATACAGCTCATAGTTGCCGGTCTGGGTGGCCTTTTGCAGCAGCTGCACCGTTTTGGGGCTGAACAGATGCTCGTCACGGTCAGGCTCCAGGCCCAGGCTGGCCTGCGGGCGCATAAGATCAAACGCCTTGCGGTGGCGGTATTCCACATCGGTCTGAATATCCTCGATGGTGATGCCGCCCACACGGCTTACCGTGTTAGTAAAGTATCTTTCGATCACGGGCTGGCTCACGCCCACAGCCTCAAAGATCTGGCTGCCCTGGTAAGACTGAATGGTGGAGATGCCCATTTTAGAAGCGATCTTCACGATGCCGCCCAGAATGGCCTTGTTATAGTCTTCTACTGCTGCATAGAAATCTTTATCCAGCTTGCCGTCACGGATCAGCTCGCCCACGGTCTCCTGTGCCAGATAGGGGTTTACCGCGCATGCGCCATAGCCCAGAAGCGTTGCGAAGTGATGCACCGCGCGCGGCTCGCCGCTTTCGAGGATCAGTGCCACCGCTGTTTTCTTGCGGGTGCGCACCAGATGCTTCGATACAGCGCTCACAGCCAGCAGGCTGGGAATAGGCAGATGGAATTCGTCCAGCTCGCGGTCAGACAAAATCAGGATATTGGCCCCATCGCGGTAAGCGCGGTCCACCTCGATAAACAGGCGTTCAATGGCCTGCTCCAGGCTGGTGCCCATATAATAAATGGTGGGGATCACTGCCACCTTAAAGCCGGGCACCTTCATGTTTTTGATCTTGAGCAGGTCGGTCTCGGTCAGAATGGGGTTATTGATCTTGAGCACCTTGCAGTTGTCAGATTTTTCCTCCAGCAGGTTGCCGTGGCTGCCCACATATACCGTGGTGCTGGTGACCACTTTTTCACGCAGTGCATCCAGCGGCGGATTGGTGACCTGCGCAAACATCTGCTTAAAATAGTTGAACAGCGGCGGGTGATGCACGCTCAGGCAGGCAAGGGGCGTATCATCGCCCATGGCCACCGTGGGCTCCACACCGGTACGGGCCATAGCCAGAATACCAGCGGTCACATCGCTGGTATCGTAGCCAAAGGCCTTGCGCAGGCTGTCGAGCTGCTCGGGGGTGTAGCTCTCGATCTTCTGGTTGGGAATTTTCAGATCCTTCAAGCGGATCAGGTTGCGGTCGAGCCATTCGCCGTAGGGCATACGGCTGGCGTAATCCATTTTCAGGGCCTCATCGTCGATGATCTCGCCCTTTTTCGTATCCACCAGCAGCATTTTGCCGGGGCGCAGGCGGTCTTTTTTGACAATATGTGCCTCGGGCACATCCAGAACGCCCACCTCGCTGGAAAGGATCAGCCGCCCGTCATCGGTGATATAGTAACGGCTGGGGCGCAGGCCGTTGCGGTCCAGCACAGCGCCCATCACATCGCCGTCGCTGAACAAGATCGAAGCAGGGCCGTCCCAAGGCTCCATCATGGTGGCGTAATACTGGTAAAAGTCTTTCTTTTTCTGGTTCATGTGCTTGTCGTTGGCCCAGGGCTCGGGAATCGTTACCATCACGGCCTGGGGCAGCGGCATACCGCTCATCACCAAAAATTCCAGCGTATTATCCAGCATGGCGCTGTCGCTGCCCTGCTGGTTCACAACGGGCAGCACCTTCATCATATCCTTGCCCAGAACCTTGCTGCCGATGCTCTCTTCGCGGGCCAGCATTGTATCGGCATTGCCGCGAATGGTGTTGATCTCGCCGTTGTGCAGGATATAGCGGTTGGGGTGTGCGCGCATCCAGCTGGGGCTGGTGTTGGTAGAAAAGCGGCTGTGCACCATGCCGATGGCGCTTTCATAGTCTTCGTCCTGCAGGTCGGCATAAAAGCCGCGCAGCTCGCTCACCAGGAACATGCCCTTATATACCAGCGTGCGGCTCGAAAGGCTGCACACATAGGTGCCGTTGTTGCTCTGCTCAAACACGCGGCGGATCACATAGAGCTTGCGGTCAAAGTCGATGCCCTGTGCAATGCCCTGCGGGCGCTTTACAAAGCACTGCCAGATGCTGGGCATGCAGTCGAGCGCTTTCTGGCCCAGAATCTCGGGGTGGGTGGGCACCTGGCGCCAGGCCAGGAACTCTGCGCCCTCCTTGCGGCAGATGATCTCAAACATTTTCATGGCGTGTGCGCGGCGGGCTTCGTCCTGCTCAAAGAAGAACATGCCCACAGCGTAGTCACGCTCGGCAGGCAGGGCAATGCCCAGCTGTGCCGCGGCCTTCACAAAAAACTTGTGGCTGATCTGCAAAAGAATGCCTACACCGTCACCGGTTTTGCCCTCGGCATCCTTACCGGCACGGTGCTCGAGATGCTCCACGATATGCAGAGCATCGGTCACAGTCTGGTGGCTCTTGCGGCCCTTCACATCCACAATAGCGCCAATGCCGCAGTTGTCGTGCTCAAACTGCGGCTGGTACAGCCCAGCCGGGGTTTTCCGTTCAGTAAAATTTTCCATAGCTGACTTTTCCTTTCCTATAATATACTTCCCTATGGCCTTGATCACTCCCGGCCGCAATGCCGGGCAGGCAGGCACTTTCCCCACCGCAAAAAAACAAAAAGGCGCTGCGGGGCAGAACTCCGGCTCTGCACCCGGAACGCCCTTGTTCCTTGCGGATGTTAAGTAGAATTATATTACTGTTTTAAATAAAAGTCAACTGTATTTTTACGGAAAACAATAAATTTATTTAGTTAAGTTTTTCATGCATTCAGCTATAATGCACATGATAGCCGCATATGCCTCATTTTTCGGTATTTGCGGGTACCCTTGTGTTGCTTTAAAATCGAAAGCAGTGTAAGGGATTATACAATATAAAGCAAAATATCTATCCTATACCCCTGCAGCAAAATTCCATCTTGCCAAGCGGCGGTTTTCGTGCTATCATAATCGCAAAGCAACGGCGCTTTGCGTAGGGATCTCCTACCCAAAGCGCCGTTTTTGTTTTTTGGTGAAGATATTATATAGGAAAAGGGAGGCCTCACATTATGGTTCCACTGCCCCGCTATAAAGAGATTGATTACAGTAAATATGCCCCGGATATTCCTGAGGATCAGCTGGAGGTTTACTACGGCCTGCCGCGCCATGTGCAGTTTTGCAAAGAGTGCGTGATGAGCAACCAAAAGCCGAACAGTTGCTATGAATTTGAGCACACCATCGACAGCATCAAAAAAACCATGGTGATACAGGACGATGGCGTTTGCGATGCCTGCCATGCCTGCCATAACAAAAACAACCATCACATCGACTGGGAAGAGCGTGAGCGGGAGCTGCGCGAGCTGTGCGATGAATACCGCAAAACAGACGGCAGCTACGACTGCCTGGTGCCCGGCAGCGGCGGCAAGGACAGCTTTTACGCTGCTCACCTTTTAAAATACAAATACGGTATGCACCCGCTTACCGTGACCTGGGCCCCGCATATTTACACTCCCTGGGGCTGGGACAATATGCAAGCTTGGATCCACGCTGGGTTCGACAACTACCTGTGTACCCCTAACGGCCAGACCCACCGCCTGCTCACCCGCTTGGCGACCGAGAACCTGTTTCATCCGTTTCAGCCGTTTATCTTAGGGCAAAAGCAGCTGGCCCCCAAAATGGCCGCGCGCTTCGGCATTCCGCTGGTATTCTACGGCGAAAACGAAGCCGAGTTCGGCAACCCCATTGCCGACAACAACTCGGCCCTGCGCGATGAGCACTTCTTTGCCGTGAACGACTACGACCATATTTATCTGGGCGGCGTTTCGCTGCGCCAGCTGGAAGAGGATTTTAAGGTAGATAAGGCCGACCTTGCCATTTATCTGCCGTGCGAAACCAGTGACCTCGAAAAGAACCACATTCAGGTGCGTTACCTGGGCTATTACGAAAAATGGCACCCGCAGGGCGCTTATTACTACAGCGTAGAGCACGGCGGCTTCCGCCCCAGCCCCGAGCGCACACAGGGTACTTACTCTAAATACAACTCGATCGATGATAAGGTAGACGACTTTTTCTATTACACGACCTATATCAAATACGGCATCGGCCGCACCACCTACGATGCCGCGCAGGAGATCCGCAACGATGAGATCACGCTGGACGAAGCCAAGGCTCTGTGCAAAAAGTTTGATGGCGAATACCCTGACCGCTTTGAAAAAGAGATCATGAAGTATCTTTCCATCGATAAGCAGCACTTCCCCGAGGCATACAAGTGCTTTGAGCAGCCCAAGATGGACCGTGAATATTTTATGCACCTGGCCGACCGCTTCCGCTCGCCGCATATCTGGAAGTATGAGGACGGTACGTGGAAGCTGCGCCACCAGCCCTACGAGGGTGACAGCGAAGTGCTTTGGGGCGACCCGCGAGGCAGCAAACATGACCGATAAGAAAAAGATCCGGCTGATTGCCCGGCTGGATGTAAAAGATGTGAATTTAGTAAAGGGCATTCAGCTCGAAGGGCTGCGCAAGCTGGGCGACCCCAATGCTTTTGCCCGCCGCTACTACGAGCAGGGCATCGATGAGCTTTTGTATATCGACATTGTGGCCAGTTTATACAGCCGCAATAACCTGAGCGACATTGTAGAAAAAACCAGTGAAAATGTGTTTATTCCCATCACGGTGGGCGGCGGGCTGCGCAGTGTGGAGGATGTGCGCCATATTTTAAGCATGGGGGCAGACAAAGCTGCCATCAACACGGCGGCCATCAAGCGGCCTGAGCTGATCACCGAAGTAGCCGAAGCCTTTGGCAGTCAGTGCATGGTGCTTTCGATCCAGGCAAAGCGCAGCCGCACACAGGAGGGTAAGTGGGAAGCCTATTATGACAATGGCCGCCAGCATTCCGGCCTGGATGTGGTAGAATGGGCCAAGCGCGGCGAAGCGCTGGGTGCAGGTGAAATTCTTTTGATGAGCGTGGATAACGAGGGCCTGCAGCAGGGGTGCGATTTAGAGCTGATTGAAGCCGTAACAAGTGCCGTGAGCATTCCTGTGATCTGCGGCGGCGGCGTAGGCTGTGCCGATGATATTCTGGATGCCGCTAAAGCCGGGGCCGATGCTGTAGCCTGTGCTGCGGTGCTGCACTACGGTAAGGCCACCGTGCCTGAGCTTAAAGAAGAAATTCGCGCAGGCGACGTGGAGGTGCGCTTATGAAAGTGACCATCATCAACTACGGGCTGAGCAACCTGCTCAGTGTGCGGCGCGCCGCCGAGTTTTGCGGGGCCGAGGTAGAATTTGCCCAGACGCCCGAGGCCGTGCTGGCCGCCGAGCGGCTGATTTTGCCCGGCGTAGGCGCTTTTGAGGACGGCATGAACGGCCTTGCCAAGCTGGGCCTGGTAGAGCCTATTCAGCAAAAAGCCGCCGGCGGCACCCCGCTTTTGGGCATTTGCCTGGGTATGCAGATGCTGTTTGACGAAAGCGATGAATTCGGCGTACATAAAGGTCTGGGGCTGATTCCCGGCCGGGTAGAGCGCATTCCTGCTTTGGATGCCAGCGGCAGGCCGCAGCGCGTGCCGAACATTGGCTGGCGTGAGCTTGTGCCCGCGCACGGCAGCTTTGCAGGCACGGTTTTAGCAAATGTGCCTGAACATGGCGAGTGTTATTTTGTGCACAGCTATGAAGCCAAGCCCCAAAACGAAGCCGACCGCCTGGCAAACAGCCCCTACGGCGGCCGCATGGTATGCGCCGCCGCCATGCGCGGCAGCGTGATTGGCACGCAGTTCCACCCCGAAAAAAGCGGGCCGATAGGGCTTTCGATTTTAAAGGCGTTTTTAGAGCTGTAATTGCATTTTTGCATTGCTAGAGAGAGTAAGAGAAAAAGCGGCCGCGCAAGGCAGAAATTCTGCCTTGCGCGGCCGCTTTGGTTTATGGATTTTTGCAAAATTGGGGATTGTGCGTATAGAGTCGAATGGTCACCATATGGTTCGTCACGGTTGGCCTTTAGCCAAATGTTTCTCACCGCAGGGTGGCCATTCTTAGGTGAAATGCATTAAGCTTTATAAGGATTCTGTAGGGGCTTGCACTGCAAGCCCGCTCACAAAGAACCAGGCGACAAAATAATACGCAACGCTTGGCGGGCCTGCAATGCAGGCCCCTACTGGCTCACTTATTAAGATTTACGCATAACACAAGGGCTGGCCCCCTTGTGCCGAGGAACTCTTGGTCGAAGGCGGGCCCGTGACGAGGTATAAGAGGGTCAGCCCGGACGACAGTGCACCAAACCATAACTTGCAAAACAGAAAAGCTTCTTCGGCAATCTGAAACGGTTTCAGTATAGCACTTTCTGTAAAAAAATTCTATAAAAGGGCCTTGAGTTCCAGACTATCGGACTTTTGATTTTGTATACTATTTACAGAAACAAAACACGGCATACTTTTTAGTTAATTTACACACGAAAAGCCAGAAGGAGCGAGTGCTATGATGAATTATGAGATCCGTTCGGTGGGTGGGCATGTAGAGGTTTATCTGGGCGGCGAGTTTCAGTTCAGCGCCGATACTGCCCGCGAGGCGTGGGAAGAGCTTTCGGCCTAAACATAGCAGGCCGCCGTGCCGCCTTTTCCCCTGCCCTTTTTTATAAAAATACTATTTATAGAAAACAGCCGCCCCGGCTGTGCGGAGCGGCTGTTTTGCCAGTTTACTGGTCTTCCTGCTCGTGACGGAAGTATTTCCACTGCTTTGCGTAGAACACTGCACCCAGCAGCACCCACACGCCCAGCAGAATATAAGATTCTGTGCCAAAGTGCACGCCCGAAAGGCCCGGGATAGGCACCAGCTGCAAGATCATGAAAATGCAGGAGATCACCACGCCGAAAATGGCAACGCCCTTCAGCACAGGGCTGTGGTCGCCGCAGTGCTTCATGGTTACAAGCGTGGAGGCACAGGTAAAGAAATAGCCGATGGAAGCGCCGATGGCCGACATATCCACAAACCAGCCCAGTGCCTCACGGCCCAGAATGGGGCCGGACAGTGATACCAGAATGCAGAAGATCAGCGCGTTTTTAGGCGTGCCGTGCTTGCGGTCGATCACGCCGAACCACGCAGGCAGGTAACCATCGCGGCTCATGGAGTACATCAGGCGGCTCGAGGCCATATAAAAGCCCATAATGCCCGAAAGCACCGCGCAGGATACCGCCGTGCCTACCAGAATTTTGCCGGGCAGGCCCAGCAGCCGCTCGGCGGCGGCCAGCAGCAGCCATGGGGTAGAGCTGCTTTCCACAATAAGATCGGGCCAGTTTTCCAAAGCCGCAGCGGCAATGGTATTGTTGGCCGTATAAACAAAGCAGCCAAACAGAATAGCCACGATCATGATGAGGCTTACTTTTTTATAAGAGAACTTGAATTCCTCTGCCGCCTGGGGAATGGTATCAAAACCCACAAAGGCCCAGGGCGCAATGGCAAAGGTTGCCAGAATGGCTGAGGCGATGCCTCCTGTGCCCGTGTGGGCAAAGGCTTCGGCTGAAGTGTAAGCGCCGTTTGCATAGGCGGCCATGGCGGCGGATTTATCAAACCCCCACCAAGGTGCCATGTTAGCAGCTGTAGCCTTGGCGCTGACGAGTGCCGCAATGGTAAGAATGAGCACCGAACCGCCCAGCAGTGCAGCTAATACCGTTTGGATAAATCCAGCCTTTTCTACGCCCAGGATATTCAAAATACCGAACAGGATCAAAATTGCCATTGCCAGCAGCATTTCACCGGCCCACACATCAAAGCCTGCGATCTGGTAATGAAAGCCCCATTTGAGCACATCAAACGGGCCGTCGAGGCCATCTACGATAAGGCCGATGGCCGTGGAGTTCATGGGCACATTGGTGAGGTAGGCCGCCACCAGAAACCAGCCGCACACATAAGCGGGCGTTTTGCCAAAGCAGGCCTTGGTAAAGGTAAACTCACCGCCTGCGCGGGGGTAGCGCGGCACCATGTAGGCATAGCTGAACGCGATCACGATCATGACCAGCGCGCCCAGCACCATGGCGATGGCCGTACCGGCTACGCCGGAATTGGGCAGAAACTTTTTGCCGGGGTTGATGAAAGATCCCCAGCCTACCACACAGCCAAATGCCAGCGCCCAAACATGGGCCGGGCTGAGCTGGCGCTTGAGGCCGGGTGTTTTTTGTTTTTCGTTCATGAATATTTATCCTTTTTTAAACCGAGTAGTTTTATTTAAACATCGTAGGTTTTGTCGATTGCTTTCAGCTCGCGGAAGGTATCGATCTCGATGATATCCTCTTCCTGGCAGGCGCGCACCTCTACCTGATAGTGGTCTTTGCAGAATACCAGCGGCACCTGCTCCCAATAGCGCTCTTTGCCGCCGGGCTGCTCATAGGTTTCTTTGATATCGTTAGAAAGCTTGTGGCCGTCCTCTTCGTCCCAATAAGAGATGCCCACCATCTGCCAGCAGTCAAGGCCGCCCACCTTTTCTTCGGTGATCACGCCGTCTTTTACAGTAAAGCACCAGTCATCGGTGCGGTCTTTCTTAATGGCCAAAAAGTCGGAGGTATAATGGTATTTGGTGATGATCTTAGGGTTGGAGATCACAAGGTCGGCCTCCAGCACATAGGCATTGGAAAGCAGATAGCGCGCCACCATGGAGGAAGAAATGTTGTTGGCCTCGTTATACACGGGGTTTTCCAAAAACTTGATCATGGGATATTTGTAGAGCAGCTGGTCAAACTGCTCGGCCAGGTAGCCACGCACGATGTAAATTTCCCCAATACCGGCCTCAAGGCAGGCATCGATTAGGCCGTCGATGATGCGCTTGCCGTGCACGCGCACCAGAGGCTTGGGGGTATTAAAGGTAATAGGCACCATGCGGCTGCCAAAGCCTGCCGCAATAAAAATGGCACGCTTGGCGCGGTAGGGCTCCAGCGCAGAGAAGCCCGCATTGGTGATTTCGCCGCCCTTTACATAGCCAAGCTCGGTGAGCTCCTGCATGGCGCGGTTGACTGTGCCCAGGGAATATTCGGTTTTTTCTTCGATCTGACGCTGTGAAAGAGGCTGCTTTTCCTCTGCGAGCACAGCCAGGATATCAAACTGCTTTCTGGTAAGCTTTTGTGCCATGGTGCGATTCTCCTTTTCAAAGCTTCCTTGCCGGGCAGCAGGTATTGGGCCGCGTTCCGGTTTTTGTTTGTATACTGCGGTACTGAACGGCCGCCTTGTTTTGTTTGTTCAAAACAAAACAAATATAGTATAGCACTGAACGGCCTCCTTGTAAATATTTTGCCGCGATTTTACACAATTTGGCCTGTTTGTTACTTTCAGCCGTGTTTCATTTCTGGGATGCCGCACTTTATAACGATACAAATGCCGCCGTCCTGCAACGGGCGGCGGCTGCCAGAAATCATATTATTGCTTTACCTGAATCAGGTTGCTCTCATACGGGCGCTTGCCGGCAAGCACTTCATCGTAAAAGTTCTGCTTCCAGTCGATATAGGCTATGCTATCCTGCAGCTCTTTCACGGCCAGATGCAGGGCCTTTTGCTTTTCGGCCAGCAGCTCTTTTCGCTGCGGAATGCTGGCTTCCCCCTGCAGGCAGAGCGCCAGATAGTCTTTCATTTCCTGAATGCTCATGCCGCACTTTTTTAAACAGGTCAGGCTGTTGATCCAGGCAATATCCCGCTCGTCAAAAATTCTGCGGTTGTTTTTATCCCGCTTTACATTGGGCACAAGGCCCTCGTTGCAGTAAAATTTCAGGGCCTGATAAGTCATATTTGTTTCTTTGCAGGCCTGCATCATGGTATAAAACATGCTTTTCTCCTCAAGATCCAGATTTATGGTTTCACAAAATATTCAATATTTTTTTGAAAAAAGAGCTTGACCGATTGTTACAACCGGAAACTATAATCGTTTGTATCAACCGGATGTATCAATTGGATTATAACACCATGCACAATTTTGTGCAACCAGTTGTGTGAGCGATTTATGAGAATAACAAAAAGAATTTCCACGGGCTGCCTTTTGGGAATTGCTACCCTGCTTTTCGGCTGCGGCGGAACGGCTTCCAGCACGGCAGCATCTTCTGCACCTATTGCCTCAGAAAGTGTGACGGATATGACAGAAACCTTCACCAGAAGCACGCCGATTCAAACTGTGATCCAAGACCCGGCGTTTGACGGATTCGGTCGCCTGCTGTTTCCTACCGACAGCACTTATTACAGCGGCAGCACACTGGAGCAGCTGAAGCTGACCTATTACACCCACATTGACCCGGACGAAACCGTGGACATCGTGAACACGCTGCGGGATCGCGCGCAGGAAGGGCAAACGATTTTTTACGATATTTATACCGAGCAGGAAAAAGCGCAAGACCCCGCCAAGCGGGATACCGGGCTGTTTTATTTTAAAGGAATGCCCGGGGCCAGATTTGCCGTGTGCAATGCCGGGGGTGCGTTTGCCTATGTGGGGGCTATGCAGGATAGTTTTCCCCATGCTCTGGAGCTTTCTAAAAAAGGCTATAACGCATTTGCCCTGATCTATCGGCCCGGTGCGCAGACCGCCTGCGAGGATTTGGCAAAGGCCATTCAGTTTATTTTTCAAAATGCGGAGGAACTGGAAGTAGACACCGATTGTTATTCTCTTTGGGGCGGTTCCGCGGGCGCACGCATGGCGGCCTGGCTGGGCACTTACGGCCCCAGTGCTTTTGGCGGCGGCGACCTGCCGCGCCCCGGTGCGGTGATCATGCAATATACTGGGCTGGGCGAATATTCCGAGTCTGACCCACCCACTTATGCCTGCGTTGGCGATCAGGACGGCATTGCCAACTGGCGCATTATGCAGGCAAGGCTGAACGCCATGCAGCAGGCAGGCATTGATACCGAGTTCCATTGTTATCCCGGTTTGGGGCATGGCTTTGGCCTTGGCACGGGAACTTCGGCGGACGGATGGCTGAACGATGCTGTTGCTTTTTGGGAAAAGCAAATGGCATGAGCATAGAAAATCCATAAAAAGGAAGTATTTTTATGAACAACTTTATTTATGAAAACAAAACCAAGGTCTTTTTTGGCAAGGGCGGCGTGCAGGAGCATTTGGGCAATTTGCTCGAGCACTACGGCCCCACGGTTCTGCTTGCCTACGGTGGCGGTTCCATTAAACACAACGGCGTTTATGACGAAGTGATCCGCATTCTGGCTGCACACGGCAAGCGCGTAGTCGAGTTTAGCGGCATTATGTCCAATCCCACCTATGCAAAAGTTCAGGAGGGCGTAAAGCTTGCCCGTGAAAACAAGGTTGATCTGATCCTGGCTGTGGGCGGCGGTTCGGTTTCGGACTGCTGCAAGATCGTTTCGGCGCAGGCAAATCTGGACGAGGACATCTGGGAGATGCAGACCATGCAGCATAAGCTGCCCAGCAAGTTCATTCCTCTAGGCACGATCGTTACGGTGTTCGGCACCGGCTCCGAGATGAACAACGGCGCCGTGATCACCCATGAAGAAAAGAAGATCAAGGGCGCACTGTGGGGCGCGCAGGCCGATTTTGCCTTTCTTGACCCCGTTTACACGATGTCGGTTCCGTTCGGTCAGGTAATCTCCGGCGCGTTCGATACCCTGAGCCATGCGATGGAAACCTACTTCGGCAAGCCGGACGAAAACAACCTTTCAGATGACATTGGCGAAGCCGTTATGCGCAGCGTGATCCGCAATATCCGCGTGCTGCTGACCGACCACGACAACTACGAAGCCCGCAGCGAGCTGGCTTGGGCTTCTTCCATGGCCGAAAACGGTATTCTGAAAATCGGCAAGATGACCGACTTCCAGTGCCACATGATCGAGCACCAGCTCGGCGCTTACACCAACTGCAACCATGGCGCGGGCCTGGCGGTCATTCACCCAGTGCTGTACCGCCATATCTACACCGCAAACCCCGCCCGCTTTGCCCGCTTTGCCCAGAATGTGTGGGGCATTGCACCCAAAGCAACCGAAGCGGAAACCGCGCTGTCCGGCATCGATGCCTTGGCCGCTTTCATCAAGGAAATCGGCCTGCCCACGAGTTTTTCGGAACTGGGCATTCCCGAAGATACCGATCTGAAGGCCGTGGCGGATTCCACAGTTGTGACTCCCGGCTGCTGCAAAAAGCTGACGAGTGCCGAAATTTACGACATTCTGAGCGAATGCAAATAAAAAACCTCTAAACAGAAAGGACGACTGTTATGAAAAAACTGATTGCTTCGATGACTTCTCTGGCTCTGGCCGCCAGCCTTGTGGGCTGCGGCGGCAGTGCTGCCAGCTCCAGTGCTCCGGCTCCTACGGCTGCCCCCACCACTGCCCCGGCTGCTTCCAGCGGGACTGGCCCGGAATCCGGCGCATCCAGCGCTGTTGAAAGCGCTGCGGCCAGTGAATCCGAAAGCACCGAGCAGGGCGGCAAAACGCTGGTGGTATATTATTCAGCTTCCGGCAACACCCAGCGCGTGGCGCAGGATATTGCCGAGGCCGCGGGTGCAGATCTGTTCGAGATCGTGCCCACCGAAATTTATACCAGCGATGATCTGAACTGGACGAACCAAGACAGCCGCGTGAGCCGCGAGCACGACGATGAATCTCTGCGCGATGTGCCCCTGGTCAGCACCACCGTGGAAAACTGGGACGATTACGACACCGTATTTATCGGCTACCCCATCTGGTGGGCAATCGCGGCATGGCCCGTGGATAACTTTGTGAAGGATAACGACTTTACCGGCAAGACCGTGATCCCGTTTGCCACTTCCAGCTCCTCCGGCATGGGCCAGAGCGGCGAACTGCTGGCACAGATGGCCGGAACCGGCGACTGGCAGGAAGGCCAGCGCTTCTCGAGCGGCATATCCAGTGCCGATGTGCAGGCATGGGTCAACGGTCTGAGCCTGTGAGGCGAGTAAAGCGCGCAGGCTACGCCCTGCTCGCCGCAGCGCTGGGCCTGTCCCTGGCTGCTTGCAGCCGGGAGCCTGCACAGGCTCCCGGCAGTGAGCTGCAAAACGGCGTAGCAGCGATTGAGGAAGCTATGAACAAGCAGAATCCCAGTTCGCAAAAACAGATTGAAGGCGGCACGGATCTGCGCGAGGGAAGCAGCGCCGATACCGTTGCCACCCCCTCTGACTTTCCGC
>CAVGKH010000035.1:0-15790 GCA_963629755.1 Gemmiger sp.
TCTCAATGTACCGCGGCGGTGCAGGCGGCGGTGGCGTAATGAATGTGGGCCGCGCCAAGGTGAAAGACCAGCAGGAGGGCCAGCGCAAGGCTACCTTTGCCGATGTGGCAGGTGCCGATGAAGAGAAGGCCGAGCTGGAGGAAGTGGTGCAGTTTTTGCGCAACCCCGGCCAGTTCAACAGCCTGGGCGCACGCATTCCCCACGGCGTTTTGCTGGTGGGCCCTCCGGGCACCGGTAAAACTTTGCTGGCCCGTGCCTGTGCAGGCGAGGCAGGCGTGCCGTTCTACTCCATTTCTGGCTCTGACTTTGTAGAAATGTATGTGGGCGTTGGCGCAAGCCGCGTGCGCGACCTGTTTGAAAAGGCCAAAAAGAGCATGCCCAGCATCATCTTTATTGATGAGATCGATGCCGTGGGTCGCCAGCGCGGTGCCGGTTTGGGCGGCGGCCATGACGAGCGCGAGCAGACCCTGAACCAGCTGCTGGTCGAGATGGACGGCTTTGATGCCAACGAGGGCGTTATTGTAATGGCGGCCACCAACCGTGCCGACATTCTGGATAAAGCTCTTTTGCGCCCCGGCCGCTTTGACCGTCAGATCTATGTGGGCCTGCCCGATGTGAAGGGCCGCGAAGAGATTCTGAAGGTGCATACCCGCAATAAGCCCCTGGGCCCCGATGTGAACCTGCGCACCATTGCGCAGACTACGGCAGGCTTTGCGGGCGCTGACCTAGAAAACCTGGTGAACGAGGCTGCCCTGCTGGCTGCCCGCGCCGGTAAAAAGGCCATTACCCGCAAAGAGATCGAGGAAGCCAGCATCAAGGTGGTGGCAGGCCCTGAAAAGAAGAGCCATGTGGTCACCGATAAGGAAAAGCGCCTGACTGCTTACCATGAAGGCGGCCACGCGATCACGGGCTACTTCTGCCCCACGCACGACCCCGTGCATCAGATCAGCATCATTCCCCGCGGCCAGGCTGGCGGCTATACGATGTACCTGCCGGATAAAGACCCCAGCTATGTGACCAAGGGTGCCATGCAGGAAAATATCATCTGCCTGCTGGGCGGCCGTGTGGCCGAGCAGCTGATCCTGGACGATATCTCCACCGGTGCCTCCAACGATCTGGAGCGCGCCACCCAGACTGCCCGCGCCATGGTAACGCGCTACGGCTTCTCTGACCGTCTGGGCCCCGTGGTGTACGGCACCGACCAGAACCAGACCTTCCTGGGCCGTGATCTGGGCCAGGGCCGCGGCTACAGCGAAGAAGTTGCCAGCGAGATCGACCATGAGATCCGCGATATTGTGGACGAAGCCTACGAGGCTGCCCGCCGCATTCTGACCGAGCACCTGCCCGAGCTGCACAAGCTGGCTGCCGCGCTGATCGAGCGCGAAAAGCTGAGCGGTGAGGAGTTCCGCACCATCATGGAGGGCGGCGAGCTGCCCCCGCTGGAAGAAAATAAGCCCGGTGAAGAAAAGCCCGCAGAGCCAAGTGCCCAGGAATCCCCCGCACAGCAGCCTGCTGAAAGCGCAGAAGCTGCCCAAAATGCCGAGAGCGCCGAGGCTGCCGAGCCCGCAGAAAATGCCCAGCCCGCCGAGAGCGAACCGGGCAAACAGGCACAGCCCGAAAACAAAGAGCAGGGCGAATGATCCCGCACCGGTAAAAGGAGCGATCTCATGGAACAGAATTTTGATTTGATCACCCAGGCCCGCGCCAATTATTACACCCAGGGCAGCCCCGTGCAGTTTGTGCGCGTGGAGCTGCTCAGAGGCGAGGTGACCGGCGAGGTGGCGATCTGCCTGACCTTTAAAAATGTTTCTGCCGAGCAGATCTCCGGCCTGGTGGTAAAGTTCAAGTGCAAAAACTGCCAGGGTGAGGTGATCTGCGAGGATCAGTATTATTACCAGGGCCTAAAGGCAGGCCAGGGTGAGCTGTTTGGCGCCGATGATGCCGTGTATGTAAGCGAAGAGCCGGTGAGCAGCGTAGATGTAGAGCTGGACCGCATGTTTGTGAAAAGCGGCAAGGAAGTGCTGCTGAACGGCTACAAGCGTGTGCGCCTGCCTGCTCCGCGTGCACTGCCCGCCAAGCTGGCGGCACAGCTGTGCGAGAGCACGGGCCGCGAGGATATGCAGTATATCCCGCAGGTCATCGAGCAGGGCTGGTACTGCGCCTGCGGTGCGTTCCACCCCAAAGAGGAAAATACGGTGTATTGCAGCGAGTGCGGCAGCGACCGCATCCTTTTGCAGAATGCACTTTCCGGCATGCTGCAAAAGGCCCGCGAAGAGCAGGCTGCTGCCGCCGAGGACGCCGCGCAGGACGATGGCGGCACCCGTGTGATCACCCCCGAAGCCCAGCCTATGACCGACCAGGAGCGCTTTGCGGCAGCCTACCATGGCCGCGGCGCGGTGCCGCTGGAGGAAGAGGAAGACGAAGAAGAGAGAGATAACACCCGCGTTTACGGCAGTGAGCCCGAGGACGAAGACCCCGAGGACGAGCCGGAAGAGGAAACCGTCTACGATGACGAGGAGCCGGACGAGGAGAGCATGGCCGCCGATGATGAGCTGGCTGCCAATGTGATCCGCTGGGCCCCGCCCATCACGGTGATCTTGTGTGCGCTGGTCATCGCTTCTACGGTGGTTTACCACCTGGTATTCCAGTAAAGCTATACCGATAAAAACTAGCAGCTGCCCCGCGCGGGCGGCTGTTATTTTTTCGCGCTCAACGGCGCGCAGCTTATGGCCATGCCCGGGCAAAGGTTGACATTTTTGTCCGCGGTGGGGTAGAATAAGCTTTGAATCACATTCGCCCGCCTGTAAAAAATTGGCAGGGCGGCGGCACCGGGGCCGCAGATCCCCGGCAGTTCGGAGGAAATTATGCCCAAAAAAGAGGAATACGGCAACGAAAGTATCACCAGCCTGAAGGGTGCCGACCGCGTTCGCAAGCGCCCGGGCGTTATTTTTGGTTCAGACGGTGTGGACGGCTGTGCCCATTCGATTTTTGAAATTCTTTCTAACTCAATCGATGAAGCCCGCGAGGGCCACGGCGATAAGATCATCTTAACGCGCTTTAAAGACGGTAGCGTGCAGGTAGAGGATTTTGGCCGCGGCATGCCCGTGGATTATAACAAGGGGGAAGAGCGCTATAACTGGGAGCTGCTGTTCTGCGAAATGTATGCGGGCGGCAAATACGGCGAGGACGAAAACAACTACGAGTTCAGCCTGGGCTTAAACGGCCTGGGCCTTTGCGCTACCCAGTATTCCAGCGAATGGATGACCGCCGATGTGTACCGCGACGGGTTCCACTATCATCTGGATTTCCAAAAGGGCGAAAACATCGGCGGCCTGCACAAAGAGCCGTTTAAGGGGCGGCGCACCGGCAGCATTATCCGCTGGAAGCCAGACACCGAGGTTTTTACCGATATCAATGTGCCCGTGGAATACTACCGCGAAACCATGAAGCGGCAGGCTGTGGTGAACGCCGGGCTCAGCCTGGTGCTGCGCGATGAGACCGGCCCCGAAAAAACCGAGGAGACCTTCTGCTACCAGCAGGGCATCGTAGACTATGTAGAAGAGATCGCGGGCCTCGATGCCCTTACGCCTGTGCGCTACATTGAAAGCAGTGCCACGGGCCGTGACCGTGACGACCAACCCGATTACAAGGTAAAAATGAGCGCGGCATTCTGCTTTTCCAACGCGGCGCAGCGGCTGGAATATTACCACAACTCCAGCTGGCTCGAGCATGGCGGCAGCCCCGACCGCGCTGTGCGCACGGCGTTCGTGAACCAGATCGATGCCTATCTGAAAAACAAGAATATCTATAAAAAGAACGAGAGCAAGATCACCTTCCAGGATGTGCAGGACTGCCTGATCTATGTTTCCAACAGCTTTTCGACCCGCACCAGCTACGAAAACCAGACCAAAAAGGCCATCACGAACAAGTTTGTGGCTCAGGCCATGACCGAGTTTTTGAAGCACCAGCTGGAAGTATATTTTATCGAAAAGCCCGATGAAGCTGAAAAGATCTGCCGCCAGGTGCTGGTGAACAAGCAGAGCCGTGAAAACGCCGAAAAGACCCGCCAGACCGTAAAAAAGGCCCTTTCGGTGCAGATGGATATGGCCAACCGCGTGGCAAAGTTCAAAGACTGCCGCACCCGCGATGCCTCCCGGCGTGAGCTTTACATCGTGGAGGGCGATTCGGCTATGGGCGCTGTGATGCAGAGCCGCGACGGTGATTTTCAGGCGGCCATGCCCATTCGCGGCAAGATCCTGAACTGCTTAAAGGCTGACTATGAGCGCATTTTTAAAAGCGATATCATCACCGATCTGATCCGCGTAATGGGCTGCGGTGTAGAGCTGGGCGGCAAGCACAACAAGCAGCTGGCTACCTTTAATCTGGACAACCTGCGCTTCAACAAGGTGGTCATCTGTACCGATGCCGATGTAGACGGCTACCAGATCCGAACGCTGGTGCTCACCATGCTCTACCGCCTGACCCCGACCCTGATCGAAAAGGGCTATGTGTATATTGCCGAGTCGCCGCTTTACGAGATCGGCACCAAGGATAAAACCTATTTTGCATACACCGAGCAGGAAAAGGCCGAATTCTTAAAAGAGATCGGCGATAAAAAGTATACGATCCAGCGAAGCAAAGGATTGGGCGAAAACGACCCCGAGATGATGTGGCTCACCACCATGAACCCAGCCAGCCGCCGCCTGATCCGCGTGATGCCCGAGGAAGCCGCCCGCACGGCCGAGGTGTTCGACCTGCTTTTGGGCGATAACCTGGCGGGCCGCAAAGAGCATATTGCCCAGCACGGCGCAGAATATCTGGACGATCTGGATCTTTCCTGACCCTTCCCGGTTTGAAAAATGAGGTAACAAATGGCTAAAAAGAAAACTGCAAAACGCGCCGCCGCCCGCCCCGAGCTGGGCGAAACGGTGCAGATCCACGATGCCGGTCAGGTAATCGAAACGCCTATCACCAGCACGCTGGAAACCAACTATATGCCCTATGCCATGTCGGTCATCGTGTCGCGCGCGCTGCCAGATATCGACGGCTTCAAGCCTGCGCACCGCAAGCTTTTGTATACCATGTATACCATGAAGCTGCTGGGCGGCCTGCGCACCAAAAGCGCCAACATCGTGGGCAGCACCATGCATCTGAACCCCCACGGCGATGCGGCTATTTACGATACTATGGTGCGCATGGGCCGCGGCAACGAAAGCCTGCTGGTGCCCTTTGTGGATTCCAAGGGCAACTTCGGCAAGGCCTACAGCCGCGATATGGCCTACGCTGCCGCCCGTTATACCGAGGCGCGCCTGGAGCCTGTGTGTGAAGAGCTGTTCCGTGATATCGATAAAGAAACCGTGGATTTTGTGCCCAACTACGATAACACCACCACCGAGCCCAGCCTTCTGCCGGTCACATTCCCCACGATCTTGGCAAACAACACGCTGGGAATCGCGGTGGGCATGGCCAGCAATATTTGCTCGTTCAACTTAAACGAGCTGTGCGCTGCCACGGTGGCCCTGCTCAAAGATCCCGAGGCCGATATCGCCGCCATTATGCCTGCGCCCGATTTTGTGGGCGGCGGCACGATCTTATACGAAGCCGCTGAGATGGCGAATATCTATAAAACCGGCCGCGGCAGCGTGCGCGTGCGCGGCACCTGGACCTATAATAAAGAAGAAAACATGGTGGAGGTGAGCCATATTCCGCCCACCACCACGCTGGAAGCCATTATCGATAAGGTGAGCGACCTTACCCGTGAGGGCAAAATCAAAGAGATCAGTGATATCCGCGATGAGACCGACCTGAACGGCTTAAAGCTCACGCTGGATTTAAAGCGCGGGCAGGACCCCGAAAAGGTGATGGCCAAGCTGTGCCGTCTCACCCCGCTGGAAGACAGCTTCTCATGCAACTTTAACCTGCTGGTGGGCGGCCAGCCGCGCGTTTTGGGTGTGCGCGAGATCCTGCAGGAGTGGATCGCCTTCCGCATGGAATGCGTGCGCCGCCGCGCCTACCACGACCTGCACGCCAAAGAAAAGCGCCTGCACCTGCTCAAGGGCCTCGAGGCCATTCTGCTGGATATCGATAAGGCCGTGCGCATCGTGCGCGAGACCGCCGAGGAGAGCGAAGTGGTGCCCAACCTGATGATCGGCTTTGGCATCGATGAGGTGCAGGCCGACTATGTGGCCGAGATCAAGCTGCGCCATCTGAACCGAGAATATATCTTAAAGCGCACGCAGGAAACCGACCAGCTCGAAGCCGACATTGCCGATTTGAACGAGATTGTAAAGAGCAATGCGCGCATCCGCCGCATCATCACGGCCGAACTGAACGATGTGGCTAAAAAATACGGCCAGCCCCGCAAGTGCGAAATTCTGTATGATGTGCCGAAGAGCGAGGGCGGTGCCGAAGAGGAAGAAATCCCCGATTACCCGGTAACGCTGTTCTTCACGCGCGAAAGCTACTTTAAAAAGGTGACCGAAAAGAGCCTGCGCAACAGCGGCGAGCATAAGCTCAAAGAGGGTGACGAGATCATCTTTAAGTGCGAAACGCACAACGCCGTAGAGCTGCTGGTATTCACCGACCAGCACCAGGTATACAAGTGCCGCGCGGCCGACTTCCCCGACGGCAAGGTGAGCCAGATGGGCGAGTACCTGCCCACGACCCTGGGCATGGACGAAAACGAAAAGCCCATCTTTTTGGCGGTGCTGAACGAAGGCTATAAGGGCTGGTTCCTGTTCTGCTTTGCCAACGGCAAGTGCGCCAAGATTCCGGCAGAAAGCTATGCCACCAAGCAGAACCGCCGCAAGCTCATCAAGGCCTACAGCGACAAAGAGCCTCTGGCAGCCATGCTGTATCTGCCCGAAGAGACCGAGATCGCCATTCGCACCAGCGCCGACCGGCTGCTGCTGGTAGGCTCGGCGCAGATCGCGGCCAAAACCACCAAAGACAGTGCCGGTGTGGCCGTGATCACCCTCAAAAAGAACCAGCACATCGCCGAGCTCACGCTGGCCGAAAAGCTGGAGCTGGCTGACCCGCACCGCTACCGTGTGCGCAGCCTGCCCGCGGCGGGCGCGCTTTTGCGGCGGGAAGATTCAGCCGAGCAGATGTCGCTTTTATAAAAAATGTCGCCGGGCGGCAATACGGCCCCAAAATGGCTTGCAATCCGCTTTGGGCTATGATATTATAAATAATACACGAATTGCTGATTAGGAGAATTTGCTATATGAATGCTATCGAGATCATTTTTGCTGTGGTTCTGATTCTGGTCTGCGCCGTAATCATTGCTTTCACCCTGATGCAGGAGCCCAAGGGCCGCGGCCTTTCCGGTGCTATCACCGGCGATGCAGGCAGCATGATCGGTGCCGGCCGTGCACGCTCGAATGATGTGAAGCTGGCTAATGTTACCCGTACCTGCGGCATTATCTTTATGATCGCTGCACTGGTGGTTTGCGTTATCAGCGCACGCATGGGCTAAAGGCTGAAGAAGTAAGCAAAAAGGGCAGGCGGTTCGCGTTTGGCGAGCCGCCTGTTTTTCGTGTAAAATATAAGATAAATCTGTAAAAGATAAGCAAAGGCTGCATAATGCTGCCTTACGGAGGAAAAAATCAATTTATGTCTATTAAAACAAAGGTGCTGCGCGAATTAGAGGTGCACCCCTGCCGCATGGGCGAGCTTACCCAGCGGCTGGGCAACAACAAAAAAGTGCAGGCAGCCCTGCGCGAGCTGCGCAGCCAGGGCCTTGTGCAGGAAAAAGCCGGTCTTTACGCGCTGAAGCAGGAGCAAAAGCCCGAGGGTGAGCCCTGCGTGCTGGTAAAGCTGGCCGAGACCTTTGGCTTTGCCAAGCGCGATGACGGCAAGGGCGATGTGTTTGTGCCCGGGCGCAGCTTAAAAGGCGCAATGCCCGGCGATAAAATTCTGGTAAAGCTGTTTGACCGCCCGCGCGTGCCCGGCAGCATGGAGGGCGAGGTAACGGCCATCACCGAGCCGAACGATCAACTGGTGGGCACCCTGCTGGCGCTGCCCGGCGGGCGGCTGGCAATCTCGCCCGACCGCTGCCCCGCCGTGCTCATTGCGCTGCGCCGGGGCGGCACCGGCGGCGCAAAGGCCGGCGAAAAGGTAGCGGCCGCCATCACAAAGCGCGGCGACCGCCACAGCGACCATCTGGCCGCCGTTACCGTGCGCTTCGGCAGCGCCGAGAGCGCACGCCAGTGCGCCAAGGCCATTTTATTTTCGCACGATGTGAACCCTATTTTCCCCGATGATGTGCAGGCCGAGGCCGGGGTCATTCCCATCGGCATTGCCGAAAGCGAGGCGGCGCACCGGCTGGATCTGCGCGGTGAGCCGATCTTTACCATCGACTCGGCCGAAACCAAGGATATTGACGACGCCGTCAGCCTCAAGGCCACCGAAAGCGGCTTTGAGCTGGGTGTGCACATTGCCGATGTAAGCTACTATGTGTGCCCCGGCACCCGGCTGGACGAAGAGGCCTTTGCCCGTGCCACCAGCGTATATTATGCCAGCAGCGTGGCTCCCATGCTGCCGAAAGAACTTTCCAACGGTGTGTGCAGCCTGAATGAGGGCGAGGACAGGCTGGCGTTTTCCTGCCTGATGAAGCTGGATAAGCAGGGCCGCCTGCAAAGCTACCGCTTTGCCAAAACCCTGATCCGCAGCCGTGTAAAGGGCGTATATAAAGAGATCAACGCCCTGCTGGCTGGGCAGGCAGAGGAGTGTGTGGCCCTGCGCTACCGCGAGGTGACAAGCCAGTTTGCGGCCATGGAGCTGCTGTATAAAAAGCGCGTGGCCCTGCGCAAGGCACGCAGCGGCATGGAACTGGAAACCAAAGAGGGCAAGCTGATCTTGAACGAGGCCGGGGTGTGCGTGGGCGTGGAATGCCGCGAGCGCGGGCTTTCTGAGTGCATGATCGAAGAGTTCATGCTGCTGGCCAACGAGTGCGCCGCTAACCTGGGCCGCACCGAGAGGCTGCCGTTCGTGTACCGCGTGCACGAAGAGCCGAACCCTGACAAGGTAAGCACGCTGGTGCAGATGCTGGCGGCCTGCGGCATTGCAGCAAAATTCAAAAAGGCCGTGCCCACACAGCGCGAGCTGGGGCTGATCTTAGACGAAGTGCGCGGCTCCAAGCTGGAAACCGCTGTAAATACCGCCGTGCTGCGCAGCATGCAGAAGGCTGATTACCAGCCCGAGCCCAAAGGGCATTTCGGCCTGGCGCTCGAAGACTACGCGCATTTTACCAGCCCCATCCGCCGCTACCCGGATCTTTCGATTCACCGCATCATGAGCGACTGGCTGGCAGGCGTGCGCGGCGAAGAGCTGCGCCGCCGCTATGAAAAATTTGCCGCCGATGCCAGCCGCCAGAGCAGCGAACGCGAGCTGAACGCTCTGCAGACCGAGCGCGAAGCAGAAGACTGCTACAAGGCTGAATATCTAAAATCCCATTTGGGCGAGGAGTTTGAGGGCCGCGTGAGCGGCGTAACGGCCAAGGGCCTGTTTGTTATGCTGGAAAATACGGTCGAGGGATTTTTGCCCGCCCGCCTTTTGTGCCGCGGTGAGCCCGTGCTGGCCGAGGGCGTGCGCCTGAGCGACCCGCTTACCGGCCGCACCTGGATGCTGGGTGATGCCGTGCGCATCACCGTGGCAAAGGCCGATGTGCCCAGCGGCAAGATCGATTTTGCCCCGGCGGCACCTGTGCAGGAGTAAACTGTAAAACAGCCTGTAGGCAAAAATCAAGCCCCCCTTGCATAGAATGGAAAAAACGATTCTATGAAAAGGGGGCTTTTTATGCCCAGGCAGCAAACCTATTTCTGAAAGACCAAAAACGGTGCCGAGCGCGAGCGCTATTACCCCACGCTGGAGCAGGAGCTGCGCGAGTGCATGGCTCTTATGCGCCAAAACAAAATGCTGTTTGATATGGAGGTAGAGCCGGAGCAGGCAGAGCAGCGCATCTACGAGGGGCGGGCTTTGCAGTGCCGCTATGAATTTTTGATGCGCAAAGCGCGCGCCGTGGGCCTGCGCACCATTTTATGAGCGCCGCGTGGTGGGCGGCGGCAGGGGGCTGCCTGCTGGCCGTGAGCCGGGCCGCAGCAGGGCAGAAGCACCCGGTTGGCATGCTTTTGGCCAATGCCGTGCTGGGCGTGGCTGCACTGGGCCTTATTGACCTTGCCGCTGAGTATACAGGGGTGAGCCTGGCGTTAAACTGGTTTACGGCCTTTGTAAGCGTGGTGCTGGGTGCGCCGGGCGTGGTGGCACTGCTGGCCCTGAACCTGTGGATATTATGAAGCTTATAGCAAAACAAAAAAAGCTGTGCCGAAGGGATAAAGATCCCCTCACGCACAGCTTTTGCTTTTGAAAAAAAGGAAAACGACCGGACCGTAAGCCGGGTTCTGTATTAAACGACGATCTATCTTGGCCTTGCGTCACCGCAAGGCTCACGCCATCTCCGGGACGGTGCGGAGCTTCCACATAATGTCCCATACGGATGTTGCTTCTGGTAGGGTTTACAGAGCCGCAATGTCTCCACTGCGCTGGTGAGCTCTTGCCTCGCCTTTCCATCCTTACCCGGCCGAAGCCGGGCGGTTTATTTCTGTTGCACTGTCCCTGGGGTCACCCCCGGCTGCCGTTAGCAGTTACCATGCTCCTGTGAAGCCCGGACTTTCCTCAGGCCGGGTGTTATCCCGGTCCCGCCGCCGTATGTTCCACTCGTTTTCCGCTAGGTATCATAGCATAAATTTTGCTTTTTTGCAAGGCAGATGCGCGAAAGAATTGCAAAAAAGCCGAAAATGAGATATAATATATAAACTTGTGGGCAGTTGTCTGGCGCAAAAAGGGGGATGCAGGCAGTGAAACTCAGCTATCAGGCATCCTTAAATGACGATAACAAAACCGTGGCGCTGTTCCTGCGCGAGCAGGGCATTTCGTCCGGCTTTATCAAAAGCGTAAAATTCGGCGAGGGCTTTTTTGTGGATGCACAGCCGGTGCATACCAACTACCGCCTGCAGCCGGGGCAAACGGTAAGCTTTGCCCTGCCGCCCGAGCCGCCCACATCGGTGCAGCCCGAAGAAAATATTCCGCTGCACATTGTGTATGAAGATGATTTTGTGCTGGCACTGGATAAGCCCGCGGGCATAGCCGTGCACCCCACCTTTAACTACCCGGGCGGCACGCTGGCCAACGGCTGGGTGGCCGAGCTGCATCGCCGCGGGCGAACTGGGGTGTTTCGCCCGGTGAACCGCATCGATAAGGATACCAGCGGCCTGGTGCTGTGCGCCAAAAACGCCTTTGCCGCGCCCATGCTGGCCGAAACGGCCGAAAAGCGCTATTATGCCATCGTGCAGGGCGAGCTGCCGCTGGGGCCGGGTGTGGTGGATGCACCCATCGGCCGCCAGGGTGAAAGCATCATCGGCCGCTGCGTATGCCAGGGCGGCAAGCCCAGCCGCACAGAATATACCGTGCTGGCTGTGGGCGCGGGGCACAGCCTGGTGCGCTGCCGCCCGGTAACGGGGCGAACGCATCAGATCCGGGTGCACTTTGCCTATCTTGGCCACCCGCTGGCGGGCGATGACCTCTACGGCGGAAGCCGCGAAAAAATGGCCCGGCAGGCGCTGCACTGCGGCCGCATGGAGTTTGTGCACCCTGTAAAGCGTGAACTTGTGCGCTTAGAGTGCCCGCTGCCGCCCGACTTCTGCCGTTTGCTGGCAGAAATGGGAATATGTGCCGCAACCGTGGAACATTTGTGAATTATGAGGCCGGGCGGTTGCCCGAAAAAAGACAATGCGATATAATAAAAAGATAAAAAGGAGGGCAGACTGTGACTGAGGATAACAAAAATAACGAAATTGCACTAAAAGAACGCTCTGCCCAAACCAGCAAAGCACAAGGTACCGCCCCGCGCAAAGGCCCCTCGGCCTGGCAGCAAAAGTGGGATGCCTTTGTTTGCCGCTGGACTGTACAGCGCTGGAAACAGCAGCAGAAAAACGAAAAACGCCGCGAGCGTTTTTGGCGTAAGGCCATGGCAGTGCCTGCCGTAGAAGAGTTCGGCGAGCTTACATACATGATGGGCTTTTGGGCCGAGTATGTGCTTTTGCAGGCAGGGTGCGCCGCACTGGGCATGGGTAGGGCCCTTGTGCAGGAATGCGGTAATATTTTTACCATGCGCGTTGTGCCCGTGCTTGAGCTGGTGCGCAGCTTTTTTGCCGATGTGTTCGGCCCCATCACCGAGTGTGTGGCGGGCATTCGGCGCATTCATGCTTTGCGGCGTGAGGCAGCCGAGAGCGGCAAAAAGCATGCCCTGAAGCCTAGCTTTATTTTAGAGGACGCTGCCCGCTATGCGGTGGTTTTGGGGCGCGGCATTTCGTGCCTTTTGCCCTTTGCAGCGGCGGCAGCCCTGGTAATAACGGTAAAGAGCGTTCTGAATTATGATTATGTGCTTGCGGTGCAGGTAAACGGCGAGATCGTTGGCTATGTGGCCAGTGAGCAGGTGTTTGACGATGCCCGCATGAATGTGAACGAGCGTATTGAAAGCGCGCGAGAGACCATGGCACAGATGGATTCTTCTACAGAAGAGACCCGGCAGTGGGAGATCACGCCTACCTTTACGCTGCGCGTGGCCAATGGCCTCGTGCTGGACGAAAACGAGATGGCCGATGCCATTCTGCGCGCCAGCAGCGACCAGATCCAGGAGGCCACAGCTTTGTATATGGACGGCCACCTGCGCGCCATCACGAGCCAGGGCGATGACCTGCGCCGCTTCCTGGACGATTTCAAGGCTCCGTATGAAGACCCGGACGACCCCGATATGCGCGTGGAGTTTGTAAAGGATATCGAACTGGTGGACGGTGTGTATTTCACCGATTCCATCATGGATTATTCCGATATCGTGAATATGCTCCAGGGGAAAGAGCAGGAAGAAAAGGTGTATGTGGTGCAGCAGGGCGATACCCCGTGGATGATCGCCGCCGCCAACGACCTGACTCTGAACGAGCTGTATGAGCTGAACCCCCAGATGGCCGACAGCAGCTACAATATGTATATCGGCGATGAACTGATCGTGGCGCAGGAAATGGACTTCTTGCAGGTAAAGCAGGTAGCTACCCGCACCTGGCAGGAGGAAATCGCCTACACGACGACCACCACCAACTCGGACGAATACGATTGGGGCGTTACCAAAACCATTACCGCGGGCCAGAACGGCCTGAAAGAGATCACGGCCGATATCACCTATATCAACGGCGTGCAGACCAGCACCGAGATCTTGAACGAGACAGTGCTGGTAGAGCCTGTGACCGAAGAGGTGATCAAGGGCACCCATTTGAGAAGCGGCATGGTGGCCCAGTACGGCACCGGCAGCTTTATCTGGCCTGTGCCCAACTATAAGTATGTGAGTCGCTGGATGAGCAGCGGCCATACCGGCGCGGATATCTGCGCCAGCTATGGTGTGCCCATCATCGCCTGCGATTCCGGCGTGGTGGTCACGAGCGGCTGGCATTACAGCTACGGCAACTATGTGATCATTGACCATGGCAACGGCTACCGTACGCTGTATGCGCATATGGCCTATTCACCCTCGGTATCCGTGGGTCAGTCGGTAAGCCAGGGCCAGACCATCGGCTATGTGGGCTCTACCGGCAACTCTACCGGCAACCACTGCCATTTGGAAATGTACTATAACGGCGTGCGCTTCAGCGCCCGCAATGTGTTCCCCGGCATGTGATGGCTTTTAAAGCGAACCGCACAGCCATGGCGGAAAAACCAGCAGAGCAATATCTAAAATAGAAAACGGGCAGAGGTCTCCTCTTTTGCAAGAGGTCTCTGCCTGTTTTTGTTTTGCTTTATAAGCCTTTTATAAACTGTCGTGCTCATTTTTTGGTCTTTTGCCGGGGGAACAGCCAGCCCGGATAGGGCCCGCTTAAAGGGACAAAATACCCGAAAGGCGATATAACGCACAAAATGGCGAAATGGGGAAGTATCATAAGACGATTTTATAAAAATGAGGGATAAATATTATAATATTGCATAGTTTGCGCGGGTCGAATTTGGTATATTTGCCGATTGTGTAACGATTCACAATCATGTAGAATAATTAAGTTGGCTTTATTTCCCTTGTTCAATAAATGGTAAGGAGATACAGGGGAAGAGAGGTATATTTATTAAGGAGGAAAACTTCAATGGACCAGAAAAAAGATTTTCTGGATGAGCTGGAGCAGACCCTGATGGTGATCATGATCGTGGTTGCCACGATCTGCACGATGATCACATTTGTGTGCCAGTTCTTCTCGGCGGACGCTGTGGCGTTTTTCAAGCAGCTGTCCTTTTACACCTATGGCTGGATGGTATTCCTTTCTCTGGCACCCGCTGTAAAGCGCGGTGCATTCATGCGCATCGAAATGCTGGTGAACAAATACCCCACCGGCGTGCGTAACTTCCTGAAAACCGTGCTCACAGAGATCATCATGGTGATCCTCATGCTGGGCCTGTGCATTTTCAGCTGGTACAATGTGCTGCACCTGGGCGAGTTGAACCCCAGCTTTGCACCCGTGTGCACTTCCATTCCGCTGGCCGTGGCTTACTTTGCCCCCGCTGTGGGCTACACCCTGGCCATGATCGCCTATGTGTGCAAGTATTTCGTAAAAGGAGGAGATAAGAAATGATCGGTGCATTTTTGATCCTCTTCTTTGGCGGCATGATCCTCATCGGCCTGCCCGTTGTGGGCTGCATCGTGCTGTCGGCCAGCAGCATTCCTCTGCTGGGCAACTCGGCCATCAGCTTTTCCAGCATTGCTGAAAACTCGATCGCCGGTGCCGTGCAGAACAATGTCGGCCTGACCATCGTTCTTTTCATGATTGCAGGCGAGTTTATGGCCCGCGGCAAGCTGACCGAAAAGATCTTTGATACCTTTGCATACTTCCTGGGCAAAAAGCGTGCCTTTATGCCCATCCTTTCTATTTGCACCTGCATGTTCTACGGTGCTATTTCCGGTTCCGGCCCGGCTACCACCGCTGCTGTGGGCGCTATGTGCTACCCCATGCTGGTGGAAATGGGCTACGACAAAATGTTCAGCGCCGCCATTCTGGTTTCCGCAGGCTGCCTGGGCATGGTCATTCCTCCTTCTGTTCCTCTGACCGGCGCAGCACAGCTGTCCGGTGGTCTGGATCTGGTTCCCTTGTATGCCATTGCTGCCGTGGCCGGTGTGGCCGCAGGCGTACTGCTGATCATTTACGCCATCATGCACTGCCGCAAGGATAACGGCGACCAGGCTAAGATCAACGCCTGGGTCGATGGCCTGCGCCAGAAGAGCTTCGGCGCTCTGATCAAAGAGAGCATCTGGGCTATCATGACCCCCGTTATCATTCTGGGCACCATCTTTACCGGCATTGCCGATACCGCCCAGGCTGCCGCCATTTCGCTGGTTTACTCGGTGATCGTGGCTGTGTTCGTTTACAAGACCATCAAGGTAGAAGAAATCGTTCCTCTGCTGAAGAAGTGCTGCATGAACGCAGCACCCCTGTGCTTCATGATCAGCCTGGCAAGCGTGTTCACCGCTGGTATGCGCGCACTCGAGATCCCCACTCTGCTGACTGAGGCTCTGGTAAGCAGCGGCGTTTCCGGCACTGTATTCGTAATTCTGGTGCTGCTGTGCATGCTGCTGCTGGGTGCATTTATGGACTGCGGCGCTGCCATGACAATCATTGTGCCTCTGGTGGCTCCTATCATCATTTCTTATGGTATGGATCCCTACACCAGCATCGTGTCTATCATCATCTGCCAGGCCGTTGGT
>CAVGKH010000036.1:0-15659 GCA_963629755.1 Gemmiger sp.
CGTCGGGGTCGTGGGCCTTGAGCAGGTTCAAAAGGATATTCATAAAGCCGTAAATGGCATTGGTAAAGCGGCCGTCTTTGGTGGTGAGCACCTTGATGCCGAAAAAGGCGCGGTTCACCAGGCTGTTGCCGTCTAAAACCAGTAATTTCATGGCAGTTCCTCACTTTGTGATAGACAATATATAAATTTATTATAGCACAAAATCTATTTTTTTGATAGCCCGGCGGGCGGCAAAAGCGGCAAAATAAATCCGGGCGCGCAGCTTTGCCTTGTGCCGGGTATGGGCAGATACTATAATAAAGCAAAAGGAGAAGCAGAACATGAGCAGAATTTTGTTGTTGGAAGACGACCCCGGCAGCCCTCAAATGCTGGTAATGGTTCGGCGCATGGGCTATAAGTGGAATACACTTTGATTCCTACAAAATTGTAGGATAACAGTAAGCTTGGGGTAAGGCACAGGTGCTATTCTTTTTGCAGCGGGCAAAAGCCCGAAAATGAAACAGAAAGAAGCGTTGTGCAATGAGGCATTTAGAGTTGAAAAATACCGGACGGGCCCATGGCTGCCTTACCGGGGGGAGGTGCCGCCGATGAAAAGCTATTTGGGGCTTATTCCTCTTTCGGCCAAACTGCGAAAGCGCCAGAACCGTATGACGATTTTATGCATCGTACTGGCTGTGTTTTTGGTAACGGCGGTATTCAGCATGGCCGATATAGCGGTGCGCATGGAAACAAACAACCGTTTGCAGAAAGACGGCAGCTGGCACTTGCTGCTGAGCGAAATTTCGCAAGACACCGCCGATAAGATCGCACAGCAAAACAATGTAGAAGCATTTTCCCCTTATGAAGACCTGAATGGCACGATCGACCAGAACTATTTTGTGGGCGGAAAGCAGGCTGCCATCTGCGGTGCAGAAAAAGACCTTGCCAGAATGCTGCCGGGCTTTACAAACGAAAGCAATACGGCATCATGCGGGCAATCGGAATGAACGAAACACAGATTCTGCGCATGATCACTGCAGAGGCGGCCGCCTACGGCGTGATGGGGCTTTTCATGGGCTTTTTGATCGGGCTTCCGCTGTATTGGTATCTGTATTCTGTGATGATCACAAATTATTTCGGTACTTTATGCACAGTGCCCTGGGCCTGCATAGGGGTCTGCCTGGCGATCACGGCGCTGTCGGTGTGCATGGCAGTCTACGCCCCGGCAAAGCGTATTTGCCGCATGGAGATTATTCAAGCCATCAACGAATTGTAAATATGCCTGCAAATTGCTGATTGTTTGAAAAAATGACAAGCGGCATAAGAAAAAGCATAGAGCAATGCCCCCGGCTTTTAACCTGGGGCATTGCTCTATAAAAATATCAACCTTGGCGGTATTTGCCGATCTTCTGGTCGATGGTCAGAATCTCGCCCTCGGGGCGGTAGACCACCTTGATATAGGCCGATACCTTGGGGGCACCGGCGCGAATGGCTACATGCTGGCACTCTTTGGCAATATCCATCAGTTGGTCATAGCTTTCGCCCTCGATGGTGGTTTCAAAGGGGCCTACCTCATAATGCAGGCCGGTAGATTTGATGTAATCGATCACAGCATCTACCCGCTGGCACAGCTGGCGGTCGTTTTCAGCCTCGGGCAAAACCTGAATAGCAATACTTGCGCTCATAATAAAAAGCCTTCTTTCTGATAACTATCGGTGGAATAATATTTTTTGTAAAATACGGGGTGCTCTTCGCACTGATAAAATTTACCAATGCAAGATCGTTTCATCGGCCAGGCGGCTGATATCCTCCCAGCTGGCCTTGCTGGTCTCATCGTACACACCTACCACATAAAAGCCTGCCTTTTTGGCAGTCTGGGCGGCAAACAGCGCATCCTCAAACACAGCGGCCTCGGCGGGCACGCAGCCCAGCCGGGCAGTCGACTGCAAATAAACTTCGGGGCTGTTTTTGCCTGCGCCTACCTCTTCGCACGAAAGCAAAAAGGCAAATTCCTGCCGCACGCCCAGGCGGATAAGGCAGGCCTCCATCAGCGCGGCCGCCGTAGCCGAGGCTACGCACATCTGCACGCCACACTGCCGCAGGCTGGCCAGATACTCTTTTACACCGGGCTTTAACGGAATATCCCGGCGGTAGTGCTCGTCCATCAGGGCGTTGATCTCGGCGGCAATGCTCTCGGGCGTGCCGGAAAAGCCGAACAGGTCAATAAAAAGGGCAGCGGCCCCGGTAACGGTAACGGCTTTGATGCGCTCGGGCAGGTCGGCCGGGATCTGTGCGGGGGTCACGCCGCGGCTGAAAAGATATTCGGAGGCCAGGCGCTGCCAGTAGCCCATAGAATCAATGAGCGTGCCGTCCATATCAAAAATGGCAAACTTTTTATCCATGCTGCACCATCTTTCGGGCAGCTGCCAGCAGGTTGGCGGTGGCGGCGCCGGGGTCTTCGGCGGCAAAGATGGCCGATACCACGGCAACACCGTCTACGCCGCTGCCGGCCAGCTCCCCAATGTTAGAGGCGTTGATGCCGCCGATAGCCACCACAGGAATGCTGACCGAGCGCCGGATCTCCTGCAGCTGTGCAAGCGAAAGGTTGCGGGCGTTCTTTTTGGTGGTGGTGCCGAACACAGCGCCCACGCCGATATAATCGGCCCCGGCTTTTTCGGCGGCCACAGCCTCGGCCACGGTTCCGGCCGAAATACCCAGAATTTTATCAGGGCCGATCATAGCGCGGATATCACGGCCCTTGATATCGCTCTGGCCCACATGCACGCCGTCGGCATCCATATCCAGTGCGATCTCTACGCTGTCATTCACCACAAAGGGTACCTTATGGGCGGCGCACAGGGCTTTCAGCGCCTTGGCCTCTTCTTCAAAGGTATTGGCATCCAGATCTTTTTCACGGATCTGCAAAAAGGTCGCGCCGTTTGCCAGCACCTTTTCGCACACGGCGGTAAGCGTTTCGCCGGGCTTCAGCCAGGTGCGGTCGGTCACGGCATACAGCAGCATGGCTGCACGGATCTCATCCTTGGTAAATTTCATAGCGTAAGCCCTCCTTGAGCTGCTGCTCAGTCAGATTAAATACGGCATCGATCAGATCGGTGCGGAAAGTGGCATTGCCGGTATGATTTTGTAAACGGCGCTTTTCGGCCAGCTCGCCGCACACGCCCATCACGCCCATGGCTGAGCACACAGCGGCCAGCGGCTCGCTGGGGGTTGCACCGCAGAAAGCGCCGATCAGCGAGGTGAGCATGCAGCCGCTGCCGGTGATACGCGCCATGGTGGCGCAGCCGTTGCGCAGCACCACGATGGTATCGCCGTCCGATACCAGGTCGATCACGCCCGAAAACGCGACCACACTGCCGGTTTTCTTCGCCAGCGTTTTCACCATTTCGGCGGCCAAGGGCAGGTTTTCTTCGGTCACGGCATCCAGCGCGCTTACATCCACACCGCTGCCGGTGGTTTGCTGCCCGGCTAAAAAGCGGATCTCCGAGGCATTGCCGCGAATGGCGGCAAAGTGAACGCCCTTTAAAAGCACTGCGGAGCCGTCGCGCCGCAGCTGGGTGCCGCCTGCGGCCACAGGGTCGAGCACTACGGGAATGCCGAGCTTATTGGCGCTTTGCCCGGCGGCAATCATGGAAGGCACATCCTCAATAGCGCCCATGTTGCACACCACGGCGTTTGCACCGGCGGCAGCCTCGGCGGCCTCACGCACATCGTGTGCCATCGAGGGCGAGCCGCCTGCCGCCAGAATAATATTGGCGCAGTCATTTACCGTTACAAAATTGGTGATGCACTGCACCAGCGGTGCATTTTGGCGAACGGCCTGCAAAGGCCTGCACAAATCAAGAGTCATAGAAAATCCCTCCCATCAGCGAAGCTCTTTGAGCAGCTTTTCCAAAAGGCCGCTGCGTTTGAGCACCAAAAGCACCATCACGCCCATGGCAGCGCCCACGGCGGCGCTGGGAGTATAGAAGGGAATGTAATAGAAGGGGTTGGTCACATCCAGCCCGTAAAACAGCTTCATCAGCGGGTAAGAGGCCATGGCACCGCACAGGCCGGTGCCGATCACTTCGCCGATCCACACAAGGTAGATGTTTTTGGTTTTGCGCCAGATCAGCCCGCCCAGAATAGGGCCGAACACAGCGCCGGTAACGGCCTGAATGGTGCGGCCGCTCATCATGCGCATAACGCCGCACAAAAAAGCGCTGGCACAGGCGTACCAAGGGTCCAGAAACACCGCGGCCAGCACATCGACAAAGTGCTGAAATGGTGCCATGGCCGGAAAATATACGCAGGTGCTCAGCACAAAGGCCAGGCAGGCAAACATGCCGGTAAGAACCAGCTTTTTGGTAGAAACTTTTACGGTGGTATTCATAATAACTGCGATCCTCCTTGAAGATAAGAAGCGGCGGTATGCAGCGACGCTTCCACAAAAATAGCCGGAGCCGCCGCAAATACGACTGCCCGCGCACGGAAGTTCGGTCGAAGCTTGCTGGCTTCCTCTCACACCGGAACACGGCTTCCCATCGCTGCAAAATATCCGGGGCCCAGGGCGCTCCCCCTCGGCCCGGCCGCAAAAACTGCGGAACCGCTCTCTATCCTCCTTTTATCATGAAGATCACAACAAAAAAGCAGGGTGCAACCCCTGCGGGCGCCCCTGCCAAAAGTAAATAAAATCTTCCTACGGCGGCATTACCCACATCAGGTCAAAGGGTCGAAGGCACTACCTTCCTCTCAGCCATTTTCGGCGCTGCCGCTATGGCTCCCCTGTATCTTTTTTGATCGGGCTTTTATCGGCACACAAAGCTGCAACCTTTGCGGCACAGATAAAAGAACTGCCTTTAGTATACACCCGCCGCCAAAATTTGCAAGGGGCAGAAGACCAATTTGTGAAAAAAGGAGGTGTTTCTTTTCGTTGATTTGATTATACAAAACAATGAGTCCCATACACCGGATTTTCAGCGGCCTATTCATACTGAAGCTACATAGGTTGTGATGTATTTATTAAATATAGAAATATAGTGCATAAGGATCGACTGTGATAACAAATTCCTACAAGAAAAGCCTTTCTCGGCGCTGCCTAAAAATGGCAAAACCTGAGAAAGGCTTTCTTGTTTGTTTGCTTATCTGCGCTTTCGCTTATCGCTGCACAAAATACAGCTCATACCACAAAATAAAGCTGTAGAAGCTCCAGATCTTGGTCATGGCGCCGGGGGTGGCAGTGCCGTTTTTGTGGCCTTCAAGCAGCTTGAGCAGGGCAGGGGCGTTAAAGAACTGCGCGGCTACAGGGCCTTCAAACTTTTCACGCACCATATTGTAGTATTTATCCTGTTTCAGCCAGTCGTTCAGCGGCACGGGGAAGCCCAGCTTTTTGCGCTTGGCAACGCTTTCGGGCAGCTGCTCCATGGCCGTGGCGCGCAGGGCAATCTTGGTCTGCTCCTTGCCGCTGCGGTAGCGCTGGGGGATAGAGGTCGCCAATTTCAGCATTTCACGGTCAAGGAAGGGGACGCGCAGCTCCAGGCTGTTGGCCATGCTCATGCGGTCAGCCTTGAGCAGAATGTCATACAGCATCCAGGTGTGCATATCCACCCACTGCAGCTGGGTGGGCTCGTCCAAATCTTTTACCTGATCAAAATAGGGCTTGAAATATTCCTCGGGGCGCTTGGCGTGGTAATCTTTTTTCAGATACTGGTCACGCTCGGCAGGGTCTTCAAACACATAGTTGGCCCGCATAAAGCGCTGCCAATGCTCCTGCCCGCCGCGCACCAGAAAATGCCTGCCCTTAAAATTGGGCAGAGCCTTGGCAATGCCGGAGATCCCCCGGCGAACAGGTCGGGGCATCTTGCGCTCATAATCCATAAAGTGCACAGCCTGGCTGTACATGGGGTAGCCGCCGAACAGTTCGTCAGCACCCTCACCGCTCAGCACTACCTTTACATATTTGGCGGCATTTTTGGTCAGAAAATACAGCGGCACTTCGCTGGGGTTGGGCATGGGTTCGTCCAGATACCACTGAATGTTTTTATTGGCTTCAAAAAAGCTGTCGGCATCCACCTTGTTGGCAATGCACGGCACACCGATCTCTTTGCTGAAGGCCTCGGCATAGGGCAGTTCAGAGTATTTTTCTTCTTCATAGCCCACGCTGAAGCTCTTTACATGTGGGGTGCCCTTGGCGACCTCGTTTACCACAAAGCTGCTGTCTACGCCGCTGGAAAGAAAACAGCCTACTTCCACATCGGCAATCTGGTGTGCCTTTACGCTCTCGGCAAAGGTGCTGGCAATGGCCTTTTTCCAGTCGTCCAGGCTCTTGGTTTCGTCAATGTGGTATTCAATGCTGAAATAACGCTCAATTTCCAGCTTGTCATCGTGATAGGTGAACATATGTGCGCCGGGCAGCTTATACACATCGCGGAACATGGTTTCTTCGTTGGGAATATACTCAATAGAAAGATACTCCGGCAGGCGCTCTTCATTCAGCTCTTTCACAAAGCCGGGGTGGGGCAGAAAGCTTTTGATCTCGCTGCCAAACAAAAAGTGCCCGTTTTTATGGTAGTAATAAAAGGGCTTGATGCCAAAAATATCGCGTGCACCGAACATGGTCTTAGTGTTTTTGTCCCAGATCACAAAGGTGAACATGCCGCGCAACTTGCCGGGCAGCTGCTTGCCCCACTCTTCGTAGCCGTGCAGCAGCACCTCAGTGTCGCTGTGCGAGGCAAAGGTATGCCCAGCAGCGATGAGCTCTTCGCGCAGAGTCTGGAAGTTATAGATCTCGCCGTTGAATACCACCACCAGCGAGCCGTCTTCGTTGAACATGGGCTGCTTGCCGCCCTCTAGGTCGATAATGGAAAGGCGGCGGTGGCCCAAAGCCACCTGGTCGTCTACATAATAGCCCTCGCCGTCGGGGCCGCGGTGCCGAATCAGATCGGCCATTTCCTTGATCGTTTTCTGCGCCTGCTCGCGGTCATGCCGGGCAGCAGAAAAACCAACGATACCACACATAGAATATTTCTCCTCTTTGATTGGCTGCGCTTAGTCACGCAGGCTCTTGTTGCCGTAGTATTTGGCGGTTTTGCGGTAATAATTCAGCTGGCTTTCCACATACCAGATCAAGCGCTTTAAGCTGAAATCCTCTTTGCAGAAAAGCTGATGGCTGGCCTTGCCCTGCTTCTTCAGACGCACGGCCTCGGCCAAAAGGGCAGAGTCTTTTAAATACTTGCGGATCACGCCGAACGGTGCGATCATCCAAAGGCTTTCGGTGTCGGCAATGGTCAGGCTCTGCTGCTTATGCTCTACCACATCCTCCACCAGCCACTTGGCCAGATTGTAGCCGCTGGCCGTAACAAAAAAGCTGCTGCGGCCCTGGCGGGGGTTCATTTCAAACAGCTTGTATTCATTGGTGCGGGTGTCAAACTTCATATCAAAGTTTGAAAAGCCCTCCCAGCCTACATCTTCCAGAAAAGCCTTCATCTTTTGCATCAAAGCTTCATCTTTAATAGAAAGAATGGCGGCATAATTGCCGATGCCCTCGGGGGTCTGTTCTTCCAAAAGCGGGCGGCCCAGCGCCATCAGGTGCACCTTGTGGTCACGGCCGGAATAGCAGTTCAAAACGCGCATACAGTTATCATCGCCGGGAATATACTCCTGCAAAATCAGCGGATCCTGATAGCTGCTGCCGTAAATGGCGGCGGTGATATCGTTGAATTCCTGCTGGTTATAGGCCACAAAGACCTTTTTCTTGTGCGGAAAATGGCAGTTCCAGTAGGCCATGCTGTTGCTGGGCTTGATGATGCACGGAAATTCAAACGGCAGCGTTATCTCGCGGTAGTTCTGTGCCGTGCAGCTGCTGGTTTTGGGGTAGCTCAGGCCGTGCTTTTCACACGCCTTATAAAAGAACTCCTTCATATCCAGGTTCATCACATTTTCTTCGGTGGGGCAGGCAAAGGCAAAATAAGGCTCCAGCGCGGCACGGTTGCGGGCCAGCAGAATGGTGTAGCCGTCGCTGCAGCTTTGCAGAACCAATGTTTTGCCGGGATGCGCGGCGGCAAAATTGACCAGAGTGCTTACAAATACCTCGTCTTCCTCCAAACGGGGCTCTACCACTACCTCGCTGATAAAGCGGGTGTTGCGCGTGGCTACCAGGCGCGCCTTGCACACCATAGCGCTCGTGATCTTATATTCCAGATAAAAGCTGCGGGCCATGCCATACACATTGGCATCGCTGCCCAGCAGCACCGGCAGAAAATCAACCATATTTTAAAGACCTCTCAATCTCAGCAGACCAATGAATGCTAATTAACTTATTTTACTTCTATTATAGAGTGAAGTCAAACAAAAAAGGCTTTTAATTTTGCGGGGGGCAGAGTATAATAAACTACACATACCGTAAGCTATAAGATCAAGATAAAGAGAATTTCTGCCTATCCTGCGCCCGGCATAGGCCGCAGGGCGGGCAGAATGGATTGCGAGGACTGTAGACCATGTGTGGAATCGTAGGTTTTTCTGATAGAAGAGAAAATAAGCAGGAAATATTAACGAGTATGATGAAAGCCATCGCGCACCGCGGTCCCGATGGCGAGGGCAGCTTTGTAGAGGGCAGCATAGCGCTGGGCCACCGCCGCCTTTCCATCATCGACCTAGAGGGCGGCAAGCAGCCCATGTTCAACGAAGACGGCTCGCTGGTGGTGGTGTTCAACGGCGAGATCTATAACTTTCAGACGCTGCGCGATGAACTGATCGCCGCCGGGCACACCTTTGCCTCGCACAGCGACACTGAGGTGCTGCTGCACGGCTATGAAGAGTGGGGCAAAGAAATGCTCAGCCGCCTGCGCGGCATGTTTACCTTTGCCATCTGGGATAAGAAAAACGAGAGCCTTTTCTGCGCCCGCGACCATTTTGGCATCAAGCCCCTGTATTACTACCAGGCTGATGGCGAATTCATGTTTGCCAGCGAGATCAAGGCATTTTTGGAGCACCCGGGCTTTCAGAAAAAGTTCAACCGCGATCAGCTCGAACTGTATCTCACCTATCAGTATTCCCCGGGAGAAAACACCTTCTTTCAGGGCGTAAAAAAGCTGCTGCCTGCGCACTGGCTGGAATACAAAAACGGCCAGCTTACCGTGCAGCGTTACTGGAAGCCGGAATTTAAGCCTGACGAAGCCCCCACGCTGGAGCAGTGGGAGAAAAAAATCGAAGCGGCCATGAAAGAAAGCGTGCAGGCGCACAAGATCGCCGATGTGGAAGTGGGCAGCTTTCTTTCCAGCGGTGTAGACAGCAGCTATATGGCCTGCCTTGCCCATGTAGACAAAACCTTTACCGTGGGCTTTGCGGATAAAAAATATGATGAGACCAGCTACGCCAAGGAATTCAGTGATTTTATCGGCGTAAAAAACTTTGCCTACCGCATTACCCCCGAGGAATACTGGGAGAACCTGGGCAAAATTCAATATCACATGGATGAGCCTCTGGCCGATGCCGCCAGCGTGGCGCTGTATTTTGTAAACCGTGAGGCCAGCAAGCAGGTAAAGGTGTGCCTGAGCGGCGAGGGCGCTGATGAATTTTTCGGCGGCTACAATATTTATAAAGAGCCCTTTACCGTTACCTGGTATGATAAGCTGCCGCTGCCGCTGCGCCGCGTTTTGGGCGCTGTGGCCGAAAAGCTGCCCCCGGTGCGCGGGCTCAACTTTTTGGTGCGCCGCGGCAAGCCTTTGGAAGAACGCTATATCGGCAACACCAATCTGATGACCGAAACGCAGAAAAAGCGCCTGCTCAAGGAATATTCCGGCAAGGTGAAGCCTACCAATCTTTCGCGCCCGCTGTTTGCCGAAACCAAGGGTCAGGATGCCGTTACCCGTATGCAGTATACCGATCTGCATTTGTGGATGGTGGGCGATATCCTTTTAAAGGCCGATAAAATGAGCATGGCCAACAGCCTGGAGCTGCGCGTGCCGTTCCTCGATAAAGAGGTGTTCGAGCTGGCCTGCCAGATCCCCACCTGCTACCGTGCCGACCACGACCATACCAAGATCGCCATGCGCGGGGCCGCTCTGCGCAGCATTCCGGAAAAGACGGCCGATAAAAAGAAGCTGGGCTTCCCGGTGCCGGTGCGCGCCTGGCTGCGCGAAGAAAAATACGCCGCCGTTGTGCGCGAAAAGCTGACCGGTGAGACCGCGCAGCTGTTCTTCCGCACCGATGTACTGGCAAAAATGCTGGACCAGCATATCAGCGGCAAGCGTGATAACTGGCGGCAGATCTGGTGCGTGTTTATGTTTTTGACCTGGTACGAAGAATATTTTGTAAAGCGCTGATCTTATGAGAGAGGAGAATATTGCAATGAAGCTTTCTCAGGTTTTGGCAGGGCTGGAATACACCCTGGTGCAGGGCAGCCTGGATACCCCGGTGAGCGATATCTATTACGATTCGCGCAAGGTAACGCCGAACGGCCTTTTTGTGTGTATTGTGGGCACGCAGCGCGATAGCCACGAATTTGCGCGCGATGTGGTGGAAAAAGGCGCAAAAACGCTGGTGATCGAGCATGACCTGCCCGAAGCAGTCGCCCCGGGCGTAACGGTGGTAAAGGTAAAAAGCAGCCGCTATGCCATGGCTTTGATGAGCGCCAATTACTTTGACCACCCGGCTAAAAAAATGCAGCTGATCGGCGTGACCGGCACCAAGGGCAAAACCACCACCACGCATATGATCAAGGCTGTGCTGGAAGCTGCGGGCCGCACGGTGGGCATGGTGGGCACCAACGGCGTATACTATGCAAACGAGCACCGTGAGTTGCCCAACACCACCCCCGAAAGCTACGAGCTGCAAAAGATCTTTCACCAGTTTTTGCAGGCGGGCTGCGATACCGCACTGATGGAGGTCAGCAGCCAGGGCCTTATGCTCGACCGTGTAGCCGGGCTGCATTTTGATGTGGGCGTTTTTACCAATTTGTACCCTGACCATATCGCCCCTGGCGAACACAGCAGCTTTGAGGAATACCGCCACTGGAAGGGTGAACTCTTTAAGCGCTGCACATTAGGCATTGTAAACAAAGATGACCCCAACACCGAAAAGCTGCTCGAGGGCCATACCTGCAGCCTGGTTACTTACGGCATGCACAGCGAAGGGCTGGATTACCGCGCCCTGCCGGATTATAAGCTGCTGCGCACCCGTGATTTTCTGGGCGTGGAGTTCCATTTGACGGGCAAGGATGAAATGGATATAAAAGTGAACATGCCCGGTGAATTCAGCGTATACAATGCGCTGGCTACCGTGGCTGTGGCTAAGGAAATCGGCCTGCCCGACAGTGCCATTCATGACGGCCTTGCCAAGGCTGCCGTAAAGGGCCGCGTAGAGCTGGTGCCCGTGAGCCATAAGTTTACGATCCTCATTGACTATGCGCACAACGAAGCATCGGCAGAAAGCCTTTTAGAGACCCTGCGCGCCTATGACCCGCCGCGCCTGGTGGTGATCTTTGGTTGCGGCGGCAACCGCAGCCGCCTGCGCCGCTTCGGCATGGGCGAGGTGTGCGCCCGCATGGCCGATTTTTGCATTCTGACTGAGGATAACAATCGCTTTGAAAAAGTAGAGGATATCATTGCCGATATCAAAGTGGGCATGCAGAAGGGTAACCCGAACGCCAAGTATGTAGAAATTCATGACCGATTGGATGCCATTCATTATGCGATCGACCATGCCCAGGAGGGCGATCTGATCGCGCTGATCGGCAAGGGGCACGAGAGCTATCGCGACCGCGAGGGTGTAAAGACCCCGTTTTTAGAGCGCGAGCTGATCGAAGAGTATGCCACGCAGATCGGCCTAAAATAAAAAGCCGCTTTCAAAGGCATCGACATAAGATAGACATAAAACGCCCCCGTTTTGGCATAATTTTAGCCAAAGCGGGGGTGATTTTATTGAGCAGAAACGCAAAAGGGCGGCCGGTGATGCACGCGGTCACCCGGCCGATGCGCTGGTAGAGCCCGCCGCCCGCGCCATGGCTGAGCTTCTGGGGGCCGATTACGATACAGTTCTGCAAAAGCTCAGTCAGCAAAGCTCGAACGACTGCCTTATCAAGCGCCAGATCACCCGCGCACAGACTGAAAGCGTGCTGAACTGGTGCCGTGAAAACGGGGCCGAGGGCATTTTGCTTCTCGAAGATGTAAAGCGCGTATACCCCGAGGGCAACTTTGGCGGCAGCATCCTGGGCTTTGTGAATGTGGACGGCGATGGTGTTTCCGGCCTGAAGCTGGAATATAACAGCCGCTTGAAGGGGGAGAACGGCCGTGTACTCACGGCTAAAAATGCCTGGGGCTACAATATGCCCGTGGGGTATGAGACCGCGGTGCAGGCCCGGCAAGGAAGCAGCCTTACCCTTACGGTGGATGCGCATATTCAGCATATTTTAGAAAATTATCTGCAGGCTGCCGTAGAAGAGCACCATGTGAACGGGCGCGCCGTGGGCATTGTGATGGAACCCTCTACGGGAAAAATTCTGGCCATGAGCACCAAGCCGGACTACGACCCTAACGACCCACGAACCATCACCGATGAACAGCTGCGTGCAGAGATCGATGCACTGCAGGGCAATGCCCGCAAGGCGGCCCAGCAGGCGCAGTGGCGCAACAAGGCGGTGAGCGACCTGTACGAGAGCCGGGCAGCGTGTTTAATCTCATCACAGCCAGCGCGGCGCTGGATGCCGGGGGGTGCATACCCGAAACGCGCTTTGTGTGCGCGGGCAAGATCAATGTGGCGGGCACGACCTTCCGCTGCGCCAATGGGCATATCCATGGCAGCGAAAGCTTTCGGCAGGGGCTTAGCATAAGCTGCAACCCATGCTTTATCCAAATCGGCGAACGGCTTGGAAAACAGGCGTTCTGCGATTATTTTGAGCGCTTCGGCCTGCGCAGCGCCACCGGCATCGACCTGCCTGCCGAGGCGCCCAAAAGCGAGTATTACACGGCTGACCGCATGGGCCCGGTAGAGCTGGCCAGCTGCAGCTTTGGGCAGAGCAGCAAGATCAGCTATCTGCAAATGCTGACGGCTGTATGTGCAGCCGTCATATACGGGCATACATATACTGGACAGATCTTATAAAATTTTGTATAATAAACAAAATATGGAATCATAAAACTGGGGTTTTGTGCTCTGCGGCTGCAAAATGAGTGCGAACCTGTTGTATAGGAGGGGCGTTTTTATATGCCCAAGCAATTTCAGGTAAAAGGCCTGCCCCGTAAGCTGCTTTTGCTGGCAGTGGATATGGGGCTTTTGGTGCTGTCGTATTATCTTGCCATTCTGCTTCGCTTTGTAGATTCAGACCAAAGCGAAAAGATCCCGCAGGTGGTAGCCACCATGGTGCATCATTTGCCCTGGATGCTTGCCATTTATGCGGTGGTGTTCTGGCTGGGCGGCTTATACGAGGTAATGTGGCAGTATGCCGGTGTGCGCGATCTGGCACGCGTGGTACTGCTGGCGTGCATCGCCACGGGCTTTCTGCTTATCGGCAACCAGCTGGTAGAGGGCGTTTTATACCGAACGGTGCTGGTGATCGGCGCCATTTTAAGCATGGCGTTTATCGGCGGCGTGCGAATGCTTTGGCGCTTGGTTCGCTTTACGCTGCTCAAGCCCGATGCGGCCAAGACCCGCAACGAGGAAAACCCGCTGCTGGTAGTGGGTGCGGGCAATGCGGGCGCGTGGGCGGTAAACCTGTGCAAGCAGCGCAGCAGCTTTGGCTATCCGGTGGTCATGGTAGACGATGACCCCGCCAAGCGAAACCTGCGCGTGCAGGGGGTGCCCGTGCGCGGCGGCATCAGCGATATCCCCGAGCTGGTGCGCAAGTATGATATCCGCGAGATCGTTATTGCCATCACAAGCCTTCGCGGCGAGCGCCTGCAGCAGGTGGTAAACATCTGCAACAGCTGCCACTGCCGCGTGCGTATGCTGAACGACCCGCAGGCCGTGGACGAAAACGGCAATGTGATCGGCGCAAGCCTGCGTGAGCTGAACACCTCCGACTTCCTTTCGCGCGACGAGGTGCACCTGGATACCGAGAAGATCCACGAATACCTGACCGATAAGGTGGTATTGGTCACCGGCGGCGGCGGCAGCATCGGCAGCGAGCTGTGCCGCCAGATCATCCGCTACCGCCCCAAACAGCTGCTGATCTTTGATATTTACGAAAACTGTGCCTATGAGCTGGAAATGGAGCTGCGCAACAAGATCGGCTTCGATCTGCCTATTGTAACGCTGGTAGGCTCTATCCGCGATAAAGACCGCCTGGACGAGGTAATGAAAAAATACCACCCCCAGGTGGTGTTCCATGCGGCCGCACATAAGCATGTGCCGCTGATGGAAATAAGCCCTGCCGAGGCCGTAAAAAACAATGTGCTGGGCACCAAAAACCTGCTTACCAGCGCCAGCACGCACGGGGTCGAGCGCTTTGTGCAGCTTTCTACCGATAAAGCCGTGAACCCCACCAATGTAATGGGCTGCACCAAGCGCATTTGCGAAATGCTCATTCAGACCTTTGCGCAGAACACGAGCATGAAGTGCATGGCCGTGCGCTTTGGCAATGTGCTGGGCAGCCACGGCAGCGTGATCCCGCTGTTTGAATCGCAGATCCGCGAGGGCGGCCCCGTGACCATCACGCACCCGGATATCACGCGCTATTTCATGACGATCCCCGAGGCAGCGCAGCTGGTACTGGAGGCCGGTGCGCTGGCCCGCAGCGGCAGCATTTATGTGTTGGATATGGGCAAGCCCGTGCGCATTATGGAGCTGGCCGAAAAGATGATCCGCTTTTACGGCTACGAGCCGGGCGTGAATATGGAGATCAAGATCACGGGCCTGCGCCCCGGCGAAAAGCTGTATGAAGAGCTGATGATGGATACCGAGGCCGATAAAATGCAGCGCACCGACCATAATAAGATATTTGTGGCACCGCCTCTGCAGATCGACCTTGCCACCTTCTACCAGCAGTTGGTCCGCCTGGAAGAAGCTGCCGAGCATAACGATGACCATGTGGTGCAGGAGCTGCAGAGCATTGTGCCCACCTACCACCCCAACCGCGAAATGATGAAAACCGATCCGTGATCTTGAAAGAGGGCAAAACCGCGATATGGAATGCAGAAATTCGACCCTGTGCTATTTGGAAAAAGACGGAAAATATTTGATGCTGCACCGCATCAAAAAGAAGAACGATGTGAACCACGATAAGTGGATCGGCGTGGGCGGCAAATTTGAAGCCGCCGAAAGCCCCGAAGAGTGTGCTCTGCGCGAGGTAATGGAAGAGACCGGCTACCATATGGACGGCTGGCGCTACCGCGGCATCGTTACTTTTGTGTGCGAGCCGTGGCCGGTGGAGTATATGCACCTGTTTACCTGCGATGCCTTTTCGGGCAGCCAAATCGACTGTGATGAAGGCGTTTTAGAGTGGGTGCCCAAAGAAAATGTCACCAGACTGCCGCTGTGGCAGGGCGATAAGATCTTTTTAAAGCTGCTCTGGCAGGAAGCACCGTTTTTCTCGCTCAAGCTCGTGTATAACGGAGATGACCTGCAAACGGCGGTGCTGAACGGCCAAAAGCTGGATATTGCCGCCTTTTTAAAGGAGTAACGCCATGTATACAAAATTTTTCAAGCGCTTTTTCGATGTTGTGCTTTCGGGCCTTGCCATCGTTGTTCTT
>CAVGKH010000037.1:0-15518 GCA_963629755.1 Gemmiger sp.
GGGCAGTGTGCCTTTAAGCTCTCGGCAGCCTTGGCAATGCCGCTGCCGCCCGAAGCGGCAAAGGGGATCAAAGTGAAGTTTAAGTCAAGGGCTTCACAAAAATTTTCCGGTCACACTTGCGCTGCATGCTTTCACCTGCGCGGGCGTTCCGGCTGCCACGATCTGCCCGCCCTGCTCTCCGCCGCCGGGCCCCATATCAATAATATAGTCGGCGCTGCGGATCACATCAAGGTCATGCTCGATCACAACCACCGTCGCGCCGTTTTGTATCAGCGTTTCAAACACGCCCAGCAGGGTCTGCACATCCAGCGGATGCAGGCCTATGGTCGGTTCATCAAACACAAATACACTGCCGCCCTGTGCGCGGCCCATTTCACTGGCCAGCTTCAGCCTCTGGGCCTCACCGCCCGAAAGGCTCGGCGTTTCTTCGCCCAGGGTCAGATAGCCGAGGCCCAGCTCCTGCAATACTGCCAGGCGCTGGCTTACCAGCTTCATATCCCGGCAGGCTGCCAGCGCCGAGCGAACATCCATATCCATGAGCGCAGGCAGCGAATGCGCTTCGCCGTTTTTTGCCTGGTGCTTTACGCGCGCGGCATCGCGGCTGTAGCGGCTGCCGCGGCAGTCCGGGCACGGGATCTCCACATCCGGCAAAAACTGCACATCCAGGCTGATCACTCCCGTACCGTCACAGGTGGGGCAGCGCAGCCTGCCGGTATTATACGAAAAATCGCCCGCCTTATAGCCCAAAGCCTTGGCATCCGGTGTGCGGGCAAAAATTTTGCGCAGCTCATCGTGCACGCCCGCATAGGTAGCCATGGTAGAGCGTACATTCACCCCGATGGGCGTGGCGTCGATCAGCTTTGCCTGCGTGATTCCCGGGGCTGACAGTGCTTTTACATGCGGCGGCAGCTTTTCGCCCTTGGTCTGTGCGGCCAGCGCAGGCACCAGGCTTTCCAGCACCATCGTTGTTTTGCCCGAGCCGGATACACCTGTTACCACAGTGAGCCGCCCCTTGGGGATGCGCACCTTCAGCGGCTTCACGGTGTGGATAGCTTCTGTTTCCATGTAGATCGTGCCCTGTGCAAACAGCTCACTATGTGCGGCCTGCGGGCGGGAAATGCCCTGCCGCCCTGCCAGAAACGGGCCGATCTGCGAGTTTTTATTCTGCTTGATAGCTTCTATGCTGCCCTCGGCGATCACCCGGCCGCCGCCTGCGCCTGCCTCGGGGCCCATTTCGATGAGCCAGTCGGCTTCTGATAAGATCTGTGTATCATGGTCTACCAGCACCACCGAGTTGCCATCGGCCACAAGGTCGTGCATAACGCCCGTAAGCCCCACGATGTTGGCCGGATGCAGGCCGATGGAAGGCTCGTCCAGCACATACATCACGCCCGTGGTGCGGTTGCGCACAGCGCGGGCCAGCTGCATGCGCTGCCGCTCGCCGGTAGAAAGCGTAGCCGAAGCGCGGTCAAGCGTTAAATAGCCAAGCCCCAGCTCTAAAAGGCGCTTGGCGTTATCCAAAAACGATTCACAAATGCTTTTTGCCATGGGCTGCATTTCCGCAGGCAGGGTATCCGGCACGCCTGCCACCCATTCGGTAAGCGCGGTCAGGGTCATGCGGCAGGCATCTGCCAGTGAGATGCCCCGCAGGCGAGGCGCGCGCGCACGGGCCGAAAGGCGCGAGCCGCCGCACTCGGGGCAGGGCTCCAGCCGCAGAAACTTTTCCACGCGCTTCATGCCGTTTTCGTCTTTTACCTTGGCAAGCGCATTTTCCACAGTATACACAGCGTTAAAATAGGTAAAATCCATTTCTCCCGCCGCGCCGCTGGTTTTATTCTGGTAGATCATGTGCTTTTTTACCGCCGGGCCATGAAACACGATCTCGCGTTCCTTGGGGGTCAGCTGGCAGAACGGCACATCTGTGCGCACGCCTAAATCACGGGCGATATCCTTCATCAGCGACCACATCAGCGTTTGCCAGGGGCGCACAGCCCCTTCGTCGATGCTCAGCGATTCATCGGGCACCAACGTGCTTTCGTCCACCCGGCGCACCGTGCCCGTGCCATCGCAGGCAGGGCACGCTCCCTGCGAATTAAACGCCAGCTCCTCGGCACTGGGGGCAAAAAAGTGCTCGCCGCACACAGGGCATACCAGCTCTTGCCCGGCAGCCACCGCCAGGCTGGGCGGCAGATAGTGCCCATTGGGGCATTGGTGCTCGGCCAGGCGCGAATACATCAGGCGCAGGCTGTTTAAAAGCTCTGTGCCTGTGCCAAAGGTACTGCGGATGCCCGGCACAGCCGGGCGCTGATGCAGCGCCAGTGCAGCAGGCACATACAGCACCTCATCTACCTGTGCCTTAGCTGCCTGGGTCATGCGGCGTCGGGTGTAGGTAGAAAGCGATTCCAGATAGCGGCGCGAACCCTCGGCATACAATACGCCCAGCGCCAGCGAGGATTTTCCGCTGCCCGATACCCCGGCGATGCCCACGATCTGATTTAAGGGCACATCTACATTGATATTTTTTAGGTTATGCACCCGCGCTCCGCGGATAAGAATATGATCGATCTTATTCTGCATGATTTTCTTTCGTTTTCATCGTTGTTTCTCTTTTACTTGTGATGAGCCGCCAAAGGGGCAGCAGATACAGATAACAAGCCAGCAAAATACTTGCTGTAGGCGCACCTACCGCCGTGAGCGGCACAGCGCCCGCAATGCTCCACGGCACCAGCGGAGCTGCCACCACAGCGCTGTCTTCCAGGTCAATGGCTGATTGGCTGGCATCGGTGCGCAGCTTGCCGCACAACTGCTGAGTAAGCAGTATCGCCAGGGTCTGGTTGCAGGCGATCATGCTGGCCAGTGCCGCTGTGATCAACGTTGCGCCATAAGCCCCCACACGCCCGGCCAGCTTTCCAATGCGTGCCTGCAGGCCTTTTAAAAGGCCTGTTTTCTTAAATATGCCTGAATAGGTAGACGAGATCATTACGATCATGCCCACTTTTACCATAGAAAAAATTCCCCCGCCGTTCATCATGGCGGCGATCTCGGGGTCTGCCGACTGGTAGCCGCACAGCAAAAGCCTTGGCAGCTCGGTCAGCTGCACCCCTTGTAAAGCCACACTGAGGCAAAGTGCGATCAGCACGCTGGCCCCCAGCGTATTGCGGGTGCTCACCTTGCAGGCAGAAAGCACCAGTATGGTCGCTGCGGGCAGAGCCGCCGCCCAGTGCAGGCGGAATGCACGCGCAAACAGCGCTGCCAGGTCCGGCGCCTCACCGCCGCTGCCGCCGCCCATGCCCAGCAAAAGAAACACGCCGCAGCTCAAAAGCGTGGGCACGGCAGCTGTGCGCAGCATATTGCGGATATTTTTTAAAACACTCGTGCCTGTAAGCTCGGCCACCAGCAGTGCACTGGTAGAAACCGGGCTGCACCCGTCGCCAAAATACACGCCCGCCAGCACCGCGCCGCCCACAAGCAGGCTGCTAAAGCCCATGCCTGCCGCCATGGTAGAGCAGATCACACCCATGGTAGCCGCTGTGCCAAACGCCGTGCCTGAAAGCGCTGCATTCAGCAGTTCTTTTGCCTCAAAGCCCCGGCGCAGGCCATAGCCGAAAAGCAGCACAAAGCCCGCCCCCAATGCCCAAAGCACCGACTGCCCCAGCGCCACACATACCAGTAAAAGGGCTGCAAAAATGCCCTATGCTGCCAGTCACATGCAAGCGCCTCCTCTTCATTTCATACTTTTAGTATAAATATCATTTATAAGATTTTCTGTATAGCTCGTAACCAATCTCTTTTAAGTAGCTGGGCACATTGCGCACGCTGGCCCGGATAAATTCGCGCGTGCTCTCTTCCAGCTGGTCATAGGGCACCATATCGGGGCTGATCTTGAGCTGGCTGTCTTTTTTGCCGCAGCGCCAGCCATCGGCCAGCTTATCCTTCAGCCAGCGCTCATGCTCCAGCTCTGAAAGCTCTTCCAGCACCGGGCCATACAGCTCGGTAATGGTATCCCCTGCGCCTTCCAGCACCGGGCGCAGGCCCACATCAAAATCGAACGACTGCAGCTGCTCGCCCAGATAGCGGATCTGCGAGCGATGGCCTTCTTTAAAGAATTCGTCCAACTGGGCCCAATCGGCCATTTCCGGCTCGCGGTAGATCTCGGCCAGCTCCCGCGGGGTCGCGCCGCGGCGCTTGGCCTCGGCCAGGTGCTGCTCACGGTATTTTTCGTGCGCTGTCCAGGCATACTGCTCCACCATATCGCCCATGACTTGCTCAAAGCTGAGCTTGCGCATAAAGTCCTGCACATCCAGGTGAATATCCAGCTGTGCGGCCAGCGGCAGGCAGCTGGGGGTATAGCGCTCGGCCCCGGCCAAGCGGCTCATGCCCAGAATAAACTCGATCGAGCGGCTGCCGTGGCGGTATTCTGAAACGCGCAGCAGCGAAGAAAGCAGCCCGCGCGAAATCTCGGCTATTCCATCGTGGCAAATGCCGGGCACGCTTTTTAAAATCACATCGCGCAGCAGCATGGCGCGCCGGATAATATGCTTGCGGTCGGTCACTTCGTTCATGTTGGGGCCCTTGATATTCAAAATACCCTTGAGGCGGCTCACAAAGTCGGGGCCCTTTACGGCCTGGAAGGCCCTCGTTTTTTCGGGGTCATCCCCGGGCAGGAACTCTTTGAACGAGCTTGCCGTGCCGCCCGCAAACACAAACACCGCACCGCGCACAGGGTACTGGCAGCCTTCCAGCGTATACTCGCCGTCCTGCATGGGAGCCAAAAAATACTTGAGCCAGCCGCGGTTCACGCCGTTCAGCTCACTGTCAAATTCGTCAAAAAATACCAGCGGAATTTTTTCGGGGTCGCACTGCAGGGCCTGATGCATGGCGGTAAACAGCTCGGTCACCGTGCTGTACTGTGAAAGGTTCAGCGAGCTGATGGCATAGCGCCCGCGGCTGAGCGCGATCTGGCGCACGCCGAAGCTTTTGCCCGAACCCGGAGGGCCAAATACCGCTATCGAAATAGGCTTCGGGTATTCGCCGTCGGCTCGATGGTCATAGTGATAGATATACTCGTCCAAAAGGCCCTTGATGGTATGGTAGTTTTCGATCTCGTCGCGGTCTACGGTAGAAAGCGCACGGTAGCGGCAGATGGGCACATGGCGGAACAGCTCGTTTGTGCCCAGCAGCACGATGCGCTGTGCCACGGCCAGATAACCGCCGGGCTGGCTTTTACAGTATTCGTCCAGAATGCTGAAGGGTGCCACCCCGCTGATCAGGGTCTTGGTGCTGCGGTCAGGCACGCGCACGCGGCTCACCTCGCCCAGCTCCAGCTTATCGTAAAGCCGCTGCAGCACGGGGAAAAGCGGCGCATCCAGCGCCAGCGTGCGCTGCTCGCTGCGGTTGGGCGTAAAGATCAGATACCACTTGCCCTCATCGCACTCCAAAACGCCCTGCTCATTCAGCAGCACCGCCATGCTTTTATGGGCGCGCAGCACACGCAGGCCGTCGCTGACCGCCAGCTGCATCAAAAAAGCATCCACAGTATTTTCGTAAGAAATGCCGCGCCCGATCGGGTAGTCCAACTGGCGCAGATGCTCCATCTGCATAAGCGGTATTTTGTCGCCGCCAAAGCAAACGCTCATGGGCTGGTCGGCGCGGTATTCCATATAACAGGATTCCGGTTTCATTCGCACAGGTTCCTTTCTTTGTTTTATGTGTTCCGGCCAGAGGATAAATTTTTGAAGAAGCTTCGTGCACCATATAAGGCCCCGCAAGTGCAGGCTTCTGCCTGTCTGCTCATAAAGTCTGCGCAGAGCTAAAAATGCTGCCCCGCACCGCGATGCGCTGGCTTCTTTCTTTATCCTGCCGGATCTATGCGTTGTTTTTTCTGTTGTTTTTAGAGTATCATTTTACTATAATAAAAGCAAATCAATTTTTCTTGTGGTTTTCACAGAGGGGAGTGTGTATCTGTGTTATGCGAATCGTTGTAAAAGTAGGCACCAGCACCCTGGCCCACGCCACCGGGCGGCTGAATGTGCGCCATGTAGAAGCACTGGTAAAGGTGCTGAGCGACTTAAAAAATGCCGGGCATGAAATTCTGCTGGTTTCCAGCGGTGCCATCGGCATGGGCGTGGGAAAGCTGGGGCTGCCCGCCCGCCCTGCCGATATGCCCGGCAAGCAGGCCGCCGCTGCCATCGGCCAATGCGAGCTGATGTATACCTACGATAAGCTTTTCGGTGAATATAATCACACCGTGGCACAGATCCTTCTCACAGGCGATGATCTGGAGCACGCCGACCGCCGCAAAAACTTTGAAAACACCCTGTTCCGCCTTTTGGAGTTCGGCGCGCTGCCCATTTTAAACGAAAACGATACCATGGCTACCGCCGAGATCGCCGTAGGCGATAACGACAGCCTGGCCGCCATTGTTTCCACCTGTGCCAAAGCCGACCTTCTGGTGCTGCTGAGCGATATCGAGGGCCTGTACACAGCCGACCCCCGCAAAGACCCTCATGCAAAGCTGATCCACACCGTAGAGCGTATGACCCCGCAGATCATGGCGCTGGGCGGCGGCGCAGGCAGCAGCCAGGGCACCGGCGGCATGGCCACCAAGCTGAACGCTGCTGCCACCTGCACGGCCGAGGGCATTGACATGGTGATTACCAACGGTGCAAACCCTCATGTTTTGTATGATATTGTGGAGGGCAGGCCCATCGGCACCCGTTTTTTGGGCGTGAAAGGAGCCAAGGCATGAAAAGCACACAAGAGATTTTGCAGGCTGCCAAAGCCGTTTCGGCATTTCTGCCCCTGACCACCGAAGCCAAAAATAGCGCTCTGCTCTCTATGGCCGACCAGCTTCTTGTACAGCGGGAGCTGATCTTAGCCGCCAACGCGCAGGATATGCAGGCCGCAAAGGGGCATATCAGCGAAGTGATGCTCGACCGCCTGGCCCTTACCCCGGCCCGCATCACCGCCATGGCCGAGGGCATTCGCCAGGTAGCCGCCCTGCCGGACCCTGTAGGCAGGGTACTGGCACACCACACCACCCCCGGCGGCCTGTTGGTAGAAAAAACCGCCGTACCCATGGGCGTGGTCGCTATTATCTATGAAAGCCGCCCCAATGTGACCAGCGATGCCGCCGCGCTTGCGCTGAAAAGCGGAAATGTGTGCGTGCTGCGAAGCGGCAAAGAGGCTTGGCGCAGCGCTAACGCCATTGTAAGTGCCCTGCAGCAGGCACTGCGCAGCCGGGGCATTCCCGCCGAGTACATTCAACTGGTAGAGGATACCACCCGCCAGAGCGCCAACGAGCTGATGACCGCCACCGGCCTCGTAGACCTGCTCATTCCGCGCGGCGGCGCAGGCCTGATTCGCGCCTGTGTAGAAAACGCCAAGGTGCCCTGCATCCAAACCGGCACCGGTATCTGCCATGTGTATGTAGACAAAGCCGCCGACCAGGCCATGGCGCTGGATATTATTGAGAATGCCAAAACCAGCCGCCCCAGCGTATGCAACGCCGAGGAAGTATGCCTTGTGCATAAAGATATCGCTGCCGGCTTTCTGCCTAATCTGCAAGAGCGCCTAGTGCAAAGCCGCCGCGAGCGCGGCCTTGTGCCCGTAGAGCTGCGCCTTTGCCCCAAGGCCGCCGCCATCATTGACGGCACCCCGGCAGGCCCGGCTGATTTTGATACCGAATTTTTAGATTATATCCTGGCCGTAAAAGTGGTAGACGATGTGTTTGCTGCCGCCGAGCATATTGCGGCGCACTCCACCCACCACAGCGAGGCCATTATCACGCACGACGAGCAGGCCGCCCGCTACTTCACCCAGGCTGTAGACAGTGCCGCCGTATATGTAAACGCCAGCACACGCTTTACTGACGGCGGCGAGTTCGGCCTTGGCTGTGAAATGGGTATTTCTACCCAAAAGCTGCATGCCCGCGGCCCCATGGGCCTGGCTGAGCTTTGCAGCTACAAATACGTCATTCGCGGCAATGGGCAGATACGCTGAATTTTACTTTTTTACCGGAAAGTCTCATGTAGCGGCTTTCCGGTTTTCTCTTATTGACAGGTCTCTTTTTTCATGCTATTCTAAATTTATAGAACCCCTGCACTGCTGACGGTATAATGTGATATAAACACAGTGTGGTGCTGCGGGATATAATGCCGACCGTCTGGGCAGCCTGTTTCGCACGGGGAATTTTTTCTTGTGCACAGGGTGTCTTTTTTTCTTTTCAAGGAGGAAAAAGCCATGAAGTCTGATATCGAGATCGCACAGGCCGCCACTATGCAGCCCATCACCCAGGTCGCCGCCAAGCTGGGCCTTTCGGCTGACGACATTATCCCCTACGGCAAATATAAAGCCAAGATCCCCTGCGCGCTGGCCAAAAAAGAAGGCCCCAAAGGCAAGCTGATTTTGGTAACGGCCATCAGCCCCACGCCTGCAGGCGAGGGCAAGACCACTACCAGCGTAGGCCTGGCCGATGCGCTGAATGCCATGGGCAAAAAAACCATGCTGTGCCTGCGTGAGCCTTCGCTCGGCCCTGTATTCGGCATCAAGGGCGGCGCTGCCGGCGGCGGCTATGCCCAGGTAGTGCCCATGGAGGATATCAACCTGCACTTTACCGGCGATCTGCACGCCATCGGCGCTGCCAACAACCTGCTGGCCGCCATGATAGACAACCACATTCAGCAGGGCAATGCGTTGGGCATCGACCCCCGCCGCATCGTATGGAAGCGCTGCATGGATATGAACGACCGCCAACTGCGATTTATCGTAGACGGCCTGGGCGGCAAGGTAAACGGCACCCCCCGCGAGGATGGGTTTGACATCACCGTTGCCAGTGAGGTAATGGCTATTTTCTGCCTGGCCACCAGCCTGAAAGACCTGAAAGAGCGCCTGGCCAAGATCGTGTGCGCCTATACTTACGACGGCAAGCCCGTGACCGCAGGCGATATCAAGGCTGCCGGTGCCATGGCCGCCCTCTTAAAAGATGCCATTGACCCCAACCTAGTGCAGACCCTTGAAAATAACCCTGCCATCATTCACGGCGGCCCCTTTGCCAACATTGCCCATGGCTGCAACAGTGTAATGGCCACGCAGGTAAGCCTGAACCTGGCCGATTATGTGGTCACCGAGGCTGGCTTCGGCGCTGATCTGGGCGCTGAAAAGTTTTTGGATATCAAGTGCCGCTATGCAGGCCTGACCCCGAGTGCCGTGGTGCTCGTGGCTACCGTGCGTGCGCTCAAGAGCCACGGCGGCGTGGCAAAGCCCGACCTCAACCAGCCCAACCCCGAGGCTGTGCGCAAAGGCCTGGAAAACCTGGGCCGCCATATCGACAACATCAAGAATCAGTTCGGCCTGCCCGTGTGCGTAGCCATCAACGCCTTCCCGGCTGACACCGCCGAGGAACAGGCCGTTGTGGATGCCTACTGCAAGGAAAAAGGCGTGCCCGTAGCGCTGAGCGAAGTATTTGCCAAGGGCGGCGAGGGCGGCAAGGCCCTGGCTCAGACCGTTCTGGACATTATGGACGATAACGCCAAGATCCGCTACACTTACGAATTGGAGCAGCCTTTGAAAGAAAAGATTGAAGCTGTAGCCAAAAAGATCTACCGCGCCGACGGTGTGGATTACAGCGCCGCCGCTCAAAAAACGCTGGCCGAGCTCACCGAGCTGGGCTACGGCGATCTGCCCGTGTGCATTGCCAAGACCCAGTACAGCTTCAGTGATAACGCCAAGCTGCTGGCCGCCCCCACCGGCTTCCGCATGAATGTGCGCGAGGTCCGCCTGTCGGCCGGTGCCGGCTTTGTGGTGGTGATCTGCGGCAATATCATGACCATGCCCGGCCTGCCCAAAAAGCCCGCCGCCGAAAACATTGATGTGACCGATGACGGCGTGATCACCGGTTTGTTCTAAAAAAGTTTGCCATAGCCATATAACTCAGCAGCCGCCTGCCCTGGAATTTAGGGGCAGGCGGCTGTTGTTATGCTACTCTTTACCCGTGATAGCTTCGGCTTTCGGTAAACGCACAGTCAAAAATTTCATTCACCGCTTTTTCATAGTCCTCTATGCGGCTTGCCTTGCGCAGCTTTTTCAGTGGTTTTTCGGCCCCTTCAAACAGCGTGCCCCAATAGTTCCACTGCTCTTTTATGCGGCAAAGAGCGTTTTTGTCGCCGCCGGGGCGCTGGCGTATCTGCTCAAAAAGCGTATCGTGAAATTGCCGCAGTTCTTCATGCTGCAAGGGCTTTCCGCCGTTTATCTCTCGTGCCAGCGCCGGGTTGGCTACAAGGCCCCGCCCGAGCATCACGCGCTCCACCTGCGGGAAGCGCTGTTGAAATGCCGCAAACTCACCCTCCGTAAAAATATCGCCGTTATAGCAAACGGGCAGCCTGCAGCCCTGCAGGGCTTCGGCAAAAGCCTCCAGCCGCACGGGGCGTTTATAATAGTCCTCCCGCACACGGGCATGAATGGTCAAAAGGCTGGCCGGGTACTGCTTATACAGCGCCAAAAGTGCGGCAAACTCCTCGGGCGATTCCATGCCAAGGCGCGTTTTTAAACTAATCTTGATCGGGCTTTTCAAAAAGATCTCATCTAAAAATGCTCTCAGCTGGCCGCGGCGCTCGGGTGCAATAAAGCCCGCGCCCCGGCCCTTGCTTACCACAGTGCCGCTGGGGCAGCCCAGGTTCAGGTCCACTTCGGTGTAGCCAAGCTCGGCCAGCGTTTGGCAGGCCAGCACAAAGCGCTCGGCATTGTTGGTCAAGATCTGCGGCACCACCGGCACGCCCTGATTGTGCTCGGGTAAAACTTCCTGCAGGGCCTTGCCTGCCAGCCCGCCCTCGGTAGGGTTTAAAAAGGGGGTATAATAACGGTCAACTCCGCCAAACTGGGCGGCATGGGTCTGGCGGTAATGCCAGGGTGTAACGCCCTCCATCGGGGCAAAATACAGCTGCATAAAACCTCACTGAATTTTTCTAAAATATTACCGGGTAACAACGGGCTTTCCATCGCTGTTCAGCAGCGGCGTCAGCCCGCCGCCGTTACCATTCGCAATATAAAGATAATTCACGCCGGTTTCTTTGTCAACAAAGATCGTTTTTTCGGTCAGAACAGTGCTTTCCTGATACACAGTTTCAAATCGTATGGGTTTGCTCATATTTATAACCTCAAATGCTGCTTTTCAGCTTTCTTTATAAAAAGCGCCCCGGAAAGGCTTTCCGAGGCGCTCTGTTTGTTTAATAAGGGTTTGCCGATCAGGCTTTTACAAACTCTTCGGCAACCTCTGCAATGTGCTCGGCGCTCAGGCCAAACTCCTTCAGCAGCGCAGCAGCGGGGCCGCTGTGGCCGAACTCGTCGTTCACGCCGATGCGGCGCACGGGGGTGGGGCACTTTTCGGCCAGAACAGCGCATACAGCCTCGCCCAGGCCGCCGATGATGTTGTGCTCTTCACAGGTGATCACCTTGCCGCACTCCTTAGCAGCCTTCACTACCAGCTCCTTGTCCAGAGGCTTGATGGTGCACAGGTTCACAACACGGGCGTGAATGCCCTTTTCAGCCAGTGCATCGGCGGCGCTCACAGCCTCGGCCACCATCAGGCCGGTGGCGATAATGGCAATATCATTGCCCTCGCGCAGCACTTCACCCTTGCCGATCTTAAAGCCAAAATCCACGCTCTCATGGAACTGAGGCACAGCCAGACGGCCGGTGCGGATATACACAGGGCCGTCATGCTCATAGGCAGCACGCACAGCAGCCTGTGCTTCGGCATCATCGGCGGGGCACATGACCACCATGCCGGGGATAGAACGCATGAGAGCGAAATCCTCGCAGCACTGATGGCTTGCACCGTCTTCACCTACGCTGATGCCGCCATGGCTTGCCACGATCTTAACATTCAGATGGGGGTAGCCGATGGAGTTGCGGATCTGCTCAAAGGCACGGCCGGCAGCAAACATGGCAAAGCTGCTCACATAGGGCACCAGGCCCATGGCAGCCATACCGGCGGCCACAGCCATCATGTTGCCCTCGGCAATGCCGCAGTTAAAGTGGCGGTCAGGGAAAGCCTTGCGGAACACGCCGCTCTTGGTAGAGCCTGCCAGGTCGGCATCCATCACCACGATATCGCTATGCTCTTCACCCAGCTTGGTAATGGCCTTGCCATAGCTTTCGCGGGTGGCGATCTTTTTCATATCAGCCATTGCACTTTGCCTCCAGTTCTGCCTTGGCTGCATCCAGCTCTGCCAAAGCTTTTTCCAGTTCCTCGTCGCTGGGAGCCTTGCCGTGCCAGCCGGCCTGGTCTTCCATAAAGCTTACGCCCTTGCCCTTGAGGGTGCTCATCAAAATCACGGTGGGCACGCCCTGGCCCTTGCCGGCCTTGTAGAATTCATCGGCCTTTTCAATATCAGCCATGCTGTGGCCGTCGATCTTGAGCAGGCGGAAACCGAAAGCCTCAAACTTTTTGTCCAGAGGCTCGGTGTTCATCACATCGCTGGTGCGGCCGTCGATCTGCAGGCAGTTCACATCCACAAATACGCACAGGTTATCCAGCTTGTAGTTGGCAGCAAACATAAAGGCTTCCCAGCATTCGCCCTCGGCCAGCTCGCCGTCACCCATCAGGGTATAAACGGTGATATCCTTATTCAGATACTTGGCGGCCTTGGCCATACCGGCGGCGGCCGAAATGCCCTGGCCCAGAGAGCCGGTGCTCATATCCACACCGGGCACGGTATTCATGTTGGGGTGGCCCTGCAGGCGGCTGCCGATCTTACGCAGGGTGGTAAGCTCCTCCACGGGGAAGAAGCCGCGCAGTGCCAAAGCACTGTACAGGCCGGGGGCAGCGTGGCCCTTGCTCAGCACAAAGCGGTCGCGGTCGTACCACTTGGGGTTTTGGGGGTCGATCTTCATGCCCTTGAAATACAGATAGGTGAGCAGGTCGGCGGCGGAAAGACTGCCGCCCGGGTGGCCGCTGTTGCAGGCGTGAATGGCAATGAGCGCATTGCGGCGCACATCGCAGGCTTCGATCTGAAGCTGCAGGTTTTCTTTTTCTGTCATGGTAAGCTCCTTGATATATCAGCGTTCCTCGGCCCCACTACCGAGGCCGAAGCTCTTATGCAGAATTACGGCTTATTCGCCGAACACCTTTACATAGTCTGCAATGAACTTTTCAATGCCCTGATCGGTCAGCGGGTGCTTGGTCATCTGCATCAGCACCTTGTAAGGCACGGTGGCAATATCGGCACCGGCCAAAGCGCAGGCCGTTACATGCACGGGGGTGCGCACGCTGGCACAGATGATTTGGGTGTTGATGTCGGGGTAGTTGCTGAACATTTCAGAAATGGTCTCGATCAGAGGAATGCCGTCTTCATTGATATCGTCCAAGCGGCCCAGGAAGGGGCTTACATAGGTAGCGCCTGCGCGTGCTGCCAGCAAAGCCTGGTTGGCGCTGAAGATCAGCGTGCAGTTGGTGGGAATGCCCAGAGCCGACAGAGCCTTGATGGCCTTCAGGCCCTCGGTGGTCATGGGGATCTTGACCACCATGTGCTTGGGGTCCAGCGCATAAATGGCCTTGCCCTCTTCGATCATGGTAGCGGCATCCTTCGTGGTGGCCTTTACCTCGCCGGAAATGGGGCCGTCTACGATGGTAGCGATCTCTTTCAGGGTCTCGGCATAATCGCGGCCCTCTTTAGCGATCAGGCTGGGGTTGGTGGTAACACCGGCAATAATGCCCATATCGTTTGCTGCGCGGATCTCATCCACATTTGCGGTATCAATGTAGAACTTCATGGTAAGCTGTCCTTTCTTCCACAATCCGGGGTATGCCCGGTTTCAGTGTCCGTTCTTTGTGCAGCCGGCTGCAAGCAGTCAACGGCTCGGCTTTGAAGCTATTATAACATATTTGACCGGGGTTTCCATCCTTTAAAATCACAAACCCGCTTTTTTGTGATTCTTTTTTCTAATAGCCACGATTCTTTTTAGTTATCTTGTTCATTTTGCCCATAATTCGGTGCAAAGTTTGCATAATTCAAAGCCAGCGTTTATAATAAGCTTGCCTGTTATCATCCTGATCATAACCCCGGCCGCCTTCATAAACGGCTGTTTTAAAAGAAAGGTTTTTATGAAAATTTTCTGCTGCCCCGTGTGCGGCCAGGCGCTTTCTTTTGCCGAAAAAGAAGCCTTCTGCCCCGCCGGGCATAAGTTTGACCGTGCCCGCCAGGGCTATTTTAACCTGCTGCAAAGCCAGGCCAGCGCTGCGCGCCGCCATGGCGATGACCGCCTGATGGTAGAAGCCCGCACCCGCTTTTTAGAGCAGGGCTTTTACCAGCCCCTGTGCGACTGTGTGGCTGAGCTTGCCGTGCAGTATGCCCCGGCCCCCTGCGCTGTGCTCGATGCAGGCTGCGGCGAGGGCTATTACACCGAGGCCGTAGCCGCCGCGCTCACCAGTGCAGGCAAAGCCCCCGAAATTGCCGCCATTGATATTTCGCGTGATTCCGCCAAGGCCATTGCCCGCCGACCGTTTCAAAAACAGGCTGTGGTAGCCAGCGCGTTCCGCCTGCCGGTTTTGAGTGAAAGCTGCGATATTATTCTGGATATCTTTGCCCCCTGCGCCGCCGGGGAGTTTGCCCGTGTGTTAAAGCCGGGCGGCGTGCTGCTGCGCGCCGTGCCGCTGCCAAGGCATCTATTTGGCTTAAAGGCTGCCATTTATGAAAAGCCTTACGAAAACGCCGCCGTAGAGCAGGCCCTGCCCGGCTTTGAGGGCATCGCCCGCAAAGATCTGTGCTGGAGCTTAACACTCGACACCCCGCAAAAAATCGATGAGCTTTTTAAAATGACCCCCTACTATTACAAAACTTCTCCCAAAGACCAGGCCAAGGTAGCTGCCCTGAGCGCTCTCACCACCGAGCTTGCCTTTGCCGTGTTGGCCGACCGTAAAGTAAAATAAACCAAAAAGCGCCCCTGCACCTCTGCGGCACATAGCCGAACAAGAAGTGCGAGGGCGTTTTTTACAGGGGGTTACACGCGAATGCAAAACAATCCGTCCTGGTTGCAGTAATAGTATACCCGGCGAATGCCGCTGCGGCGAAAGCGCACTTCGGCAGGCCCTTCGGGATACAGCTTTACCAACTGCACCCGGTCGCCGCTTACGGCAGCCATAAATGAGATATAATGCGATTTCGTCATTTCATGATCGACCGAAACAAAGATCTCATCTTCGATCTTTTCTGCCATTGCTGCGTGGTGCGCATCGGGTTCTTCCGCCGTCAACGCGGGCAGTGCAATGCCGTGGCAGCTTACCGAGGCCTCCCCCGCAGCAAGCAGCACATTGCCGCACACCGGGCACACATGAAACACCGTGCGCATCATGTTGGCGCTCACATTGGTGTTCTGCACCAGGCTGCCCGCCAGCAGCTCAGCCACCGAAACGCGAAACGCCGCCGCCAGCGGCTGCAAAAGGCTGATATCGGGCAGACCCTTGCCCCTTTCCCTAAGAAAAGGATACATTTTTGGTTATCAGTCGATTTTACCTACAAAGC